>NZ_JAQTQR010000070.1 GCF_028712165.1 Sulfuricurvum sp. | reverse complement strand
CCTCAGTCGCTTCTCCGACACCGTCTTTGGTGACATATCCCAATCGTGTTCTCGAATCGTCTCGAACGTCACAGAAATCACCTACACGAATCGGTCCGTTGTGGGAATGGATCGTAATATTCGCAATTTCGCTCGCATCTTTGACACCGCTTTGAACTTTAACCAAATAGCTCTCTTCGTTTGCGTCAACCCGTCCTGCGCCGTCATTTTTCAGATTTTTTTCCAAGGTATCCTGCAAGGTACTCAGAGGAATTCCCAGATGGCGCATTGCCGTATAATCAGGCTGCACTACGATAGCCCGTGCTTCACCGCCGAGAGAATTGACATCCGCCACCCCTTTTGCACCCCGTAATACCGGACGAATGACAAAATCGAGCAATTCACGTTTCTCTTTTGGACTTATGTTTCCTTCAATCGTAAACATAAATGCTTCGCCCAACGGTGTCGTAATAGGCGCCATTCCCCCCTCTACCCCTTTTGGTAGTGACGGAAGGAGCGATGCAAGTTTTTCAGAAACCTGATTACGTGCCCGATAAATATCCGTACCGTCATTAAAATCAATCGTTATGTCGGCAATCGCATATTTTGAAGTACTCTTGAGTAGCTTTTCATTCTCCAGTCCTAACAATTCTGCTTCTAACGGCTTAACCACACGGTTTTCAACCTCTTCAGGAGTCATTCCGGGTGCTTTCAAAATGATTTTCACCTGAGTCGATGAAATATCCGGAAAAGCATCAATCGGTATTTTCAAAAACGAATAGACCCCATACCCGAACAAGGCCAGGGAGAGGAGAATGACGATGAGCCGTTGTTTGAGAGAAAATTCAATAATAGAGTTCAACATTATTCAAATCCCAATCCGCTTAATGCGCCTTTGAGAGTAATGATCCCGTCACTCGCGACTTTTGTTGTAGAGTCCAACCCCTCTGGTTTCACCGCGATATAATCTTTATAAATCTTTTGAATCTGAATCGTTTGGGGTTTAAACCCTGTTGACGTTTGTACAAAGCAGATATCGTTTTTCTTGTATTTTGTAACCGAAGAACGCGGCAGCAATATCCATTTGTCGGTTTGCGTTGAAGCAATATAAAATTCACCCGAAGTCCCTGCGCGGTTATTATTATTTGCAGTCAAAACAGCAACAGCGGTCGCAGAATTGCTCATGACGTCAACAGCAGAGGATACTGCTGTAATTTTTCCGGCTTCCGCACCTGTTTTGTCCATCACCAACGCACCTTTATGGATGCTTCCAATCATTTTTGGAGGGATTTTGATAAACGCACTGAGGGCATTTGCACTGGCAATTTTCAGATAAGGGACAAACGGTTCAATCTTTTCTCCGGCTTTAAGAGGAGCATGCGCCAATATACCGCTTTGACGCGCTCTGATCGTGAACATCATCCCGTTTTTCGGTTGAATATCCGCACCAGAGAAAATAAATCGGTTCTCTATCTCGGCGACTTTGGATTTCAAACTCAAAACTTCAATGTTGCTTTTTTGCGATTCACGCAAGGATATCACTCCGTCTTTGTAGAGAGTTTCATCTTTTTTTGCATATTCTTGAGCCATTTTGAGACGATTTCGAAGATCATTTAGTTCATAGCTGCTTGAAAGCAATTCGGAAGAGGCAATGGTACAAATGACTTCCCCTTTTTTTACGGTATCTCCGGTTTGTTTCATCAGTTCCGCTACCGTAGCTTCGCCGCTTAGCGTATAACTTCGGGCACCTTTGTCGCTGTAATCAAAGCTTCCGATAAACGGTCCCATGGGTTCAGACTTGATAATTCGTACCTGTTCTACTGCAATGCCCATTTTTTTCATTTGAGCGTCACTCATTGTGATTTGTGCCATTAATGCCGTAGCGCTTAACAGAATCAATAAACTTTTTTTCATTACCAGATCCCCCCGATTTTTTCTTCGATTGTAGACATTTCTTCAATGTAATTTTGTTTGACTTGAAGCGTGCGTAAGCGTGCATCATAATAAGCGTTTTTGGCAGCAAGATACTCGAATTGGCCTATTACGCCCCCTTCATACCCTTTTTGCGCTATCGTAAAGAGAGTTTCATAACTGTTTTCGTTTTCACTCAAAACCTTGATTCTCTCTTCACGCTCTTGCAAATGTTCCACCAATCCGCTAACACTGATGTTAAGTTTTTGTTTGCTTACTTCTCGCGAATGGACCAAAGCACTTCGCTCGCTCATCAATGCGGCAATTTTATTCTCATTTTTACTGCTGAGTGCCAGCGGCACGGTCAGACGGAAATCGAGACTGTTCTGTGTCGGTTCCTGTGTCATTCCGACCCCAAATGAGACAGATTCTACTGTAGAGTGGCGCAGCGTGGAAATCTGGGCATCTATCGCTTCAATCCGGACATTCAATGATTTCAACAACGGTGCATTGTTAATACGATCCTCCAATGCAGCAGATTTGATAAATTCAAAATTCATATCGTCGACGATAACGTTTTCCTGCGACATAACCGATTCTTTTAGATAGTGCTGTGCATGTTCAGCTTCCATCATTACCGCGGCTACTTCTTGAAGTGTATTTTTGTATTCGCTTTCCAAACGCAAAAGTTCCATCTGCGACAATCGTCCGGCTTTGAATTTCTTTTCTCCGACTTGGTAAGCTTTATACGAAAAATCACGTTTTTGCGACAGAACCGCATTTCTTTCCTGCTCGAGCTGATACATCAGCCAAGAACGTTTCAATGCTACTTGTATCAGCCCTTTTTGAACCGACATCTCAGATTCAGTCCCTTTTTTTTGGAGGTCAAATTCATACGCTTGTGCCGATCTAAGAGACGGCATTTTCATCGTATAATCAACCATAACCCCATACTGCTGACCGCTGTCAGCAGGGGCATCCGCATGTATCTTTCGTCCGGATGTCTCGATGCTCAAAGGCTCCCCTGCCAAAACGGCAGCCTTTTCAAAACCGATCGCATCCATACGTCCGTGTGATTGGATGAGTTCCCCGGAAACCGTATAAGCTTGTTCAGAAAGGTCATGAAAACTGATTGCATGTCCTAAAAACGGTATTAAAATAAGACTATATGCCCACGTCGTTTTCATTGTATCGGCTCCATTTTCAAAATCGATCCGTTAGCAGGATCAACATAAAGTTTGATATCTTTTGCAGTGGAATCAGTAGCATAGACTTGATACACCAGTTCTGAAGCAATGTCACGGAGTTTGACACCACGGACACCATATCCTTCATCGGATAGATGCTTGCGGATATCCTCTTCATTCATGGGTGCCATTGATTTATAATACTGGTGTTCTTCCATACTTTTTACTAAATGGTTTCTATGATTTCCAAAAGTATATTTCATATGTTCTTGTGTCGGAATAGTGACTGATGAACCCATTGCTCCATAAAGAGACACGGAAAGAAATGTCAAACAGATAAAGAATATACGTTTCACTATTTATCCTTTTATAAAAATATAATGGGATTCTATAGGATCAACATGAGAAAATCTTGAGAGTACGCTGGAAATGTTTTAACCTTGAATAGATTATATACCAATAATAATGATTTTTAGACCGGCTGGGAAAAGGGAAAGTTTTGGGATGGTTGGTGGAGGCGTCCTCTATAGAACAAAGGCTAAATAAGGATATTTTTAAGAGTACATAAAAAATAAACTACATTAAAGACTACATTATACTTATCTCTTTAACTATTTTTAGCCTCAAATAGTATGTCGATTTTTTTCGATTTTTTCGACATAGATATCAACCTATGTCGGTTTTTCTAATTTTTACCCTGTTGGATTAACTCTTATCATTATACATTTACCATGATTACAAGCTCCAATAGATATAATCACCATAATAAATATCAATCAAAGGACTTATTGCCAATATGAAAATACTCTTTTTGGATGAGTCTGGTGATCATAACCTCACAAAAATTGACGATCAATATCCCGTATTTGTTTTAGGTGGGGTAATCGTAGATCGTGATAAGCTCGAAAATCTCAATGAACGTATAGATCAGTTCAAAAAAGAGATGTTCGGTACAACGGATATTATTCTTCACACTGCCGACATCACACGCAATAAAAATGGCTTTGAACGACTAAAGGAAAAAGCGTTTCGTGAGAATTTCTACGAGAAGTTGAATCATATTATCGCTACTCTTGATTTTAAAGTCGTTGCTTGCGTGATCAAGAAAAAAGAGCATGTTGCCAAATACGATTTTGCCGCTATTGATCCGTATATGCTTGGGCTAAATGTCCTTGTCGAACGGTTTTATATGGAGATTAAATCGGATGAGAAAAAAGGGCTTGTTATTGCTGAAAAGCGGGATCGAACGCTTGACCATGAACTTGAGCTTTCTTGGTTACAGCTAAAAATCAAAGGAACCCGTTTTCTCAAAGGTGCTGAAATCGAAGATCGCATTTCGGGTGGGCTAATTCTAAAAGATAAAAAAGAAAATCTAAACGGTCTACAACTGGCAGATTTAGTGGTTTCTCCCATCGGTCGGCACATCATAGGCAAAAAAACAAACAAAGATTTTGAGATCATTGAACAAAAATTTCGTAAAGATAAAAATGGAAAAGTTGGAGGACATGGATTAGTTGTATTACCGAAGGATAATTGACCCCCGCTACGCAGTGGTCAATTCTGAAAAGAAGTATACACGAAAATCTATAAATGATTCATAAAAATCTTTCTGTACATTCTTTCAACTAAAAAAGAACTATCCCCAAACTTTTGATTTTGGCATTTTAGAGATCATCGCTTTGGCTTGGGTAAACATCTTTTTTTTCGCTTCATTGCTTGGTGATTGGTTTTCCAGTGCAGACGTTTGGATCACTCGACTCACAATCTCCTGTGCTTTTTTCTCGATTTGCGCCTGATAGAGTGCTTTTGCCGATTGTTTCGGTTTTATTGCAATCTCACATCCCAAAGCTATCGCTATTTTGTCGAGAGTATCGAGGGATATATCATGCCCTGAAAACGCCCGTTTGACCGTTGCAATTCCTAATCCTGAACGAGTAGCGATAGCCTCATAAGGGATAGATAGTGCCTCTTTTTGTTTTTTGAGTTCAGAGAGTATTAATGATTTAAACATGGTAGCTTCTTTTGGTATCAAATTTGATACTTTTTAATTTTACTAAACGTATCATAAGTGATACTATTTGTCAAGTAAAACTATAGACTAATACTTAGAAAATTGAATCAAAGTATATAATTCTTAAGTACTATTTAAGAATGATCCTGCGAAAGTTATGGCTAATCTAAACAAAGGAATAAAAAAATGACCGTAGAATGTAATGCATGTCAGAAACAACACACTATTGGATGTGATGAATTAGAATGGAGTATCGTAGACTCTGATGAAAGACAAATGGGTGCAGAATCACACCATCAAGCAGAATATGAATTTAGTTGTGATTGTGGTAAGTCTTTAGAAATAACTTTTAATTGTTGGGAATACCCACAAGGTACAATTTCGCATAGTGATACTGAAGTTCGTAATTGTGATGTAATAAATTCAGGGAATTGTTGCCCCAATGTAACATGGGAAGATGAAGAGTAATAAGTTATGAGGGATTAAACTCCCATAGCTTAAATAAATTCAGCTTTTAGCAGTCTTCCCTCATGCCAAACTTTAAATTTTTTTTGTGCCCAAAACATATCAACGTATTGTGCTCCTAAATCATCCGGTTCACTAAGCGGGAGAGGGGATGTAAACCCTAAAGAATGGAATAAATCAATCGCTTCATGGTTTGAAGGGGAAACGGCTGACACCAAAATCATATTTTCACCACATACCTCTTCTTGAAAATATTTTAGTAGTTTTGTAGCAATTCCCTGCTGTCTGTATTTTGAGTTAACATATAGAGATGATATCACCATCGTTGGGGATTGCATATCCGCATAAAAGCCTGCGACATACTTAACGTTCAATTCTTCATCAACATCTAGAATGTGATTATTTCGCATAATATTTATCTGCAACGCTAAGTGTGTAGGGTCTTTTGATGAAAAAAATGCAGGTGTAGTTTCACGGTATACATCAAGGAGTAGATGATGATAATTTGGATTAGATCGAAATAACTCAGCACTTTCTTCAGCAGTCAAAAATTTGGAATTTTCAAAAAATAGCATGATTTTACTTTTATGATTTTTTCGATTGGTCGGATGATGTTTTAGACCCAGCTTGGTTCGATTTTGTCACTCCACTCATGCCACGTTCCAAGTTTGAATTATTCGCTTTAATCAACTTGCTCAGCCCGTCTCCAGTGTATATTGCTTTTTTATTTGCCATCTTTAGATCCTGTTTTATTTGCGTCTTTATTGCCACTATTTGAATTTACAATATTACTTACACCAGCCTGAGAGTTTGATGGTGTAATAACTCCCATTGGCTTTGGTGTAGTATCAATTGCCTTTATTCTTTCATTCTTATCTGCCATAGGTTTTCCTGCATCGTGAATTTTTGTAAACATCAATAATATCGTAAAAATGATACTACATACAATTCCTATTACAAATGGCAAATATTTCCACTTATCAAGGAATTCGAGAGTTGTATCTTCTTTTATCCCTCCTGTAGTTTCTACTATATGCAATAGCTGTTTTTTATTTCGTATAAAGATTAATAGTATCATTCCTGAAACAAGTAAAAAACATAAGAGGGATACAATAATACTTATAAACATAATTCCAGTAATTTGCAGGTCTTTATTTAAAAATAAAGCCATATAAAAACCAATCGCTGCTACTGATAATCCTAAAATCGTTTTATCGGATTCAAGCTCGTTATTAAAAAACGCTTCGAGTGAAGCTTTATAAAGCTCAGCATTTTTTTCATATTGTGTAAGTGACAAACGATTTTGCTTGTACCAAGGTATTTTTTTATTCATTCAAACTCCATATACAATTTTTTATTTTTCAATTCCAAGTATATTTTGTACTTTCATTTTTGATCTATCTTTTTTAATTTAACTCATCATGCTGAGTATTTAGTCTATCACGATACATTTGAATCATTAAGTTCCATTGTACATATTGTCCTATTTGTTTAAAATGTTCTATATCAATGTATCTTTTTTTGAGTTCTAATTCACATTTTTGTAGATACCTCAATACTGATTCATATATCTGCGTATCATTTTGATGTAAGATACTGATTTCTGCCGCAAGCTTATGCGTTTTATATATAAAATGTTTTCTTCTAGTTTTGTAAATTTTTAGGGCTTTATGCTGATAATATTCCCCTCTAATCTCATGCCCAAGTATATAAAGTCTTATATAACCAATAATTTCATTGTATCTCCACATATCAGGTCGTGAAGTTGGTAACTCTAAAAATCGTTCATAACTTATCGCCGGAATTCGAGTTTCATTTTTTAGGTAAAAGTATTTATAAATTTTTCGACTATTAGCATCTTGTTCTACATAATATTTTTTTTCTGAAAGTCTATATACTGGAATGTCAAAAAAAAACTGTTTCATCATCCAGCCTATTAAGTGGATAAATTATATTTTTGAATTGAAGCGGTATCAATGCGGTTCACTATTTCAATCAAATATTCGAGTTTTACAACAATATCACTAATTGCCATATTGAACTCACTATTTAATGGTGCAATATTCGAATAAAATTTTAAAAATTTTTCATCAACAATTCCATTTCTATGTGAGAATAAATGTCTAATTTGTAATAATTTATCTATCTCTTTGATTTCCACAGCTCCCAAAACATCCAAATCTTTAATCTGCTTCGTATCTTCTATAAAACCTTTAACACTACCTTTTTGAAGTTTCCCTATCTTTTGCTTTGCCCAATAATGTACAAAATCTTGCATATCACTACAATTTAAAACTTCCTCTATCGTAACTTCTTGTTTGGATTTTAAAGTCTCTGGTTTTGCAAGAAATATCTCAAAAAGTAAGTCAGATAAATATGTTTCAAAATTATCTGTAAAAGATGAATAAAGAATACGGCTTAATATTTTTCCTTCTTGATTTGTTGTAATTGTCTCGACATTATCAGGATATAAAATATTTCCTAAGTCATCTATAATTTTTAAAATACTTTTTATATGTTCAAAATATTTTCTTTTTGATTCTGTTGAGCTTTCAGATTGTGCTATTAAATCATTGAATAATATAGTAACTTTAGGATACTTTTGTGATGTAAATTCCGGTTCACCAGATGCAGCCGACAATTGAGTCTGTTCACCAACACGTATGTATATATCATTTTCAAATAAAATTTTATTATTCGATTTTTCTGTTTTTATTACAAAAAGTCTTTTAGCACTTAGGTCAACATATTCATAATTAACTATTGGTCGTGGAGTCAATAAATCTATAGCTTTATGCACTGTTTCCGTAGCAAAAAAATCTCCACTCAACCCTTTTGGTGTCCCATTATCTAAAACACCAAGTATTAAATACCCACCCTCGGTATTTGCAAACGAAGCTATAATTTTAGCAATCACTCTTGAAGGTGGCAAAACTGCTTTAAACTCAACGCTTTCATTTTCAGGTTGTTTAATTAAACCAAGAATCTCTTCTTTTAAACTCATACTGGAATCCTAGATATTTTAGTATTTTTTAGTAGCTTACCTAATGTAAGTTGTTTCGGTGTAGATTTCCCATCTTCATACCATAGTTCGCTTCCATCAAGCTCCAATACATCTTTTTCTGAATCGTAATAGATGATAATTTGATTATCATCTGATGGTCTAGCCACTACACTAATATCTTGTCCATTTTTTACGATACCGCCTAAAATTGTAGGCGCTACTTGTTCAATATCGGTACAATCATATTCCGGTTGAGTTTTTAAATAAATTTCAATATTTTTTGTAGCTCGTTCTATCAATCGCTGAGAAGCTTCAAACATTTCTGGTGTTGGAATAGTGTTATGGATCAATTGAGATGAAAATTGCTTTGCTTTTTCAAATTCCTCAAAATTTGTGATCCCAAAACTAGCTAATGTTTGTGGTGTATCTATTGATGGAAGACTTATATCATCGTGGATTTTTTGTTTTGGTTGGTATACTTTAATACCTATAGAAGGTAATGCAATCCCTTCATTTTCAAAATATGCATCTATTTCTGAAATATCATTTTCTCTTAACAAAAACTCTAATTTATCTTCATAACCTTTGAGATCGAAATAGTCACATAAAACTTTTGGCAATGAGATTAAAACTTTATTAGAAGACCAATGTTTGGTTACTAGCAATTCATTTTTATCCCAATGAAGCTGGACTGTTTTTAAAATATTTCCATCATACGATAAAGAAAGTTTAGTAGCTTCAAA
The DNA here is from genome assembly GCF_028712165.1 of Sulfuricurvum sp. Classification (GTDB taxonomy): domain Bacteria; phylum Campylobacterota; class Campylobacteria; order Campylobacterales; family Sulfurimonadaceae; genus Sulfuricurvum. The sequence continues at coordinate 5,363 of NZ_JAQTQR010000070.1, read as the reverse complement.
AATAGCTAGTTTTTGAAGCCTTTCATGTAGTTCTTTTAATTGTTCACCTGAAAAATCACTATCAACTTTAACAATCCAATTTTCCAAATATGGGAAGATACTTTCTAACTTATCTTTTAAATCAGAGTCTAATTTATCTCCTTCAATCTCAATATCAAAATTATCTTGTCTTAATATTTCTATTCCAAAATATTCTAATAAATTATCAATATTTTGATGCGCTTTATTTTCTTCATTCAACCCAATGAATTGATAAATCTCTTGAAAAATCGATGTATCCCCATCGGCATAATATTTTAAGTTTTTAGCTTCAACAATATTAAAATCTTCATCCATTAAAAAAGCTGATTCTGCCCAAGTTTTAACTTTTTCAATCTCTGCTATATTCCAATTATTTGATTGCACTAAGAGTTTTTGGAAAATTTGCTGAACTCTTTTTTTGTTAGGTTCTTTTAATTTATTTTCATTTGTTTTATGGTCAAAAATGGCAGTTAACAATTCTAAATAATCTTTAAGTTGAAATTCTGTTTTGAAACTAAAAAATGCTTTCCAATCTTGCGTAAGTTCGATAGAGCCATCAAAGACAGGTAAATATTCACCTGCAAGTTCTCCCATCTCTTTATTATTAATAAATACAGAAATTGATTTTTCACAAAACCCTTTTTTTGTGGGGATACATTTTATATTCTGTACATGCCATCTTAAATAACTGTCTACTAAGTTACCTGTTGTTTGCCCTTGCATTCCATGATGTCCCCAATATGCTCTAGCATTTTTTGTTAATTCACTCACTGATATGTTTTGAATAACAAAATCCCAAAAAAGTTTAGAAAAATTGAAATATTTTAGTTGAGATAAAAAGCTTAATATGACTATATCCTTGTAACTACTCGTTGAAAATCCATAGCTATTTAGATTATGTGTAAAATATTCTTTTGGTAAACCATATTCTTGAATAAATATTTCTTTAGGAATTTTTTCGTTGATGCTTAAAACAGTAATGCTATCTTGCACTCCCATGCATTTAAAAAATATCCTAAGATGATCTTTATCATCATCTAAAAGCAAGTATTTTTCACTCAAAAATATATCATCCTTGATATTTTCTTCAATTTTTAGTTTTGGATTATACTCATCAGAAAAATAACATTGTGATGCAGATATTAATACCCCTGTTTTTGTAAGAAGTTTTAAATCAGCTAATTGTGCCAATTGATCTTCAATTTTCTCTTTTTTATATAAGCTAAATATTGTTTGTATTGTCTCAATGGCATTTTCATTTGTAACATAATTTTTTGCATTTGGAATGATAGTTTTTTCTAGAAATGTAATATCTGTTTTTTCTACAACCCCCAGTTTTTCTAACCACTCTCTACTTTTTTGTTTTTCGAGTAGCCATGTTTGAATTTCTTGATGTAAAAATGATAATGAGCTTTCAGGATTATTCCAAGTTTTATCATCAGATGTAGGAAAATATACATTATTTGGATGATTTAGCTTATTCTTATGATCAAAAATAAAAGCCCAACTTTTTAATTTTTTCTCATCAATTGTGGAGTCTTTTATCTCACTCTCATTTTTAAAATATTGTATGAGCTTTATATTTTTGTCCACAGTATGTTCAGACAAAAAATCTTCAAAAGCAAAAAAAGCAGGTACATCACTCCATGTAAATATTACAACGCCTATCTCTTTAAGCAATGAGTTAAAACTTGTATTTACTACAAAAGGTTTTTCAACTATAAAATTTTCATTTCCAAGTTTATGAATAATGAATTTTCTAACAATTTCAGAACCTATAAAAGTCTTTTCGGATAAAAAAGTTGAATCTATAATCGCTTCTTTGACTTTTAGTAACTCATTTTCTTTTGAAAGAATAAAAGCTATTGTTTCAACAGCTTCATCTATACCTCTGTTATATTCTCTGCTTAACTCATCATTCGTTGATAACTTATTTGGTATTAACTGATACGCTTGATAGGAATATTCACACTTTACCAGTGATGCTATCCATTTAAATAATTCAAGACTGATTGATTTAAATAGCCATTGATTCCATTTAGAATCAGCATGAAGTGATTCACGATTTGCAGACATTAAAAAAGTAGTATTTACAAGTATAGGCAAAGAGTAGCGTTTCTCATCTGTCGGTAGATAAGCATATAATAAACTCTCATTAGATGCTAATTTTTTTAACCCCTCTTTTCCTTTTTGTATAGCCATAGTCAATTCTATTTTATCGGTTTGCAATAGCTTATCGGGAATATTTCTTTCATTTTGGAGTGATTTTTTTAATTCATCTGTTACCTCTAAGCGAACTGTTCTAATAATCCATTGAGATTTAATGTCTTTATTTTTAGATAGCGTATATTCGTCTTTTGTTTTTCTGTCAATGGAAATTTCAATTGTTTGATCAGTCGTAAATTTTATGCTGTTGATATTTTTTAAAAATAAAAACATATTAACATTGCTTGATAACTCTTCTATCGCATTTTGTACATCATCTTTTTTAAAAAGCTCGATGATTGTTGCTACATTCCAATCAGTCTTTAAAAAAGTTTGAATCTCTTGTTCTATCTCTTTTTCAGAAGTATAAATGGGAATTATCTGCCAAGGAAAAACAAATTTTCTGTTATTGTCTACTTCCCAAGTATCTTTATTTAAACTCCATTCTTTTTTCCAGCCGAAATCGTGATTTGCATCAAATTTGAAATATTCGCCATTTGAAAAGATGATCACTTTGTCCGATTGTCCAAATACAGATTTAAAGCCTATCCCTTTATAACCAGTTTTGTCGATGGAAGATTTTTTTGTTCCATTGTTAACCCCACAAATACCTCTAATGTCTGATTCATCAAAAGCTTTTCCATTGTGAACCACAACTAATTTATTATGAAAAAGTTTAATTTCCGCATTCACTAATTGCCCATTTACGGACGAATCATCTGCATTTTGTAAAAGTTCATAAATAAATCGTTTTGAGTCTGTGTATAAGTCGCTTGATAGTGATTTAAGTGATTCTGCCTGATTTATTGCCTGTTCAGGGTGAGAGTAATTTGTATTTGTTTCATAAATTTTTTCAATCGCATCTTTTATAATCATGTATTTTCTTTCATTTATTGATTTTACTTTAGACATGGTGGTTTATCTATCTCGACCTCAGAGTTTCTAATACTATTGACATATATTTTCCATGTGTGCTTCTATTATTATCTTCTTCAATATGCACAGTAAAAGAAAGATAAAGCATAGCTTCACGCACCAATCTTGCCAAATGCAACGTTTTATTTTCTAACTCATCCCTTGTAATTTGTTTACTCTGTTCCCTCTTATCTTCTATTTGATATTCACTGACATCAATCAATTTAATATTAATAAACTTGTGTTCTAAATGATTTCTAATATCATTGATTTTTTCTGATTCTGGTTCAACAACAGTAATAAATGATTTGTTATCTTTTGGAGAAAAAAGGTCTTTACTTATAAAGTATAATCCTCGTAAAGCTAAATTGCTCAATCCATCAAATTTAGGATTAAGTTTTTTATAATTACTACTGTCTTTCCAAACTGTACGGAAATCTATTTTTTCGCCATGTGGTAAATCAAAATATTCATTCAGAAAATAGGCTATTTTGTCAAAAATTGAATAAAATCCCCGAAACGCCAATTTAATTTTTTCAGTATCAATATCATAAAGATTATAATCGTAATCATCTGTAAGAGCTGTATTTTGGTCATACAATTTATTTGTTTTTTCTCGAATCCCTTCATACAGCAAATGACGGTAGGTAATATATTCTTGTTTCATCTGATTAAAATATGTAATATATTTTTGGAATCCACTATCAATATCTGAAAATAGATTTGGGAGATTAAGCGGATCATGTACTGCGATACTATGATTACCTATATCGTTCATTGAGCTAAGAAATAAACAATTAGACAATCCCCATCGTCTATAGTCCTGTTCTTCTTGTAACTTTCCAAAAGAAAACTTATCTAGTTCTAGATTTGTAAGCAAAAAATCTTTTTGAACATGAGCTTCAATGCCCTGTATCTCCGCATTAAATTGAGCTTTTAAGTCACTATGATATTCAACGTGAATCCCATTTTTAATATATAAATCTATATATTTTGATGCTTGTATTAGATCATCGTATGCTAATTTTGCAAAAAATATTTTATGGCTTTCGTCATAATCCAATCTTAAATACGATAAATAACACAATCCTCGATTAGCACGAGCCATAAAAAAGTTTTTTTCAATCTTAAGAGCTTGTGTATAAAGCCTGAGTGCATAAACTGTCCTTCCCGCATGACTAAATATATTTGCTAAATTTGTGAGAATAGAACATTGATATTCGACGGGTAATTCTAAAAAACTTTTTTCTTTTTTAGCCTTGCGTAAGTAAATAATTTCATGGTTAATTTCATCTTGCTCATAATTCCAAATAGAAGATTTATCTTTATAATGACGAATAGTTCTTAGTCCGCTCCAAGCGTTCGCTAAAAAATAATATAGAGTTGCTTTTTCTATCGAGCCATTTAGGGTTTCAACATACTCACTGTTTATAGCAATAATTATTAAAAGTTCTTGTTCATCACCAAGATCGCAAGCTCTATCAACAATAAGTCCAAGTTCAGATAATTGTTGCGGTGTCATTCTGTATTTTCCATATTTAAAAGAATCATAATCTTTTAAACATATTTGAACATGGTCAAAACAAACTTTTTTTCATAAGATGATAAGACTATCATCTTGTTCGATGGAACTAAGTGCAGATTTTGAAAAAGTGACAAATTATGTGCCTTAGTGTGGAATAGAGTGTATTATAGCAAACGAGACCATATTAAACTATTTTTATTTTTCACCATTTTTTATGTCTTTATAGCTTAAAAAATTATCTTTCTATCCCTTTTTTCCCACCCTGCATTGTTATACTGCTACTAAAAGACAAGAGAAAAAAGAAAAAGGGGACAGGCTACTTTTTTTAGTATACAGGATAGTAAATATGGCTCAATTTGGACACATAAGAGATAAAAGAAGTGGGGAAAATATCTGAAATAGGCTGAAAAGTTGGTGGAGGCGTCCGGGATTGAACCGGAGTCCTAAACCAAGGAAGTAAAGGCGTCTACATGCTTAGTAACGTTGTTTGTTTTTCAGATGACTATCACACAACGTGCAAAGCTACATCATCCAATTCTCTAAATTCATTCCTGTCCGAGACATTCCAAGAATATAGCTATCACAGGGGTTATACGCCAAGCCCTTCCGGTTATAGCATAGGAAGGTAGCGCAGTCCTAAATTAAATTAAACTTACGCTACAGCGTAAGCAGGACGGTAATTAGTGTTGTTTGCGTT
>NZ_JAQTQR010000069.1 GCF_028712165.1 Sulfuricurvum sp. | reverse complement strand
CAATAGGCAATGAAAACAAGCTGGTTCTGATGATCTATACCACGGACGATTGTCCCGAATGTGCGTATATGAAACAAAAAGTATTTCACGATAAAGCGGTAGAGGCTTATATGAACCGTAATTTCGTCGTGATCGAAAAAAATATACATAAGAGCAAACTGCCTGACGGGTATGATTTTTTCGGGATTCCGACAATGTTTTTTATCGACAAAGATGGAAATAAAAAAGAGACGATTGTCGGGAGTAAGCGTTCTGAAGCATTTTTGAAAGAGCTTCACCGTATCCGAGGGATCAAATGAGAAAAGCACTGTTAGCTCTTTTGGTAGGAGTTTCGCTGAGTGCTTACGATGCAGCACATCTGAAAAAAGCGTTGGAAGAGAAAGAGTGTATCGGATGTGATCTGCGGGGTGCCAATCTCAGCCAAAACGACTTTAGCGGCGGGGATTTCCACGGCAGCGATCTCAGCGGTGCCGATTTGCATGAGAGTCTTTTTGAGATGGGAGATTTCAGCGATTGCAATCTCAGCGGAGCAAACGCGCAAAAAGCCCTTTTTTGGAAAGGGACGATGCGAGGTGCTGATCTTACCCGTATCCGTGCTAAGGGGGCTAATTTCAAAGGAACCCATTTGGAACAGTCGAATTTGAGTCACGCCGATTTACGCTCAACCAAAAGCTGGAAAGCGAATTTTTCGGATGCGATTCTACACAAAACCGATTTTACCGATGCGGAATTAGGGGACGCAAAATTTATCCGAAACGATCTGCGTTCGGTTAAAATGAAAAATTCTTTGTTATGGCAAACCCGTTTCAGCGACGTCATAATGAATAAAGTCCAATGCGCGCATGCCAAAAAAGAAGAGGCTCTTTTAGACCCAAACGTTTCGTGTCGGTAAAAGAGTTATAATTACCGCATGAATGTATGGTCGTTTGATTTTCTGTGGGCATTTTTGCTGCTTCCTCCACTATTGTATTGTCTCTATAAATGTAAAATTGCTCCAAATCCGCGCTATTTTCCCCATCTGCATTTTTTCGGTGCTGTCGGTAAATGGCGCAATCTCGAATGGCTGCTCAAAGCACTGGCTGTTACGTTGATGGTAGGTGCGTTGGCCACTCCTGTTGTCGTGGATCTTTCCGACCCGCGCAATCGTAACGGGATCGATATGGTTCTTGCTCTCGATGGGAGCGGATCAATGAATGCGTCGGGGTTCAGCAATGAGGATCCTAGAATGAGCCGATTTGAGAGTGTCCAGAAAATCGCATCGGATTTCGTTATGAAGCGTCTCGAAGACAATGTCGGAGTAGTACTTTTCGGAGATTTTGCCTTCATCGCGACTCCCGTAACGTATGAAAAAGAGATTATCGCTGAAATGATCGGATATTTGAATCACGGAATGGCGGGTCAGAATACGGCGATAGGGGAGGGGATAGCACAATCTGTACATGCACTGCGCGATTCCAAGGCACGCAGCAAAGTGATTATTCTCCTGAGCGACGGAGAGAATAACAGCGGTTCAATTTCTCCCAAAGAGGCCATTAAGATGGTGCAGCGAGCCGGGATAAAGCTCTATACTATCGGTATCGGAAAGCCGGGTGAGTTTGACAATGCCCTTTTAAAACAACTGGCTGAGGACGGGGGCGGGAAATTTTATGCGGCAACGAACCAAAAAGAGTTGAAGGCAGTGTACGATGAAATTGACACGCTGGAACGCTCATCGATCAAAAGCCGGCAGCATACTTTCTTCACCCACTATTATCAGTGGCTTCTTGCTGCGGCCTTGATGATCATTATGCTGCTGATGTGGAGAAGGAGGATACGAGCATGAGTTTTCTTTCTCCTTTTTGGTTTATCGCATTGCTTTTGGTCGGATGGTATCTTTGGTTGGCACGACGCAATAGTTGGAATAGACAGGTGTGGCTGCTGATTTCGATGACCTTTCTTATAATCGCTCTTGCCCGACCTGTGATTTCGCAAAAGCCGGTTACGGTGGATGAAGCGGGCTCCGATGTCATCATCGCAGTCGATTTGTCGTATTCGATGCGGGGGACGGATATTTCTCCCAGCCGTCTGGAAGCTGCGAAAAAATTGCTGAAGGAAGTAGTACACAGCGATCATCGTGACCGTTTCGGTGTGGTAGGGTTTACAACCAGTGCGATTGTCCTTTCTCCTTTGACGAAAGATACGGAGCTTCTTGAACATTTGTTCAACGGATTGGACGAATCGCAGATCATTACCAAAGGGACGGATATGATGAGTGCGCTGGAACTGGCGCGAAAAATGTCCCATGCCGCCCGTCCGATCGTTATTCTGCTCACTGACGGAGGGGATGAGGGTTCATATCTGAAAGAAGCGGAGTTTATCCGCGATAACAACTTGGCAGTGAGTGTCGTAATGCTCGCTACCCATGAGGGGAGTACACTGCCTATGCCGGATGGCTCTTTTCTCAAAGACGAAGCGGGTCATATCGTGGTAAGTGCTCGTAATGATGCTGTTGAAGCGCTTATTTACGAGGGGAAAATGATTCAGGGAGCTGACAGCAGCTCGGTGCGCTCGCTGATCGATGATGCCCGTCGGGAAGATTTCGCGGGGAGTACGTCAGTGTTGCGGTATCAGGAGCTGTTTTACGTTCCGCTTATGATCGCGTTGCTCGCTTTTGTCGCCGCCTTTACCTCGGTAGGAGAGAAAGTGTCGCGGGCATTGATCCCGTTGGCCGCTCTGATCGGATTGTCGGCACATGGGGGCGTTTTGGATTTTGGCTATCTTTATTTGGCGAAACAAAATTATCTGCACGGGAACTTTGAACGCTCTGCCGATCTGTATCGCCATGTCGAAGGGGAGAAGGCCCGATACAACCGTGCCAATGCACTCTATAAAGCGGGAAAATATCAGGAAGCATTGAGCCTTTATCACTCTATCCGTTCGGACGATAAACAGTTTAAAGCCAATGTCTTTTACAATATGGGCAATTGTCATATCCGTCTGCAGGAATTTGCTCAGGCACGCGAAGCCTATTTGAAATCGTTGACACTGCGCTATACGAAAGCCGCGGATCAGAATCTGTATGCGATTGAGGATGTGCAGGAACAAAAAAGCCTGAGTGTCCGTAAAGAGAAAAAAGACAGCTTTTCTGCCGATGAGAACAAACCTACGGGTGAGAAAAAAACTTCGAAAGAGGGGGGCGGTTCAAACATGAAAACCGATACGGCCTCCGGCGGCGGCGGAGATGAGGGGAAAAAGACCGAGAGTGATCCCCGTTTTTCGATGTCACAGGGAAAAGCGAAACTCAGTTCCCGCCAATATGAGTTGATTAATCAAAGGAGTGTGCATGAAACGAAGCCGTGGTAGGATTGTGATCCTGATCCTATTGTTTCCTTTGTGCGTGTGGGCAGAGGCATATCATTGGCAGCTTGTCGAATCCCCCAAATCGCTTCGTGTAGGACAAAGTGCCCTCGCCCGATATGAATGTCTTTTTGAGGGAAGTGCGACCGAATACACCATCAAACTCAATCTAAAAGAAAATCCGGACTATTCGATCAGTATTTTGCGTGAACAAGATCGAGTCGTCAAAGGGAAGCGGACCGATTCGTTTGAACTGCTCATCACCCCTAAAAGAAGCGGCCGGATCGATGTTGTTTTGGATGGATTAGTCGAATATGTTTCTCCGGGATCAATCGATTACAATGCCCATTTAGGGCGAGATAATGTCAGTCAAAAAGATGTCATTTCCACCAAAACATCTCTTCCGTCTTTTTCTTTTGAATCGCAGCCGAACAGCGCTGCATTGACCGGAAATATTACATTGGAAGCACGCGTAGATCATACAACCGTCCGTGCTTATGAGCCTCTTCATCTGAGTATTTTTATCAAAGGGTCAGGAAATTTGGATCGCTTTGTCCCGTATGAGCTCAATATCAGCGGTGTGAAGGTATTTGCCGAACCGCCTCAAAAGCTACTCTCTCCATCAAGAGACGGTTATTCGGGCGAGGTACGCCAAGAGTTCGCTTTGGTCGCGGAAAAGCCCTATGTGATCCCGCCGATGCGTTTGAGCGTGTTCGATACGGTACACAACCGGATGAAAATGCTTCAGAGCGCTCCGATACAGGTTGAGGTGAGTGAGGGATACGATATATCCTCCTTGCTCGATGCTCCCGATCTCACCGATACGTCGACACTAAAACGGTACGCCTTTTATACTGCGCTGATCGCTTTGGGAGTTCTGCTCGGAGAGATTGCACGGCGGCTTTGGAAACATCGTCCGCGCCGAAAAACGGCTCAGTTTTGGGAAAAAGCCGGCAGTAGGAAAGAGTTGGTATTGATGCTGGCTCTCAGCGGAGATAAGCGTTATGATCCGATTATTGATGCACTTGAAACAAATACGATCGGTTTAAGCGAAGCCAAAAAGAGGTTAGAAAAATTATCCGAATAGATCGGAGTGACTGCCGACTTCGATAAGAGCTAGTTCGAGTATTCCTTCGTTTATTCGGTAGATCAGCAACAAATCGGGTCGAATATGGCATTCACGACATCCTTTGTAGTTTCCGCTTAAAAGATGGTCTTTGTACTTTTGCGGAAGTGCATCGCCATTGGCTAATAGTTCGATGACGATGAATGCCTCTTCCTGATGTTTGGAAGAGAGCTTTTTAAACCCTTTTTTGAACGATGCCGTCCGAAAAATATCGTATTTCACGAGAGTAAATCTCGTTTTAATGCTTCCATCGAGGTGAATTTCTCACCCTTGCGCTCTTCGAGTTCTTGGAGGGCAATTTTCATCCGCTCGCTTGGAACTTTGAGTTCGAAAGGGATGGAGTGGGTGAGGGCGACTTGTTTACAAAAGAGGTTGATACCGTCACTGAGACTCATGCCGTACTGTTTTAAAACAGCGGTAGCGATCTCTTTGGCATCGTTGTCGATTCGGATGCTGGTACTGGTACGCATGGCAAACTCCTTTTTTAGTATTGTACCACATTTGGGGTGCAAAATAGAATTTCGATGTATTAAGGGGATAAGAGATACCATTAAAAACATATAAATTTTTTTGCCGTTCGCCCTGAGCTTGTCGAAGGGTGAGTTGTTCATGGTTCGACAGGCTCACCACGAACGGAAAGACCAACCAGACAGGAAAAGCCGATGGAATTAGTCTATTTATGGGTTGAAGAGTATAAAAATATAAAGAATCAAGGGTTTAATTTTAGTCCGAAATTTGAGTGTAATTATGACGGTGAAAAATTAACTATCTGCGACAAAAAGAAAAAAAAGTGTAAGAATAACGATTATATTGAACACTTTTTTGGGGAAAATATCAAGCTCACGGCGGTTGTAGGGGAAAATGGGAGTGGAAAAACAAGTGTAATAAAATTCATTTTTATGTTGATTTTTTATAATAATTTTAAAAATTTTAATAAAAATGATTATGATAAAAGTGATGAATATCAACAATTTAGAGCGGCTGAAACTTTAAAGTATAAAAATGCAGAAGCAAATAATCAATATAAAGGTTTTCTAATTCTATTTAATGGCTCTGATTTTTATAAAGCAAGTATGCTAATAGATGTATTTTCCAACAATATGTCAAGAATTGGTATCCTTGCATTTTTAAATGGTCAACAAATAGACTTAAGCTCAATAGAACCAGAAAATATAGACTTTTATAGCATACATTTTAATTATATGTTAGATACTTTAAAAGATGGTAATCATGATGAATTTATAGACACTATTTATCATAAATCAGATGGTTATGAAACTTCATTACTTTTAGAACCATATAAACGAGTCAATAATAAAGAACAAATTGATATAAATAATTTAGAATACTTATCACAACAAAAATTTGCCAATATATTTAGGAGGGGAATAAAAAATCAATTTATAGAAAAATTCTTCAACCCTAATCTTGTAAGAATAAGTATAAATATACAAAAAGTATTAAATAAAATTGATAAATTATCTGCTAATGTCGTTGGGAATTCATTGATAGACAATGAGAATCCAATAACTGTTTCAAACAAAAATAACTTATTCATTCATACCAATCCATATGATGTAAAATCAAAAGTTACTGCATTGTATACGGATAAAGACTATGATAATTTGAATAAAATATATATAGCTTTGAAAATTCTAGAAAAAAATTATCATAGAAAATTTAAAAAAATTTATAGTGCTTTTTTTGAATCAAAGAATTCACAAGAAACCATTAACAATACAATTGAAGAAGTTGGAAAAATCCAAAGCGTCTTAATTGATTTTCTAAAAGAAGAAAAAATTCTAAACTTTGAAATGCAAAAATTAATCAATAGCGTTAATTTCGAATCTCAAATATTAAACACTGAAGATAGAAAAATATTTGATAAATATTTAAATCGTAAAGTTGATATAAAACTTTTAAGTAACTTGCTTACTAACATTGCTCCTTGGGTTGATATAGAATATTTTGAGGATGATAAATCTTATAAATCGTTAAGTAGTGGAGAAAAAACTCTATTTAGCTTTATGATTAATCTTATGTATCAAGTTGACAATCTCAAAGACACTAAATATAAACAAATAAATTTATTTTTAGATGAGACAGAATTAGGTTTGCATCCACAATGGCAAAAACAGTATTTAAAATATATCATTATGACTTTAAAAGATTTTGACATAAATATTCATATAATATTTATTACTCATTCTCCTTTCATACTCTCTGATATTCCCAAAGAAAATGTAATATTTTTAGATAAATTCGATGAAAAAACAAAAGAAAAATACCCAAAATTAAATATTGATGGATTAAAAAATGGAAACTGTATCAATGTAAGCGATCATATAGATATTAATCCTTTTGGATCCAATATTCACACCCTCTTTTCTCACGGTTTTTTTATGGAAGATGGTTTGATGGGTGAGTTTGCGAAAGAGAAGATAAATGATGTTTATGATTTTCTCTCAAATCCAAATACACAAATAAACTTAACACAAATAAAAGCGCAAAATATCATTAATTTAATTGGAGAACAAATATTAAAAAAAGAACTCCAAATTCTATATGATGATAGATTTGAAACAAGCGATATTGATAAACAAATTAGAGAACATCAAGAGGCAATAAAAAGACTAAAAGCGCAGAGTAAAAAATGATTAAGATTTTTGTTGATGATTCGGTTGTAAATGAGTTTTATGAAGGAGTAAAAAAGTATATAGGTAAACATTTATTTACATCAGAAGAAACAAGCTATTTTACAGATAAAAAGATTAAAGAAATTATAAAGTGCAAACCTGCCGATTTTGAAAGTCTAATAAATGAAATAAAGAACAAGTCATTGGATATTGGTATTATAAAAAAAGCATTTGTTGGGGATGAAAAAAATCTTTATGGATATAAAAAATTTACTACAAAAGCTAAAACACAATATCGAGGATATAATTTGGCTGATGCCTTGAAAATTGATGTTTGCCCGTATTGTAATAAAAACTACACATACACTATTATGAATAAATCCAAGCAATATACACGACCGGATTTTGATCATTTTTTATCAAAAGAAAAATATCCATATTTTGCTCTCTCTTTTTATAATCTCATTCCTTCGTGTCAAATTTGCAATAGGACTCTCAAACACACTACAGAATTTACATTAGATACGCATATTCATCCCTATCAAGATGATTTCAATAGTATAAAAAAATTTACGACTACAATGCCTTTAGTTTTGTGCAATCAAGAAAAAGATTTTGAAATAACTTTTAAAAATAAATCATCAGATACATTGCAGATTGATAAAGCAGATAAAAACATTAAAGATTTGGCTTTGGAATTACAATACAATAGGCATAAAGATATAGTGTTAGAGTTAAAAGATAGATATGATTTATACAATGATGCTTCTATACAAGTACTTTTAAAAGATACCAAAATTTTCAAAGACAAAGGCGAAGAATATGTCAAATCTTTGATAATGTGTTCAGACACAAAAGATAAAAATATTAACAAACGCCCTCTAAGCAAACTCATCAAAGACATCAGCGAAGAGCTGGGATTGATACAGGAGAAGAAGATGGATCCCGTATCCAGTACGGGATGAGGATGCAGATTGCTACGGAAAGAAAAACCTAAAAAGAAACACGATAAACTCACAACAGATAAAAAGGTGACACTATGATAGATATTATTAATCAAATACGCTCCGAAGTAGCCAAAGTCGTCGTCGGTCAGGAGAAGATGATCGACGGATTGTTGATCGGGTTGTTGTGTGACGGACATATCCTCATCGAAGGGATTCCGGGACTGGCGAAAACAACGACGGTCAAAGCGCTCTCTTCGGCTTTGGGACTCGGGTTTAAACGGGTACAGTTTACCCCCGATTTGCTGCCGAGCGATATTTTAGGGGCAGAGGTCTACGATCCTAAAAACAATGCGTTCAAAATTAAAAAAGGGCCTATCTTTACCAATCTCCTCCTCGCCGATGAGATCAACCGTGCCCCGGCAAAAGTGCAGTCGGCACTGCTCGAAGTGATGCAGGAGCGTCAAGTGACACTCGGGGATGAGAGTTTTAAACTCTCTCCGCCGTTTCTCGTAATGGCGACGCAAAATCCGATCGAAAACGAAGGGGTCTATCCTCTCCCCGAAGCGCAGCTGGATCGTTTTATGCTCAAAATCACGGTCGGCTACAACAGTGCCGAAGAGGAACTCTCCATTGCCCGCCGTGTGGCATCGTCGAGTGCGGAAGCGATCAATGCGGTCATCGATGTCGATACCCTTAATACCCTCAAAGAGAAAGTCAAAACGATCCATGTTGACGAAGAGGTGGAGCGTTATATGATTACCCTCGTTACCGCGACGCGTGAACCGGAGAAATTCGGGCTTGGATCGATTAAGCGGTATTTGCAGTTCGGTGCCAGTCCCCGTGTCAGTATCGATATGTTTAAAGCGGTACGTGCGGTAGCCTTTTTACGCGGGAAAGAGTTTGTGACTCCGAGCGATATCGCCTCTATCATCAAAGAGCTGATGCGTCACCGTATCGTATTGAGCTACGAAGCGGAAGCGGAGGGGATTGCAATCGATGATTTAATCGAGCAGATCATCAAAGCGGTACCGATACCTTAACCGATGAAAAACAGCCGCCACATTCTTCTCAAAGCCCGCCGCCAAATCATCGGTGACCGTATCGGTAACAACCCTTCCATGTTCCGTGGAGAGGGGTATGATTTTATCGAACTTCGCGAATACGTCAGCGGCGACGATACCCGTCATATCGACTGGAATATCACCGCCAAGATGCAGCGTCCGTTTGTGAAAGTGTTTCGGGAAGAGAGAGAACTCTCCGTAGTCACGGTCGCTATGCTGGGGGGAAGTCTCCATTTCGGAAAAGAGCAGTTCAAAATCGACTCTCTTGCGGAAGCAGTGGCTTTGATCGGGTATTCGGCACTGAGCAACGGAGATTTATTTACCCATATCAATTTTTCCGAAACATTGCGTGATGAGGTACGTGCGAGCAAAAAGCGCTTTGCCGTCGCACAAAGTGTCGAGACGATTTTAGGCTCTGAACTGCTTCATCGTCATGCCGATTACAATACGATGGCAACAACCCTTTACCGACGGTTGAAACGTCGCTCTCTCATCGTCGTGCTCGGCGATTTTTTTGAAATTCCCGATTTGCGGCTGTTGGCGAAAAAACATGAAGTCGTCGCCATCGTGGTACGTGACCGATTCGAGGAAAAGCCGGAACCGCTGGGGTTTAGTGCACTGATCGATCCGGAAAGCGGAGCGGTATTGGAGGGGGATTTTAATACCCGAAGCGTTCGTAAATACCATGAGAGAGTTCGTGAACATGATGCCGCGCTGTTTGATCGTCTCCGACGTGACGGGATCAGAGCAACCAAACTGTATACGGACGCTTCGGCTTCCGTGACATTGCGCCGTTTATTTCAGGGAAGAGTATGAGTACTACTATGGCGGATATTCCGGTCAATGATATCGCACCGCTGGTCGAGATACACGATTATACGATTTACCTTTTTGCGGGGGCTATTACAATCGGTGTCGTCGTATCATTATCGCTTGTTTTTTATATCCTCAAAAAATGGCGCAACCGACGCCTCAGCGAACGGCACAAAGCGTATAAAGCACTGGAATCGATCCGTTTGAGCGATCCGAAATATGCGGCGTATGCGATCAGCCGCATAGGGTATTTCTTTTCGAATGATAATGAACGAACGAAGCAGGCCTATCATAATCTCTTTGAACGGTTAGAGCCGTACAAATATGCTCCTGTAGTGGACGCAATTGATGAGGAGACTCTGGGGTATTATCACCTTTATCTAGAGATCATTGATGTTTGATGAGGTCTATTTTCAGTTTTCGAAACTAGGATTTTTACTGTTCTTTTTTTTGGCGTGTGAAGCGCTCTGTCCGCTGCGTTCCAATCCTCTCTATTTCCCCAGAACGGCAATGTTCAGTGATGTAGGGGTCAAACCGCCCTTATGGATATGGATAGCCAAATGGGCGATGATTTCATTTTTGATTGTAGCACTGATGTCACCGGTACGGGATCTGCAAATGCCTCGTCACGGAGGCGGATGGGATATCCTTCTGATCCTCGATCCCTCGTCAAATGAATCTGAAGTACGTGCCGAAGTTTCCTCTTTTATCGATCGCCGTCCGGATGAGCGGATCGCATTGTGGATACCTCCGGACACGGTAGTCCCGATGACGTATGAACATGATGTGCTCAAATCCATTTTGATGCAGACGTCTAAACAAGATGTCTCCGAATCGGTTCAACGAACTTTTGGCCGATTTTTTGCTACCTCTGAGGAGGGGAAAGGTTTGGCCGTTATCGTGTCAAACAAACCGGATACGTTTGTTAAATCACTGCCGACGGGAGTCCAAACCGCACTTGTCTCTCCTCTCAAAGATCGTGATTGGATCGATACCATAAGTCGAAAATTCCCCTCGTATAAGCTTCAGGCGACGCACCGTTATTTTGAGTATTACTATATTTATCCTCTTTTTTTAGCCTTTTTATTTCTGTTGGCATATTTGTACGGACGGAATCAAAAGGGGATAAAATGACCTTTTTGCACAGTGAATTTTTCTTTTGGATGCTTCCCGGAGTAGCTGTACTTTTTTATTTTTGGCAGACACAAAAAGCTCCCCAATCCGCCCCCTTTAGCGATGAGGTTTTGGCTCAGCTCAGAGCACCTGAAATTACGATGGGGCTTCGCGGACGCAATACTTTGTTGTTAGCTGCCTCTATCTTGCTAATCATAGCGATGGCACAGCCTGTGATACTGGATGAGGATGCGATAGGGGAAGGGAGTGTTGATGTGTTGATTGCCCTGGATCTCTCTAAAAAATCGCGTGAGGCGTTTGAATCGGAGAAAGTCTCGGCGATTGATATGGTTCGCCATCTTCGGGGAGAGAATATCGCTTTGGTCGGATACGATACACGGTTGTACCGGATATCCCCTTATAGCACGGATACGGATATGATGGTGACGCTGATCGAAGGCTTGGACCCTGATGTCATGGTTCGTGCAGAGAGTAACGGTGCCATAGTTGGGAAGATGGATTCAGATGCGGTGAAGGTTCTTATCGGCGATCCGCTTTTTGAACATAATACGCCGTTCTCAGAGGTTATGGAAAAGATTGAAAAAATAAAAAATTCTCAGCGTCTTTATGCGCATGATCCTCTATTTACCTATCCGCTCGGATTGGCGATGCTGCTGATATGGATTGCACTCTCTTCCATGAGCAAGCGCCTTAGTGTCCCTCTTACGGCAGTGTTGCTGATAGTATCGATCGGTGAGACACCCTCGAGGGCTGGAATGTTGGACTTTCGAATATTGCAAGAGGGATACAGTGCGTATGAGCAGGAAGATTACACCCGAAGCGCGGAGTATTTCAAACGCTATCAAACGATTCACGATTCACCTGAAGTGCGATATAACCTTGGTAATGCTCTCTACAAAGCCGGTGAGTACCAAAAAGCGTGCTACTGGTATCGGCATGTGTATACAAACAATCGTTTATTGGCTCAAAGAACTGCGTACAACCTCGGTTTGTGTGAACAAAAAATGGGACATGACTTAGAAGAGACGGCAAGGGTGAAATCGGGCAGTCTCAGTGAAGATTTTTTAGAAGCTCCATCTCATGAACCGATAAAACCGATAGGGGAAAAGGTGAAAACCCGGGTTTATCCGATGTAACTCACGTAAAGATTTGGTAGAGCTTGTTAGCTCCCTTCATCTCTTTACGAAGCTCGGTATAGTCTTCATTTTTGAGGGCAGTTTTGAGCGCTTGAAGCTCTGTTTCGAAAAACTCAAGTGCTTCGAGGACATTATCCCGGTTCTGACGGAAAATATCTTCCCACATTGCCGGAGAACTTTTTGCCAAACGGCTCATCGAACGAAATCCCCCGGCGGCAAGAGCTAAGATATTCTCTTTTTCCTCTTGGGCTAATACGGTGTTGGCAAGCGCATACGAGATAACGTGGGGCATATGGCTGATAAAGGCTGCATGACGATCGTGCTGTGCCGCACCCATCGTGTGTACCTGCATCCCGATGGATCGGAAAATACGCAACGCGATGTCGCGTTGCGCCGCTCCGCTGTGTTCCAAGTCACACAATACGACAACTTTATCGGCATAAAGCCCTTCGAGTGCAGCGTTGGGGCCGAATTGCTCGGTTCCCGTCATCGGGTGTGCCGGAATAAAGTTTTCACGTATGCAAGGAGGAACCGCATCGACAATAGGTGCTTTGGTACTTCCCAAATCGATAAGTGTTTTATCGCTTCCCTCAAGATCGGTACATTCATTCAAGAGTGCGATAACGCCGTTGACCGGAACAGCCAGGAAAATAACATCGCACTCTTCTTTGAGTTTGGAAAAGGGGACGATTGCCTGCACTAATCCGCGCCCCAACGCAATGCGCTGATGCTCTTCATTGTGGTCGCTTCCGACAATTGAGGTGACAAAAGAGATATGTTTGAGGGCTAATGCCATCGATCCCCCCATCAACCCTAATCCGACTATCCCAATCCGCATTCGTTTCCTTTTAGCTTAATTAGTGCTATTTTAGCCGCTTTAAGTTTAATTTACGGAACATTAATCATGTAAGTGATAGAATGAGAGACTATTTTAACGCAACGGAAATCTTGGCTTGAAAACAATTACCCTCTCATTGATAGTGGCGAGTGCTTTGGCGCACGCATCTACGCAAAACGTCCAATCGATTCAGTATGACGGCATGGTCCATATATCCGAGGCAGTTGCTAAACGTCTCAATGAAGTCAAAATCGGAGCTCCTTTGGACGCGGTTGCGGTTGACAAAACAATTAAAAACTTCTTCGAGCAAGGGTATTTTGAAGATATTTGGGCAGATGAGAACGACGGAAAAGTGACGTTCCATTTTAAAGAGAAACCGATCATCTCTAAAATCGAGCTCAAAGGGTATAAAGAGAACGATGAAGAGGCTAAAAAGACCCTTTTACAAATCGATAAAGGATCTTTATACGATGAAAAACGGCTTGAAAGCGCTAAAAAACGGATTATCGATGCGTTGAGTCAAGACGGAAAGATCGATTCCGTCGTCGAGATTGAAAGCACTAAACTCGATAACGGGAGTATGCAGGTCACGTTTATTGTCAACGAAGGTGAAGAGATCATTATCAAAAAAGTTCACTATGCGGGAGTCGTTACCCAAGACAGTGATGAGTTTAATAGTGTGATCGCCAATAAAGAGCACCAATTTATGGGTTGGATGTGGGGACGTAATGACGGTAAAATGAAGCTGAGTGAGCTTCAATACGATCCGTTGCGTATCCGTGATTTCTATATGCAGCGCGGATTTTTGGATGCCAAGATCGATGAGCCGTTCGTTCAAGTCGATTTTGATCACTATACGGCAAAAATGGATTATTCCATTTTCGAAGGCGATGTCTACCGTGTCAGCGATATTCTTATTTTCCAAGACACTCCGGTTATTGACGACAAAGAGATATTGAGCGTTATCAGTCTCGAAAAAAACAAACCGTTTAACATTAAAACATTCCGCGATGATGCGGATCGGATTAAAACCAAGATCGCCGATTTGGGATATGCCTATGTACAGGTTCTGCCCGATTTGAAAAAAGACAAAGAGGGCAAAAGCGTTGATGTCGTCTATCGTATCATCCCGGGTAAAAAAGTACATATCCGCAATGTTATTGTTTCCGGAAACAGCCGCACGTTGGACCGTGTAGTTCGTCGTGAGCTTTTCTTGGCACCGGGCGATTTATACAGCCTTACCAATCTCAAAGATTCTCGTAATGCAATCGGACGAACCGGATATTTTGAGAGCAATACGATAGAAGAGAAACGGATTGATGATGAGTCGATGGATCTGATCGTCCAAACCAAAGAGGCACCGACCGGAAATATACAACTCGGTGGAGGATACGGAAGCTTCGGCGGTATTTTGATGAGCGTAGCGGTAAGTGACCGTAATATTTTCGGTTCAGGGATCAACGTCGGGGTGAATCTTGAAAAATCCCAACGAACTCAAAACTATTCATTTAATGTCTCAAATCCCCGTCTAAACGACAGTGATTTCAGCGGTAACTTTGCAGTTAGTAAAACATCAACCAAGTACACCAGTTATACGATTAATTCAAAAGGGATGAGTATCGGGACAGGACATCGTTTCAACCGTTATATTACTGGATATCTCGGATATAACTATTCTCAAAACGGCTATACCGATGTTAATAATACAGGGATAACGACTACTACAACGACGATTGACCCACATTACTATGCAAACTATACCAAAAGCTCCGTTTCGGTTTCAGC
>NZ_JAQTQR010000068.1 GCF_028712165.1 Sulfuricurvum sp. | reverse complement strand
CTAAAAAGTTTCGTTTTGCTCAGTTGGAAGAATTGATAGGATTGTTCGAAGATGCTGATCCGGAGTCGATTGAAATGATTCGTGATGAACTGCACCGGTTCAGTCATTTGTCCCATGCGTTGGAGGAGATGGATTTTAGGGCGGTATTCCGGATATTTATGAATCGGTTGCGTCAACTTAGTATTGATGACGTGCGAGGCGGAAAAATTACCGTGATGGGGCTGTTGGAAACACGGGGTGTCGCATTTGACGGGGTAGTGATTATTGATTTTAACGAAGGATACGTCCCCCATAAAAGTGAAAAAGATCTTTTTCTAAACACCAAAACACGTGAATACGCCGGATTGCCGAGTGCGCATGACCGTGAATCACTCCAAAAACATTACTATTCGATCCTTTTTAATCGAGCGAAAAAAGTGCGCATCGGATGTGTTCAAAATTCCGAATCGGTGCCATCACGGTTCCTGCTTCAACTAGGAATTAAACACTCTCCATCAGAATTTCGATACGAAGAGGTACTGTTTCCATCGCCGAATTTTCAAGAACGGCATATAGGACACTATGAGAGCGAATACGATTTTACACTTCATCCCTTATCGGCAAGCGGACTTAAAAGCTTTTTAACATGTAAGAGACAGTTCTATTATCGTTATATTGCTCATTTGCGCGATCATGAGTTGCCGCGTGATCTCTCAGAGGAACGTGATATCGGAAATGCATTGCACAGTGCTTTGGAAAGACTTTTTAGAGAGAATGATCGTTTTATATCTGTGACACATATCAAAGAGAGTTTTTCTACGCTGTGGGAAGAAGAAAAAACGGATGATCCGCTGGAGCGTCATATGAAGCGGTTATGGCTGGATAAATTAGATCCATTTTATGCAAGTGAAGCATTGCGTTTTGGAACCGGAGTTCGGGTTCTCTACACGGAAAAAGAATCAAAGGTTTCGGTCGAGGGGATAACACTGACGGGACGGATTGATCGAATTGATGAGTATGAAGGCCGACTCGAAGTGATTGACTATAAAAGCGGCAAATACCCGGATACGGATAAAGAACCCAAAGAGAGCGATGTCGATTATCAACTCAGTGTGTATGCTCTTTTGGCAGGTGAGTTGGGAAAAGTCGCAAATGTCGGCTATTATGATTTAGGGAGAGGAGAACTCAAAACCGAACAGTTTTTGGATGAAAAAATAGCCAAACTGAGAGAGATATTGGCATTAATGGCTTCCCAAAAAATGTGGGAATGGGAAATGTGCGAAGATTTGAGCCGATGCCGTCATTGCCCCTATGTCTACCTCTGTCATCGGGAGGTGATGCGTGGAGTTTGAACCGTTTTTAGCGTATGAAGCGAGTGCGGGGAGCGGTAAGACGTTTAATCTCGTCGTCCGCTATCTGAGTCTTTTGTTTATGGGAGAAAACCCATCCTCTATCGTTGCGTTGACCTTTACGAATAAAGCGGCGAATGAGATGTTGGAGAGGATCATCCTTACTCTCGAAGAACTCCCTTCTCGAGGTGAACTTTCACATATCGCGCGACTGAGCGGACTGGATGAAGCCACTATTTTACAGGAGAGACCAAAGATACTGTCACGGTTTTTACGTTCCGATATCCAAATCTCGACAATAGATAAATTCTTTGGAAGGATTTTGCGAAAGTTTGCGCTCAATGCGGGGCTGATGCCTACATTTAAAACGATCCAAAACCACCATGAAACAAAACTTTTGGAACGGTTTTTAAATGAAGTGGAGGTATCGCACTCAGAAGGGGCGCTGGTACACCTCTCACTTTTAAGCGACAAAAGGCTCAGTGATCTGTTCGGACTCCTCTCCGCTCTTTACTCCAAATACAAAGAGTTGAATCTGGATGCGTATACGAAGGGTGAAGTGCCGGAGGATTTAAGTGACTATGCTATGGAACTGGCACGGGAACTTTCCACCATCGTGTTGGAAAAGCCGTTGAGCGATCGCGCTCGCAAGACAATGCAAATCGAAAGTTATGAAGACTTGATAGGTAAAACCTGGCTGTTAAAACCAAGTATGGAGTATTGGGATTTCAAAAAAATCTATGAACCTCGTATGGATGAGCTGCTTCAGGGGATCCAAAATGCGGTTGCTTCGCAAATGCGCCGTCGGGAAATTTTGTATTTCAGAGAGCTGTTTTCGATTCTAAAACTCTACATCAAAAGCCGTCAGTCAATGGCGGTTCAGAGCAATGAGCTGAGTTTCGATGATATCACCCTGAATGTCCATACGCTTCTGCGGGAGAAACTGGAGAGCGAGTTTCTCTATTTTCGGCTCGATTCACGTCTCAAACATCTTCTTCTCGATGAGTTTCAAGATACGAGCGTTATCCAGTTTGATATTCTCCGCCCATTGATCGAAGAGATCCGTTCCGGTATCGGAGTAAACGAAGGGGGGAGCTTCTTTTTTGTCGGGGATGTGAAACAGTCTATTTACCGTTTTCGCGGCGGAGTGAGTGCGCTGTTTCATCAGGTCGCCAAGTTGTTTGATGTTCAGGTAGAGCCTCTGCGGGTCAATTACCGTTCCCGAAGTGAGATCGTCGATTTTGTCAACCGATCCTTTGAAGGGAAAATCAAAGGATACATCCCTCAGCAAAGTCCGCAAAGCTTTGCGGGAGGATATGTGGAGGTTGCGAATACGGATGAGCTTCTGGAAACGCTGAGCGAGCGCATAGCACTGTTGATTGACAAAGGGGTAGCGCCTGAGGAGATCGCTATTCTAACTGCCACGAACAAAGACGGCAGTGCAGTGGAAGAGGCTCTAAGTGAGAGAGGTTATGATGTCGTGACCGAGACGACTGCCCGCTTGATTGCGCAGCGAAGTGTCCGTGCGATCATCGAATATCTACGATATTGTTATTTCGGTGAGTCAATATATCGTTCCAATTGCGCGGCTTTGCTTGGAGTCCAGAGTGAACAGATAGAACGCTCAGGCATCGAGGATATGATTGCAACGGTAATCGTGTTTGTACGACGATTTCGAATAGCCGATAAAAGTGCCTTGATGTTTATCGAAACGCTGCGGGGTTATCGTGATATCGAAGAGATCGTTTTTGAGATTGATCGGTTGGAAACCTCTTCGCCCCAAAGTGATCTCAAAGGGATTCGTATTATGACGGTGCACAAATCCAAAGGGTTGGAATTTGAACATGTTATTGTCCTCGATCGGTTGGGGATGGCGCGTTCCCGCAACGATGCGATCGTTTATGAGTATGATGGGGCACAGCTTCTGGGGATGCATTATCGGATAAAGAATCGTGAAGCACTGGATCCTCTTTATGCACAAGCTCTTGATGCAGAAAAGCGTTTGGGAGATGAGGATCAGCTCAATGCCCTTTATGTGGCACTGACCCGTGCGGTTGAATCCCTGATGGTCATTATGAAAAGCAAAAATTCGTGGTTTGATCCGCTGGAGCTGAGCTCATCGGAATGGGGAAAATTAGAACTTAAAACGAAACACGTGAAGCCTCTTGAACCGGAGAAAAAGATCAATTTCAAAGGACTATCGTTTGGCAGACAGGAAGAGACACTTCGCTCGATAAAAGAGGCAACACATGATTACGATGCCGTTCAGTTTGGATTGGCATTGCATTACACCCTTGAGATGATGGGAGACTTTAGCGATACATCACTGAGGATTGCTCTTGAATCAACCCGTAACCGCTACGGAGCAGTATTGCAAACTGTGGGAATAGAAGCGATTGAAAAGCGGATTAGACGTTTGATAGAAGATGAGACATTCCGAAATCTTACTCAGGGCCGTTGGCGTAAAGAGCAGATGATACGGCATAAGGGAAATCTGGGTGTCATCGATTTGTTGGTAGAACATGACAAAGGGTGGAGTATTATCGACTATAAAAGCGGCCGGGAAGAGGAAGAAAAACACCAAGATCAAATACGACGCTACAAAGAGGCGGTTCGTTCCCTTACCGGAGATGAAGTACAGGGTTATTTGTGCTATATATTAGAAGAGGGTATAGAGTGGATAAAGTGCTTATAAAAAACTTAATTTAAGTAGATTATAAGTTTATACTGGTACAATTGCGCCACTATTTATAGAGACTTTAGAAGGAGACTCAAGATGAAATTTACTAAAATTGCTTCACCTGAGCAAATCGACCGTAAATGGGTTTTGATCGATGCAGAAGGGAAAACATTCGGTCGTTTAATGACTGATGTTGCTGCCCGTCTTCGCGGAAAAGACAAACCTTATTTTACCCCAAATGTTGACTGTGGTGACTTCGTTATTATTATCAATGCATCTAAAATCGTAATTAACGGTGGCGGAAAATTGGCTACAAAAGAATACCACACGCACAGCGGTTACTTCGGTAGCGTTAAAAGTGTAAAAATGACAGAGCTTTTGGCTACTAACCCAGAAAAACTCTTTAAACTAGCAGCTCGCGGTATGCTTCCTAAAACAAAATTAGGTCGTGCGATGTTGAAAAAACTAAAAGTCTATGCAGGTGCTGAACACCCTCACTCTGCACAGATCGCTAAGTAAGGATAAACGATGGCAAAAACGTATGCAACCGGCAGAAGAAAATCTTCGATCGCTAAAGTATGGCTTGCTCCGGGTACAGGTAAAATCACTGTAAACGGTCTTTCACTCGATGCATGGCTCGGTGGTCTTGAAGCAAAAAAATTGCGTGTTACTCAACCGCTTTCTTTGACTAAACAAGACACATCTGTTGACATTACTGCTTCTACTATGGGTGGTGGTTTCTCAGGACAATCCGATGCACTTCGTCACGGTATTTCACGTGCTCTTTGTGCGTTTGATCCTTCATTCCGTGCTATCTTGAAACCATTCGGTATGCTTACTCGCGATGCTCGTATCGTTGAACGTAAGAAACCGGGTAAACGCAAAGCGCGCCGTTCTCCTCAATTCTCAAAACGTTAATCGTTCTTTCTCCTCAATCGAGGAGAATTTTCTTCTTTCTTTCTTTTTTAAAATCATTCTTTTATCTCTAATGAAACCAGTCAAAAGCAACCCTGTTAGCATTTACTGACTATAATACCGTAATTTATTTCAGCGGAGTCGCAGTGTTATTTTCTTTTTCCAAGCCCCTCAAAGCACGAACAGTAGTGATTGCAGTTGCATTAATGCTGGTCATTTTTGCTAACGGAGTATTTTTTAAGCACGTATCTGAAGTCTATCCGCTCGCAGGCGGCAATATTTTATTCGTTCTCTCCTTGGCGATTGTACTGTTGTGTGTCACCGTAATCGTTTTGACATTATTGAGCTGGCGCTATACCCTCAAGCCGGTATTAATAGCTATTCTTCTGGTTTCATCGTTAGTGGCCTATTTTATGGATGCTTATGATGTTGTTATCGACAACCATATGATCCAAAACCTTTTAGAGACCAATATTAAAGAATCGGTTGATTTGCTCAGTCTAAAACAGGTGCTCTATTTTGTCCTCTTAGGCGTTATTCCCTCTGTGATTGTCTATCGTCTAAAAATTAAACCTTCTTCGTTTAAAGAGACTGTGATCGACAAAGCAAAAGTGATCGGAATTGCACTTCTTTTTGCGCTTGTGGTGATATTTTCGTTCAGTAAATATTACACTTCCTTTTTTAGGGAGCATAAACCGCTGCGTTATTACGCCAATCCAGCCTATTATCTCTATTCGATCGGCCATTATGCAGCAGAGACCTTTTCTCATCCGTATTCCGGAATGGCTCCGATAGGTCAGGATGCCGTAATTTCTCCAGCCAACGAGCCTCGAAAATTGATGATACTTGTTGTCGGTGAAGCGGTACGCTGGGATCATTTTGGGCTAAACGGCTATGCACGCGATACGACGCCTCAGTTAAGAAAAGAAGATATTATTAATTTTACCCAGTTTACCTCATGCGGAACCGAAACGGCTGTTTCCGTTCCGTGTATGTTTTCTCCGTTTGGGCGGGAACATTATGAAAAAGAGCAGGCATTGCACACAGAAAATGTGTTGGATGTGCTCAAGCGTGCCGGAGTGAATGTGTTATGGCGTGAAAACAACTCCGATTCCAAAGGGGTTGCAAAACGGGTTCAGTTTGAAGATTATCAAACGTCTGAAAAAAATACGATGTGCGAGGACGGAGAGTGTCGAGATGAGGGGATGTTAGTCGGATTACAAGAGTATATCGATGCTCATCCGAAAGGGGATATTGTTATCATTTTACATCAGATGGGCAATCATGGTCCGGCGTATTACAAACGCTACCCGAAATCATTTGAGAAATACACTCCGGTATGTAAAACCAATCAGCTCGAACAATGTTCAAAAGATGAAATTACCAATGCGTATGACAATACCATCCTCTATACAGACACCTTTTTGTCAAAAGTGATCGGATTATTGAAAACGAATGATAAGGATTTTGCAACCGGGATGTTTTATCTCAGCGATCATGGTGAGTCGTTAGGGGAAAACGGCCTTTATCTGCATGGCTTCCCTTATAGCATTGCTCCCGAAGCGCAAAAACATGTTCCGGCCGTGATGTGGTTTGGAAAACACTCCACTATTGACAAAGCCCAAATGGCAGCTTCTGCTAAAGAAGCTCATAGTCAAGATTCACTCTTCCATACCCTATTGGGCTTTATGGATGTGAACACCTCTGTTTATCAGCCTGAACTCGATTTACTGCATGTCGGCCGCTAAAAATATTTGGGCGAGTGCCCTGATATTACTTCTTTCAGTCCTCTTTTTCGGATTGAGCGGAACCGATATCTGGGTGCAAAAACATTTTTATAATCCTCTTACCCATCAATGGATCGTAGATACCAATAATCCGGTTCTCAGATTTATTTTTTACGACGGAATCAAGCGTTTATTGATAATTCTGAATGTTCTAGTGATCATCGTATTGATCGTGAAATGGAAAAAACCGTTTCTTGCTCTCTATAAAAGGGGGCTTGTTATCGTTGTATTATCGTCCATTTTTGTCCCATTGCTCGTCAGTAGTTTGAAAGCGGTGACGAATATTCCATGTCCAAAAAGTTTGGAAATTTTTGACGGAACCTATCCTCACACCTGTGTCTGGGAAAAATACCCCAGTGATTTTTGCCAAAAGCAGAAACAAAAATGCTGGCCCGCAGGGCATGCCAGCGGAGGATTTGCACTGTTATCGCTTATCTTTTTGTTCCGCAGCCGCAGAGCAAAAATCGGTGCTGTCGCTTTGGCCATGGTTATCGGCTGGAGCATGGGAAGCTATAAGATGCTGATCGGGGATCATTTTCTGAGTCATACGTTTATAACGATGATAATGGCGTGGCTGATTATTTCAATAATTGTGGCAATTTTAAATCGTTTAGAACAAAAGGGCGTAATAGCCTTACAACTTAAAGATCTTTAAATTGTTCCCGTATAGCGAGGAATTCCTCCAGATGGGCAAAAAAGATATCGATGAGTTGTGGATCAAAATGCCGCGCACGTTCTTCTCTAAATAAAGAAAAAATCCGTTCATCATCCCATGCTTTTTTGTAAACACGATCGCTTCCCAGTGCGTCAAAGACATCTGCCAATGCAGTAATACGACCGTAAATATGTATTTCTTCTTCTTTTAGTCCTCTTGGATATCCGGTTCCATCCCATTTTTCGTGATGTTCATAGGCCACGGTTGCAGCCATAAGAAGCAATGTCCGGTTCGAGTGCTTGAGCATTTCATAGCCCAATGCGGCGTGAGTATCCATGATACGACGCTCTTCTTCATCAAATCTTCCCGGTTTGTTGAGAACTGCATCGGGAATAGCAACTTTACCGATATCATGCATAGGTGAAGCCTGTTTGAGCATTTCTGCTTCTTCTTCGCTGAGTCCATAGTAGAGTGCAAGCAGTTTAGAATATTCGGCGACCCTTTTTACATGATTTCCCGTCTCTTTGGAACGGCTCTCACCGATAGAACCCATTGTAAAAACGACTTCGCGTTGGGTCTCCTCAATCTCTTTGTTTAGAGTGGTAATTTCGTGTAACGCTTTATCCATACCGTCGATCATCGTATTAAACGCATCAGAAAGCTGACCGATTTCATCGTCCCTGTCAACAGATACTTGTTGCGCATAGTCTTGGGTTCGAGTAATTTTTTTCGCGGTATTGGATAGGGCAATGATCGGACGAATAAGCGCGGTAGCGACATAATATGCAGCCGTAGCGATAAAAAGTGCCCCAATGATAAGTAGTAGAATAAACCATTTTTCATATTTGTACAACAATCGATACGCGTACCCTTTTTCCTCTTCCAAAACGATCGTTAAATCAGGTTTGTTTTGGAGGGGAAGTGAAACTTTGAGAGACTCTTCAAATATATTCGGTTGAAGTGCGATGGTTCCGTCACGGTGGCGGATGTAATAATGACGTTCAGGCGAATTAGAAAAATAGGGACGAAAATTTTCAAGTGAATAGGTAGCGATGAGCATGCCGATTTGTGTTTTGGTAAAGCTCGAATAGATGGGAACCGAAAAAAAAGGATCGATTTTTTTGATTTTAGAAAGAGCAGAAAAATCACTTGAAGCGATAATTTTGTTGTTGGTATCTACCACAAAAAAATTGCCTTTCATCTTCATATCATTTTTTTTAGAGAGCAAAGCTGTACTGATTCGATGATCCAGATCCTGAGTATATAGGTCATTCATTACATCCGATTTGGCAATAAATGCCATGTCATTTTGAAGCGTTCGTAAAGATTGATCGATCCGCTCCACCGTAAGCCGTAACTGGGTATTCATCTCCTGTGTCACGGCGTTATATTGTTCCTGACGAAATGAGTTTCCGAGTAAAACCATTGTTAAGGCATAAGGGATAATACTGATTCCTAGAAAGAGGAGAATGGTTTTTAGTTTAAAACTCATAAATGACCTTTACACTGCTATCCGCCATTGAGGATGGGACATATCCGATAGCTCCTTCAACATTCTGGACAAATGCTTTGATTGATTCATGAGATGGCTGTGTTATCGGCGGACTATTTCCTTGGAAATGCTGCTTGACCCAATATGCATTTAATCTATCTCTATCCATACCTAAAACTGCATTTTCAAAAGCGATTCGTGATGGTTCCTGCCCGACTAAATTCAGAGGGATGATTTTTAGATCTCCCAATGTATGACGTTTTTGCAAAAAAATATCCCGTATCTGTTCTCTGGTTACTGTTGACACAGAAACTTTTTTCGAAATGATAATGCTATATTGGGCCCCGAAAAGCATCGAGCAAAGAGTCAAGAATACAAGAATCGGTTTCATCAAAACAACACCGAAAGTGAAAATAATGCGCGATTTTCATCATTTTGAGAGTGCCATTGATATTCTCCTTTTAAAGAGACGGGATACCAAGGACGATAGCTGTATCCGAGGATAAAAATAGTATCTTTGTAATCGGTGTGATGATCATTGAAATACTCAAATCTGCTTATAACCGCGTGTTCTTGCGTATATCGATACATCGCTTGCGCATAGCCTGAGAATGCATATGTTTGTGCTTGTTCAGGGTATTCGCTTTTTGCGATTAACCCCTCTGCCAAGAACTGCCATTGTGTATCATCGTATTTCGTTCCTGCTTGAATAAATCGGGTGCGTTGATTGGTTTTTGTGATGTATTCGCCGATACTCCCGCTGCTGCTCCACTCCATTGAGATTTCATTTTCAAGTGCCAAACCGAAAAAATGTGAATTGGGAATATTAATGTATTCTTCATCTAAATCACGATTATGTTGTCCGAAGAGATGATAACGTACCCCTTGTGTTTGAGGAACATACCCGTTAAGGTCGAGACCGGTGAGAAATTTTGGAAAAAGCAGCATACTGTAGAGTGGATTGGATGTGGTATCTCGTAAAACATTTATCGGTTCAAGATTCCAATATCCAATGGGTGTTATTTGCTTTCCAAATCGAACATTAATACTGTCTGCCATCCATAAATCGCCATATATTCGTTCGGCATGAAATTTTTTATGGCTCTCTTCGGATCCGTCACTAAAATTTTTGTGATAAAAACCAACTGCTTCAAGTTCTGCCAAATACGAAAACATAGGATTAATGTCGCCGTATGCCATCACCGCAACATCATCGAGGGTAAAGCTATTGCTTTGATGATTTGATTCCAACTCGGATGAAAAATAACCCCCGACATTAAGAGCGTCATTGACCGAAACGCCATGACCCAATTGATAAGGTTCTGCATGAAGCGTGAAGATCAATCCTATGAGACTTATGAGACTGACCTTGATATGCTGCATTCAACTTCACCTTTTGAAATTTAAAGATTTTAATTATATATTTTTATACAATGATATCGTATTTTGGATCAGTTTATAAAATGCTATAATCTCACCAAAAAGCGGGCATTGATTGAAATTTGTACTACTTCTTTTACAAAGTGTTTGGCTGATTGCCTCAACTCTTCATCTCAGTGCCTCCACTAATCCTGCCCGTCTTAACCCGCTGATAGCAACCGATTCGGCGAGTGCCTCTATTTCCGGATTTATTTTTAATGCACTTGTGAAATACGATGAAACCGGCCAAAAAATCATCGGTGATTTGGCCGAATCGTATCGGTTTATCACCCCCACTATTATTGAGTTTAAACTCCGACACGGAGTAAAGTGGCAGGATGGGGAGCCTTTTACAGCTGCAGATGTCCTTTTTACGTATGATTTGATTAAATCCCCTAAAACGATTACGCCGTATGCATCCGACTTCCGGGTTATTAAAAACGTCAGTGTCCTAGATGATTATACGGTACGCGTAACGTATGAAAAACCCTATTTCAAAGCACTGGAAGTGTGGATGATGGGGATTGTACCGCGTCATATTCTGATTCATGATAACGATATCATGAGCTCAGCGTTTAATACCCATCCCGTCGGGACAGGGCCGTATATTTTGAAACAGCTTGAGTTTTCAAAACAGATTGTTTTAGAAGCAAATCCCGAATATTTTGAACACAAACCGAAGATTGATAAGATCGTTTTTCATGTTATAAGTGATCCTATGACACGGTTTTTGATGCTGAAATCGGGTCAAATCGATGTGGATTCGCTCGAGCCGATGCAATATGAACGGCAGTTGGATAAAAACTTCAAAAACAGTTTTGCAACTTTGGAACTCCCTTCGCACAGCTATACCTATTTGGGATTCAATCTTCGGCTTAAAAAATTTCAAGACCCCCGTGTCCGTCAAGCTTTATCCCTGGCGATCGATCGGCAGAAATTGATCGACATTTTATTCTTAAAACACGGACATGTATGCACGGGTCCGTTTTTGCCCGGAAGCAAAGGATTTAATGATTCGATACATGCTCCGAAACAAAATCTAACTCAGGCAAAAGCTCTCCTCAAAGCAGCAGGGTATGATTCTGCTCATCCGTTCGAGTTTGAGATAGCAACATCCAACTCCAATGCTATCCGTCCCTATGCTGCCGAGATTATCCAACGACAGCTCCTCGAAATCGGCGTTAAAGTGACATTGCGGGTAATGGAATGGCAGGCATTTTTAAACACGGTTGTCGCTCCGCGTAAATTTGATACCGTATTGCTCGGATGGTCGCTCTCATTAACTCCTGATCCGTATGCATTATGGCACAGTGATAGTGATGTACCCGGGGGATTCAATTTGGTCGGATACCATTCTGCTTCTACGGACAGATTGATTGAAAGGATGGAAAGTTCAACCGATCCTGAAAAGATTGCCGCATTACAGCGGAAGATTTTTGCCTCTATTGTCGGGGATAATCCTTATTTGTTTTTGGTCATTCCGAATGAGATTAATGTGTACAGCCGCCATCTTTCAGGGATCAAACCGACAATTAACGGAATTTGGGAAGATTATATTGATTGGGAAAAGAAATGAAAAATTGTAAACAATTTTGGGCTTTCTGCCGAGGAAAACACAGCGTTAGCGTAGCCAATCGGGATGCATTCCGATGGCGTATATAAAAGGATATGAATGAAGCCAATAATTTTATTTGATTTAGACGGAACATTGATCGATTCGACGGAAGCGATTTTAGAGAGCTTTCATCACACGTTAAAAACCCACGGGTTGCAACAATCGATCAGTGACGAGATGATCACCTCACAGATAGGCCATACGCTTGAGACGATGTTCGCAGAAGTGGGAATAGATTCTGAACGTATCGATATGCATGTATCGACCTATAAATTGTATTACCGTGAAATATCACGGCAAAAGACCCTGCTGCTTCCAGGCGCGGCGCAAGCCGTCCGTGAAGCTTCCATGTTTGCCCGTTTAGGAATTGTTACAACGAAGACAGGACTTTATTCGCGCGAACTGATGGAACATTTTGAATTAATGCACTATTTTGAGACACTGATAGGACGGGAGCATGTAGAAAATGCAAAGCCCCATCCAGAGCCGATTTTTAAAGCTTTAGAGCAGATGGGTAACCCATCCTCTCATGTGTGGATGATCGGAGACACGCTTTTGGATATAGAAGCATCAAATCGAGCCGGGATCAAGTGTGTTGCGGTAACAAGCGGTTATGATAATGCAGAACAATTACTCACATTAACAGATATTATAAAATCTGATGCGCTCGAAGCGGTTAGATACATTGCTCAGAGGGGCTGAAAGTAACACTTCGTCTTTGGTTTTAAAGCTCATGGCGGGCGAAAAGCTACATTTAAGAGCAACTTTCATAGAATACACGTATTGATAAAATTCAACTTAAACTTAAGTCAGAGGGAGAATTCATGCTAGAAATTCGATGGCATAGTCGAGCCGGACAAGGTGCCGTAACAGGTGCAAAAGGTCTTGCTGACGTTGTATCCACCACCGGTAAGCATGTTCAGGCATTTGCGTTTTACGGTTCAGCGAAACGCGGAGCAGCTATGACGGCGTATAACCGCGTCGACGATAAAGTGGTTATGAACCACGAAAAATTTATGAGACCTGACTATGTTTTGGTTATTGACCCTGCGTTGGTATACGTCGCGGACATCACGGCAAACGAAAAAGATAATACTATTTATATCGTTACGACCCACATGAGTACGGATGAGCTGATTGCATCTCAACCAAAATTGGAAGGTAGAAAAGTTTATACGGTTGACTGTATTAAAATCGCACAAGAGACAATCGGGAAAGCTATTCCAAATACACCTATGTTGGGTGCATTGATGAAAGTATCCGGTATGTATGATATTGAGTTTTTCAAAGAGAGTATGGTGAAAGTACTTAAAAAATTGCCTCAAAAAATTATCGATGCTAATATGATCGCGATTCAACGCGCGTATGATGAAGTGAAATAAGGAGCACATGATGGAAAAAAAAGGATGGGATGGGTTCGAAATCGGTGCCATGCTCCGATCGTTTGACGGAGCTACACGTGATATCGCGACTACGCTTCCCGAAAATCGCCCTTATTCAGTATCAAACTCATTTACGGCGAGTGTTGCTGACTGGCGTATTGAAAAACCTTTGTTTAACAAAGACTACTGTATTGATTGTCAGTTTTGCTGGGTTTATTGTCCAGATATGTCGATCATTGCTCGTGATAAAAAAATGATCGGAATCGATTTTGACCATTGTAAAGGGTGCGGAATCTGCGTAGAAGTATGTCCGACAAATCCAAAATCATTATTGATGTTCCCTGAACAAAAAGATGAAGAAACAGCGCTTGCCGAATGGCCTAAAAAAGAGAAAAAAGCTGATACTGAAGAGAAGGAAGACTAATGGCAGATACAATGGAACTACGCGATATTGAAGTCTGGGACGGTAATATGGCGGCAAGCCATGCGCTTCGTCAGGTACAAGTTGACGTTGTTGCCGCTTACCCGATTACCCCATCGACCCCTATCGTAGAAAATTATGCCGGATTTACGGCAAACGGCTATGTTGACGGCGAATTCGTTATGACGGAATCCGAACACGGTGCAATGTCATGTTGTATCGGGGCTGCCGCTGCGGGTGGACGTGTGGCAACGGCTACCAGTTCACAAGGATTTGCGTTGATGGTAGAGACTCTTTACTCTGCTTCGGGCATGCGTTTGCCGATCGTTCTTAACGTTGTTAACCGTGCTATCGGTGCACCGTTGAACGTAAACGGTGACCACTCCGATATGTATATGGGACGCGATAGCGGTTGGATTCAACTTGATTCATATTGCCCGCAAAACGCATACGATTTGAACTTCATCGCATTTAAAGTGTCAGAAGACCACGATGTCCGTTTGCCGGCTATGGTTCACCAAGACGGATTCATGACATCTCACACGGCTCAAGGGGTTCACACCCTAACAGATGAAGCGGCATTTAATTTTGTCGGTGTCTATCAACCGATGAACGATATGCTCGACCTTGACCACCCTGTAACGCACGGGGTACAAACGGAAGAAGATTGGCATTTCGAGCATAAAGCACGTCAACAACATGCATTGATGACAGCAGTATTGCCAAAAATCCAAGCAGCATTTGATGATTTTGAAAAATTGACAGGCCGTAAATACAACCTTGTTGAAGCGTACGATATGGAAGATGCTGAAGTAGCAGTCGTCTGTATGGGAACATCGGTTGAAACGGCACGTGAAGTAGCTGAAGAGATGCGCGCACAGGGCATTAAAGCAGGTGTCGTCGGAATTCGTGTTTTCCGTCCATGGCCGTTAGAGCAAATCGCAGCAGTATTGAAAGATGTTAAGGCAATTGCAGCATTGGATCGATCAAGCCCGCACGGTACGGTTGGAGCACTTTACAATGAGATTTCAGGTACGTTGTTTAACACCGATACTAAAGCGGTATTGACGAACTACATCTACGGATTGGGCGGACGTGACTTGACCAAAGCACACTTAGTGAGTATCTTTACAGATCTTAAAGCAAATGCGGATGCGGGTAAAGTAACCACTCCATTGCAACAGTACATCGGTCTTCGCGGACCGAAACTCTCTTTTTTCTAAGGAGCCCTTATGTCAGAAATTAAAAAAATTAAAAACCTCAAAGAGTTCTCCACTTCGGCGGATCGCTTTGAAGGGGCTAACCTTCTTTGCCCGGGCTGTGCCCACTCGATTAT
>NZ_JAQTQR010000067.1 GCF_028712165.1 Sulfuricurvum sp. | reverse complement strand
GGGTACCCTTCGTTATCAGAATTGGCGTTTCTCCCCTTCATGTATGTGGGTTAGCCCGATTGAAGCGGCACCGTATGATAATGGCAAGTTTGCTTCGGTCAATGGTCATTTTGTGACGAATCTGTTTGCCAGCTATGCATTCGATCAAAATAAAAAAATCTCATTCAGGGTTGATAACCTTTTTGACGAGCATTACTACGGTGTTCGCTATAATAGCAGTTCAAAATACAAATCCCCACAAGACACACAAATGTTTTCTATCGCATTTACCATGAGTATTTAGGACGCTATGAGAATCGTTACTTGGCTAATTTTAGGATTGTTGCTCAGCGTAGTGCATGCCAAAGAGATTAACAGCGACCAAGTAAAGGTAGCGTACGTCTACAATTTTTTAAAGCACACGACATGGCAAAATGAGTCCAAATTCAGTGAATACAATCTGCTCGTGGTTTCGAAAAATGAGAATCTGAAAAATATGTTTTTGATGCTCTCTTCGAGAAAACTGCTCGAGGATAAAAAAATCAGAGTCTTTTTTTACAATGACGGCAAACCTCCCCAAAATCTTCAAGCAATCTATGTCGATAATGAAAGTTCGGCACTGTATGACAAACTGTTTCATGATTACGAGTCGAACAACGTATTGTTTATCAGCGATGATTATAAAGATAAACAAAAAGTGATGATCAATCTTGTTCCGAATGGGAACCTCATAACATTTGAGATCAATAAACCGAATCTGATCAACAGATCGTTATCGGTTTCTCCCGATCTCATCTTACTCGGGGGTACGGAAATCGATGTTGCAAAACTGTATAAAAGTTCACAAAATGAGCTCAAAGAGCAAAAAGAGACTATTTCCGAACTGAATAAAAAAATCAAAGAGAGAAATGCGGAACTCAGTGAAAAAATCAGTGCGATAGAGACACAGAAAAAAGGGTTGATTGAGCAGCAAGCGAAGATCGATGCCCAAAAAGAGATCATTGCCCAGCAGCTTCAATCGATCAATGATCAACAAAATACGATTGCCGCACAACGCACAGAAGCGGATGCTATCCGAAAAAATATCGATCAGCAAAAAGAAATGCTGAGTGCGGGAGAGAAAAAAATTGCAGAAAAAGAGGGTGTGTTTAAATTCCTTCTCAAATCACATCAACAAAAACAGCATGAAATCACCAGGGCCAATGACGAGTTGGCACATTTGAATCAAGAGATAGAAAAACAAAAGGAAAATCTGGTAGAAAAAGAGGGGGTTATAAGTACCCAAAAAGGGGTAATTATTATCCTTTTGGTCCTTTTTGCCATTATTGCGGTGCTGATTCGCCATGTGCTCAGACAAAACGGTCTCCTCAATACACTCTCACAAACGGATCCTTTGACAGGACTGTATAATCGAAGGGTATTGATGGAGAGAATCTCCAACGAAGTCCAAAAATACAATCGGTACGAAACCCCTTTTTCCATTCTCTTTATGGATGTGGATCACTTCAAGAAAATCAATGACAGCTACGGTCATGATAAAGGAGACAGGGTTCTCAAGCTGATAGGTTCTCTTATGAATCAGCATACGCGTGATACAGATATATGTGTCCGATGGGGGGGCGAAGAGTTTATGATTCTTGCCATCAATACCGACCTTGAAAACAGTGTAAAGTTGGCTGAGCATTTTAGATCAATGGTAGAAAATTTTGATTTTCATTTGGATACCAATGTAACCGTCAGTATCGGGATTGCCGCAATGCAAAAAGGTCAGGATAAAGAAGAACTGATAAAAGCGGCAGATAAGGCACTCTATAGTGCAAAAGCAAGCGGCAGGAACTGTATTAGTTATTAGCGCATTATTTCATACTGAAAAGAGTACTATTTGATTGCGTCCGGCTTCTTTTGCTTGGTACATAGCAGTATCGGCATGCTTGATTAGGGTATTTTGGTCTGTTAACTCGCTACCGAATAGGACAACTCCGATACTGGATGTGCAATGATGTTCTATTAAAACGGGAGAAATTTCCTCTTCATCCGGGGCTAAAAAATAGACTTCAGCCAAGCTGCTGAGAATTTTCTCGGCTACCCTATGGGCATAGTTTGTTGCTAAAGCTTTATCGTCATTCAGATCATCAAGGACGATAACAAACTCATCCCCTCCAAACCGGGCAGCAACATCGCTTTCCCGTATACATTTTTTGATACGATGAGCTACTTCGATAAGGAGTAGATCCCCTATCGCATGACCGTATGCATCATTAAGAGGTTTGAAGTTGTCCAGATCCAAAAACAGCAGTGCGCTAAAATGTTCATGGCGTTTATTTGATACGATCGATTTATTCAAATAATCGCTAAAGAGTCTTCGATTGGGCAGTTGAGTGAGCGGATCGTAAAATGCGAGCTGCTCAATCATCTCTTCGCTTTGTTTTCGTTCGGTTATATCGTTGCCGATGGCAACCAGATACTGCACCTCGTCATTTTCATCTTTGAGGACGGTATTAGACCAATCAAACAGCCGTTTTTCTCCCTCTTTTGATATCCAAAAATTTTCATTTCGGGTAGTGACATCGCTTTTAAAGGCTTTTGCGAATATGGTCTCTACTACGCTTTGTTGTTCGGGAAGCAAAAATTTTTTCCAAAAAAACGGTTTGTTGACGACTTCGTCGAAGGTATAACCTGTAAATTTTTCGGCAGCTTTGTTAAACTGGATGATCGAACCTTCACGATTAAAGACAAGGATGATATTTCCCGCTGTTTCAAGGACTTCATTGATAAAATTCCGCTCCTGTCTGAGTTGTTTTTCCAGGAGATGACGTTCCGTCTGATCGTCTATCGATTGAAGACCCATATTCAATGCTTCGGTAATGTTTTCAAACAGCTCAAGCACTTCGTTATCAAGTCTGTATGCTTTGTTGAGCATAAAACAAAACGCACCTCTTTTTTGGCTGCGGGACTTTTGATACAAAGGGAGGACTGCTATGGATCGGATTGCATTTTCGACCCAATAGGATTTGGTATTAAAGTCGTTGAAAGTCACAAGATCTTCTATCAGCACGATTTCCTGATTTCTAATCACTTCAGTCATAGGGCATTTGAATGCATCAAGCGCAATAGGTTCCGGGAAGAGCGATTTGATGTCCAGACGTTGATGTGCCCCCTGAAACGCAATCTGAACAAGATCACTATCGTCCGCATAGGAAATAAACGCGAATTCGAAAAGATCATTGTTGCTGAAAAGTTCGCTCAAGTGTTGTAGAAATACGCTTTTTTCTCGTATGTGTGCGATTTCTTTATAAATGACGGAATTCATTTGTATCAGACCCTTGATAAAACGTTCCGCTTCGAGGGTTTTATTTAAGAGTTCTTCATCATACATATACGTGTTAAGGGTTTTGAATTCAAGCTGAAATACTGGAATAGCATCGCCAAAACGCTCTATGTGAACGGCGTGCAAAACGGTTTCGAGTTGAGTTTGATTTTTGTGAAGAAGATGGATCTTCTGTTTAGGATGTTCTTGGGGTGAATCCATATTCTCCAGCAAGCGGTGATATTCAGTACGCTCTTGAGGTGCAATCAAGTTTTCGAAAGAGAGATTGAGTATTTCATCGAGTCTATATCCGGTTAAGACCGACCAGTTTTCGGTTGCGTTGACAATAGTACCGTGACGATCAATATAGATGGAGTAGGGATGATTGGTGTTGTCGGGGAAAAACTCACGGATGATATCGGAAAGGTTTTTAAAGTTAATCGGTTTTAGGATATAACGATTGACACCGCTGTTGATGGCATCATGCAGATAGGTTGTTTCATTATAGGCTGTTGTGATAAAAATTGGGGTTCTGGAATCGTTTTTGCGAATCTCTTTGATCATATCCAGACCGTTCATAATCGGCATTTGTATGTCGGTGATAATCAGATCGGGAGTATGGAGCCGGTAGAGATCCAACCCCTCTTGGCCGTTGGATGCCAGATAGAGCGTGCTAACGAGCGGTTCAAGAAAAAAAGCGACCTCTTCTTGGGTGTTTTTGTCGTCTTCAATATAAAGAATACTCAAGGATGCAGGGAAATTAGAGAGCGGCACCAGTGTCTCCTTGGTTCGATTTCGGGAAGTGGAGAGTAAAGACTGCACCGTCAGCATCATTGGATGCGACGAGTTTTCCGTTCATACTGGATTCCACGATTACTTTGGACATATAGAGCCCTATCCCTGTCCCTTTCCCCTCTTTTTTTGTTGTAAAGTAGGGATCGAAAATTTTATCTATAATAGATTTAGAAATCCCTCCTCCATTGTCGCTGATACGTATAATAATTTCATCGGAGGATTCATATCCTTGGACCCGGATTACTTTTTCATTGACAGAGCGTTCATTCAAGGCATCTTTGGCATTATTAATGATGTTGATGATGACTTGCGAAAACTCATTTGGGAATCCATACAGCGTGAGATCCGCTCCAACCTCTTTTTCTAACACGATACGGTTGTTTTCAAGCGTACCTTGCAGTATTTCGAGTGTCGTATCGAGTTGAGCCGCGATATTGAACACTTCTTTGCTGCGATTCGGTTGGAAAAAATTCCTAAAATCATCGATGGTTGTGGACATGGTGTTGATTAAGAGATTGCCTTTGGTATTGACGCGCTCCATGAGTTCGTCATCGAGACGTTTGGATTCATACGCAAAAATGATGTTTTGCAGAAGCAGCGAGAGGGCATTGAGCGGTTGTCGCCATTGGTGAGCGATATTTCCGATCATCTCCCCCATCGCCACGAAACGGGCTTGCTGGATTAAAAGCTGTTCCTGTTCATGCCGACGGGCAATTTCCGTTTTGACCCTCTCGTCCAAAGTATGATTTGCCTCCTCGAGCTCTTTTGTCCGTTCCTCGACCTTTTGTTCCAAAATTTGGTTGCTTATATACAGTTCTGCTTTTAGCTTTCGCTGTTCCTGCTCGGCTTGATAGGTCCGTTTGAGTTGAGCTTCCAAGATATTTTTTTGGTTAAAAAACTGATTGACCAAATGGGCAATTTGTCCGAATTCATTTTGTTTTTGCATGAGTTGCTGAATAGGATAGCTGTTTGCGCTTCGCATTGCATTGGAGATTTGCTGCAACGGTATGACAATACGAAGATAGACAAACCAACCGACCAAACCCATCCCTAAAATACCGACGATTATAGTGGAAAGTATATTGATTTGTGACATTTTATGCAGAGCATCACTGGCGGTTGTCGCTAAATTGACAGTCAGTGCCGCTACCGCTTTTCCATCCTCCCCTTTGAGCGGGTAAACGATATCAAAGCTGTTCTGAGCAATTTGATCCATTGTTTTGAGTGTCACAGTTTGCTTGGTGATTTTTTGAAAATCTTTCACAAAACCCGGGGTCCATGCTTTTCCGATTACCAGATATCCGAAGGGCTTGCCGGTGCGATTCATGTCGTCGCTGTGCTGAATCGGGGCAATGAAAATTTGTATCGGTGTATTGTGAGAGATAATAAAATAGTTTTTTATGAGCGGTTGTTCAAAATTAAAGGTTTTAGGATCGATTAACCGGGCAATAGAATCATATTTCGTATGATCGTATGTATCATAGATTAATGCACCTTTGTTGTTGTAAACATAGACATAATCGCTTTCAAAGGTTTTTAACCCTTCATCGAGATTGATATGAGCCCATTCCAAATCAAGGCTTGTCGTGAAATCAACCATTTCATCCCAATAACTGTAGTCGTAGTCAAAAATTTTCGGTTTGGATATCTTTAAGTCGATTATTTCATGAAAGGTTTGTGAAAACTCATGTATCCGGATTTTCTGGATTTCATCAATACTCTCTTTCTGATTCGATGCATTTTGAAACAGTCGGGCGGTCAAAATGGCAAATACGATTAGAAAGAGGAGGAAAAATTGAGTTTGAAGCTTCATTTAGTTCCCTGCTCATTGGATTGAGGAAGGCAGACCATGAAAGTAGCTCCATTTTGGTCATTGCGGACACTTAATTTTCCATGCATATTTGTTTCAACGATTACTTTGGACATATAAAGCCCGATACCGGTCCCTTTTCCCTCATCTTTGGTCGTAAAGTAGGGATCAAAAATTTTGTCGATCACTTTTTCGCTTATGCCTCCGGCATTGTCAGAAATTTCCACACACATATGATTGCCTTGCTGATATCCGTGAATACGGATCAATCGGCGATCTTTTTGCATTTCGACCAATGCTTCTTTGGCATTGTTGAGAATGTTGAGAAGAACCTGCGAAAATTCGTTCGCAAAACCGGTCACTTTTAGGTTCGGTTCCAAATCGAGTTCGGTCTCGATCCGGTTGTCATTAAAGGAGGCGCTCATCATCAATAATACTGTATTCAGCTGTGCCGATACATCAAACAGCTCTTTACTGCGGTTGGGTTTGAAGAAATTTCTGAAATCATCGATTGTGGTGGACATAGCGGTTGTCAGCATTGTCCCTTTTTCGATAACACGGTTGATAAATGCCTGATCGAGTCTCCCTGTATCATAAGCATTTTCGATATTTTGAAGCAGAAGCGAGAGCGCGTTGAGCGGTTGTCTCCACTGATGGGCAATGTTGCCTATCATTTCACCCATCGCGGCAAAGCGAGATTGCTGTATTAAAATCTGTTCTTGTTCACGACGATGAGCTATTTCAATCCGAACCCGCTCATCCAGCGTATGGTTGATCTCTTCGAGTTCACGGGTACGTTCTTCGACTTTTTGTTCCAGAATAAAATTGCTGTTTTTGAGTTCCCGCTGACTCTGTGAGAGACTTTCGGCCATAGCGCTGAAATTTCGTGTGAGCTCCCCGATTTCATCTTGCCGCGTGGAGTCAAGCGTGATTTGCATATCCCCCTGCGCCATTTTTTTGCTTGCATGGCTTAGTGCAATGATCGGCTGGACGATGTAGCGGGAGAGAAAAAAAATCGCGATACTCAGAATGATGAAAACAATGAAGAAAATCATCATGATTTCACTGTAGATGGCATTATAGGCGTCGTCGAGACTTTCCAGTGAAAAACCAAGATGAATCCATCCCCATGAAATACCGTCAAAATTGAGCGGATAGGTGTAATAATAGATTTTTTCAGGTTTTTTGGCATAAGGGTCGTTTAAAATCACCTCCTGCTCAGTTGCGCCTTCAAGTTTTTGAATAGATGCAGGGAGTTTTTGGATGAGTCGCCACTCTCCCTGCCGGGTTAGGAGAGCATCCTGACCATTTTTAGAGATAATGATAAAACGGATCGATGGACTGTGCGCGAGAACGTTGAGGTTGTGCTCGACCAAAAAACTTTGATCGTCAGTGACCATCGCATCGGCACTGACGAGTTCGATCGATTTGGCGAGTGTCTGTGCCTGTGTCTGCATGACGCTCAGAATCGTCTGCTCTTGCTCCTGCAATACGAGATAGCCGATCAGCAGCATAATCAACGACATGAGAATAATGATAATCGCATAGACCTGATAGAGGAGTTTTTGCCGAAAAAAAGAGATCATAGGCGCTCCCGCTTGTGGTCTTTCAAAAGTGTTTTACTGTGTTTATAATAGCGTAAAGAGCCATCAATCTGAGATAACTCGAATACGGCGGCTCGAATCATATTTATTTTACCTGAGTGCTTTGAGACGCGATAATATAATCGAGCTGTGCTTTAGATGCGGCAAAATCGTGGAGATTTTTCCAGTAGGCTGCTTTGGCAAAGGTCTCCATGATCTGTGCTTCGATGACATCTTTGGTTTCTACCATGTCTTCTTGGTAGGCACGGGTGTTGAGGTCGGCATTCTCTGCCGCACTCGTTTTAGCGTTAGTGAGTGCA
The DNA here is from genome assembly GCF_028712165.1 of Sulfuricurvum sp. Taxonomy (GTDB): domain Bacteria; phylum Campylobacterota; class Campylobacteria; order Campylobacterales; family Sulfurimonadaceae; genus Sulfuricurvum. The sequence continues at coordinate 7,707 of NZ_JAQTQR010000067.1, read as the reverse complement.
ACATTTTGGCGTTCGCTTTGCCCCAGTTTGATAAAGGCGTATTTGACCTGCAGTGCCAAGCCTTCTTGGAGAAGGACCTCTTTGTGCTGGAAGTTGAGCTTGTTCAGTTTGGCTTCCTGTACGGCGTAATCGGTACGGAACCCCTCAAACAGATTCCATTGCAGACCCACTCCGATCGTCCATGAGTTTTTGTTGGTGTCGTTTACCAGTCCCGCGTCGTAGCTGTTGGCCAAGTGTTGGGCATTTGCAGTAAGCGCGATACTCGGGAGGTAGGCACTCGAGGCTTCGTCCACTTTGGCCGATTGCACATCGATGGCGAGTTTGAGCTGGGCGTAGGTCGGATTAAACTTATACGCATCATCGACAAGGGTTTTGAGGTCGCCGTTGAGCTGAGGGGTAGGAAACTCGTTCTGAGTCAGTTCGACCGTAGTGTTCCATGGCAAACCGGTGGCGTTGATCAGAGCCGATTTGGCGAGTTCGGCATTGGATTTCATCTCCTCATCCATAGAAGCGATCATGTTGACGGTAGTGAGGGTACGGAGGTAATCGGTTTTTTTGACTTTGAGCGATCCGCCTTGATAAAAAGTTTCTGTAAGGTCTTTGACCATATTCATCCGTTCGAGGGTGTCGTGGGTTTCGGCACTTAGCTGTTTAGCTAGCATCGCTCCATAATAGTAGCGTTTGACGTCATAGATCACTTCAGCTTCAGATCGGCGGGCTTCTTCAGACTGGATGCTTTTGTTGAGTGTTGCTTGTTTGATAATCGCATCGATTTTTCCGCCAGTATAGAGAGGATAAATGAGATCAAGACGGCCAACCGCTGTATCACGTCCCATGAGTTTGACATCCATATCGATAGGTATCGATTGTGCAGGAATTAAATTATTTGCAATAGCATAATTTGTTTGAGCAATTACAGCCGGATCCCCTGATGCGGCTGCTGTTAACGATGCAAAAGTATTACTTAGGTCTTGCGGCAATGCAAAACTTCCCTTCATGACAAACGACGGATCTTGATCCATGCGAGAAACATTTACAGATGCTGTAAGCTGAGGATACCGTGCGCTGAGAGCCTGATGGTACTGGGCATCGGCGATCTGCAGCGCCGTGTGAGAAATTTTGAGATTACGGTTGTTTTCCAGTGCGATACGGATTGCGTCATCGAGGCTCAGATTCTGAGCCATCAGACCGGTACTCAATAATGCAAGAGAGAAGAGGGCTTTTCTCATCGTTTTTTTCCTAGTGTTGGGTTGGGTTTGTGTTGAATGAGCTCGTTGTATTGGTGCATAAGAGCAGATACGCTGTCGAGTTCACTGACAGAGGATTCATCCATTTTGTCTGCATGAAACATTTGCATCAGCTGTTTTCCCCGTGGAGTCATATTGATCTTTTTGGCCATTAAGATGACCTTCGCATGCAACGGCGACGACATATCTTTCCGGATATAGCATACGGTTCCGAGCGTGAGGGGGACGCTTTTTAGAATTTTCAATTCCCGATTGAGACTGGGGTTGAGTTCAGCGGCGACGAGAAAAGATCCCCGATCGACCAGTGCGATGTCCGCTTGTTTGAAATAGAGTTTTAGAATGCTTTGCTGATTGTTCTTCATCATGAGGTAATTGGGGGACTCCGCCGCTTTGTTTTGGAGCATCAGGGTACGAAAATACAGATCGGCCACCTTGTCTCCGTCGGTCGCGATGACCCCTTTGATGATCTCATTCAGAGGCCGCACATTATCGGAACGTGTAAGCACCAAAAGAGTTTGGTTATCGGTTTTGTTGTATTTATAGCCTGTTATTCCGCTGTTGAGCGAAGAGATGGGGAGGTATTTGATAACGTTAATGGCGTTGGAAGCGATCATATTGACCTTGCCGCTCTTGAAATCGTCCGTCAAACGGACAGGATCGTCATAGGAGGTTACGACGGTTTCAATATTTTCTTTTTTCAGAAATTCGTTCAGGAGTAATGTCATTCCCAGCGTATAGTCTTTTTTTGAGATGCCGGTGGTGATTGCCACTTCATCAAGCCCTACTAAAACCTGTTCGGCATGCAGCGAAAAGGAAAAAATGATCAAAGCAATCATCATAAAAAGCGGTTTCATCGGATATTCCGGTGCAGAGATTTGGCATTGCGCAGGGTTTCGTATTCTTTTTTGAGAGCATAGATGCTCATGAGTTCTTTGGGATCACATTCACCCATATAGTTGCCGTGAAAGAGTGCGAGGAGCTGTTTCCCCCGCGGAGTGGTGTTCATCCGTTTGCCCAGGGCAAAGATTTTTTGCTGCAGCTCTTTGGACATCCCTTTGCGCATATAGCTCACCGAGCCGAGAGTGAGGGGGATTGTTTGGAGGATTTTGGTTTTGGTTTTGATTTGAGGATTGAGCTCAACGGCGGTGAGAAACGAACCGCGATCGATAAGGGTGATATCGGCTTTATGGAAAAAGAGTTTCAGTATGCTCTGCTGGGGATTTTTAGTGGCAATGAGATTAGGATTTTGCGTAATGCCGTTTTGGAGCATGAGCGTTTTGAGAAAGAGCTCTGCGCTCGTATCTCCGTCCATAGCGATATTTCCGTGCAGCTGCTCGGAGAGCGGACGGGTGTCATCCGCATTGACGAGGACGAGGAGGGTCATGGAATCGGTTTGATTGTATTTATACCCCATTATGCCATTGTCGAGATATTTGTAAGGGACATTTTCAACGATTGTCAGCGGATCACAGACGATCATATTGAGTTTTCCGCTCTCAAAATCATGGGACAATTTAACTGGGTCATCGTAAGAGACGGTTTCGGCATCGATCCCTTCGTTCTGAACGATCTCTTTAAGAAAAACGTTCATCCCCATAACGTAATCTTTTTTCGACACGCGCGCACTGAGTACCGGATCATAGAGTCCCGCGGTGATTTTTTCTGCGTAAAGAGAACTCACTAAAATCACTGCCAATAAGGATATCACCCATTTTTGCATTATTAATCCTGAATACGGGTGTTGATCAGAATGATCTCATCGAGATTATCGAGAAGAATATCAACCAGAACGGGATCGAAATGACATCCTCGCTGCTCTTTGAAGTATTCGACAATCTGCTCTAATGCCCACGCCTCTTTATACGAGCGTTTGCTTCCCAGAGAGTCAAAAACATCGGCTATCGCAACAATCCGCCCCGCAATATGAATATCTTCTCCGACAAGACCGGAAGGGTATCCGCTGCCGTCATATTTTTCATGGTGTTGAAGTGCTATGAGTGCCGCATGTTTCATCAGCGGACGTTCTGAGTGAGAGAGCATTTGATACCCTTTGTATGCGTGCGTTTTCATGATTTCCATCTCTTCTGCACTCAGTTTCCCCGGTTTATGCAAAATAGAATCGGGTATGGCGATTTTACCGATGTCATGCATCGGCGCTACCATCTCTATCAAACGAGCTTCTTCGTCGCTTAGCCCATATTTGTCCGCTAAAAAACGGCTGTATGCCGCAACACGTTTGACGTGGCTTCCGGTCTCTGCGGATTTGTTTTCGGCAGCTTCACCTAACACTGTTAGTACTTCATGCTGTGTTGTAATAATTTCTTTGTTGAGCTCGAGCAAATCAGTGATGTTATGGTGCATACTGAGTATCTCAACGATAGCGCCGTTCGTATCACTGATGGGTACGAAAATTGAATCAAATGTCTTGAAACTTCCTTCTCTGGTGCGGAATTGAAACTCATGTTTATATACATTCTCTTTTTTCAGCGTTTCATGAATAGAACGGATATCAAATCCTTCGCATTGGCAGATGGCACACTCTTCTATCTTTAAAATCGAATCTTTCGTGTATCCGAGCAACTGACAGAAGGTTTCGTTCGCATCCAGGATTTTCCCTTCGAGAGACATGTGGCATACGGCTGTTCCGACTTGGAGTGCCTCTTGATACTGTTCGAGAAAGTGAAGTGTTTCGTCCAAACTCTTACGATTTCGATGGAGTTCAATCTCCAAAAAATCCCGATAATGGAAGAGTTCGGTCACATCATCGCCGATAGCGATGTACTCAATTATAGTGTTATCGGCATCATAAAGGGGAAAAATCGTTTGATCCAGGATAAAATGGTCCCCGTTTTTTGCCCGGTTTTCGATAACCCCGTGCCACTGTTCTCCTTTACTGATCATTTCCCAAAGGGCATGAAACTTTTCATTCTTTTCTCGGAGTGAACGAAACAATGCATGGGAATTTCCAATGATCTCATCGTAGGTATACCCGCTCAGAGTACAAAACTTTTCATTCACATAGGTGATGATCCCAAGCGCATCCGTTTTGCTCACCGCCATTGTCTCATCGATTGCGTTTTTGTACTGACTTAGGAGTTTTTCCTGCCACAAGGCCTTTTTTTTCAGAATAATCTGTTCAGCGATTTCATCGATTTTGGAAAGTAAGTTTTTGAGGTTGACCGGTTTGGTGACGTAATGGGTTATCCCTAATTCAATCGCTTTAAACAGATAGGAAGTGTCATTGAAAGCGGTCATGATGATAACAGGGATTTTCGGATGGGTCTGTTTGATCGCGCTGATCATGCTGAGACCGTCCATAACAGGCATTTGGATATCGGTTATAATCAAGTCCGGCAGATGAGAATAAAAAAGCTCTTTTCCGATTTCACCGTTTTCGGCAGTATAGATAGTATCCACGAAAGTAGTAAGAGAAAAAAGAATCTCTTCCCGCGTCATAGGATCATCTTCAACATACAAAACTTTTAGTGATTTTAAATCAATCAGCATTCTCTCTCCACGTAATAAATAAACGTTTTAATTGCTTATATTTCAAGCATATTCTTTTTTATATTAATATACTATTATAATCACTCAGAAGAGAGGGTACAATTGTACTTCGGTACAGATTTATAGGGATAAAAATCTCTTATAAAAGGAGTGTCATGAAATATAGATTATTTATAATGTTTTTTGTTCCTTTTGCGGCAAGTGCACAGATGAATATTACAACGGTTGAGCGGGTCGAAACGTCTCTGAAACCGGATGTGCTGCAGGGTCAGATGAGCTTTGAAGAGCAGGGTAAAAATCAAAATACGATCAAAGAGCACCTCAATGCCATCGTTGCTGAGGTAAAACGGTTTGACCCGAATGCAAAGATGTGCCAGGGAGGCGGATATTACCTCTCTCCGCAGTACAGTTACAAAGATCAAAAGCGTGAATTTATCGGTTACAGCGCCAATCTTAATTTCGGATGCGAGTTCAAGAGCATCGACACCTATAATGAGTTGAGCGCTGCGATCGATAAAGTTACGGCTCCCGGTGTCCGAAAAAATCAGGGGGCTTTGAATTGGGGAGTCAGCAGTGCTCGGGAGGTTGAGGTTCAAGGCAATCTGCGATTGGAACTTTTACGCAAAGGACGAAATCAGGCCGAAGCATTTTCAAAAGAGACGGGGATGGAATGTCTCGTGAGCAGTGTCAATTTCGGCGGTGCATCGCGTCCGATCCCGATGAGGGCAAAAGGGATGGTGATGATGGCATCTGCTCCTACCGAAAGCCCTATCCAAAGTGACGAGACAACACAAATAGAAGCTACCGTCGATTATACCTGCTCGAAGCGTGTTCCGTGATCGAGGGTATAACGGTAGAGTTTTAATGCATGGATGAGGTTGTAGCCCAAAAGTGAAAACAGGGCAAAGGAAACGATTCCGCTCAGGATGAGCAGTGGCGGATATAAGACCGATGCTAAAGATATAGCGGATACGAGAGCAAACAAAACGAATAGTGATTGGGATCGTTTGGCAGGGATAATATTCGACATGATCGGTGCATCCATATATCCTGCCGAATTAAGATGAAACCAGACTAAAAACGGGACTATTTTCCCGATCATCCCCAAAATAATCGATACGGCAAACAACGCATAGGCAATCAGGGCAATCTGTATGAATTGTTCCGTATTACTTACGAGAGAAATTGTGTAGCTGATCAAAGCAATCAAGAGCAATCCCATCCCTGTACCCCAAAACCAGATACTAACATCGCTAACACGCCGTTTGCGTTCCCGTAGCCGTTGAACCGTGGTTGTCAAAAATCCCATCAGAACTCCCGCCATCAGAACATCAAACCCCCAAACGTAAGGAAGGTCAAAAAAAAGCCAGAACGTTTTGAGTACCAATGCGGCAGGAAGAATCCTGAAAACGTTTCGTTTGCACCAGTCGCTATACGCAGTCGTGACGTAAAACATCTCCACTACTTGAAACGCAACTGCGATGATCAATGCGCCGATCCAACCGATCAGAGCAAACGAATAATGGGTTTCACGAATGATCGAATGAAAAATAGAGGGACTCATTTGTGCGTAGGTATCTGCCATATCAATGCCCATTAATGCTGCGATAAAAAGGGAGACTAAAGCGACCAGCATCCCACGAAGCGTACTGTGCCTTCCCCCTTTGAGCAATAACGGTGCGATTAAAAAAACGGTATAGACTAAAGCACTTCCGAGTAAAACTGCTGCAATAACATACAGCGGTGACAACTGAGTGATAAATGCTCCTGCCAAAGAAAAAATGCCGATATTCAAAAAGATGTGGATTATAAAAGCATTTCCGGCAGGCGCAGGGATAGGCCGACCGCCGAGGACACTTTGCATCTGAAAAAGCGCACCGATCATGCTCATCGTAATGATTCCTAAAAACAGCAGATGTATCGCAGCGAGTGAGAGGGGATGATTCGGTGTGAGAATCTCCGTCGGAGAGACAATCATCAGCAGTGATAAGAAAACTCCGAAAATCGGTACGCTCATAAAAAAGCGCATAACAATTGAAATCGGAGGCGCCTGATCCAGTGACAATCCCTCAAACACGATACCCCTCCAAATCCCCGTCCCGGGTTATGTATATGTGCCAAATATACTCCGCATCTTCATACGAGAGATATGTCCCACCGTTTTTAGTGATGATCTCGAACAGTGGGGTCGGTTCACGTCGATGAATCATATGTATCACCTCACTATTTCTGAGATTTTTAAACGCATCGACCGCCATCTCCAACGGAATAGGATGGTCAAGCTCCCGGGTATCGAGAAGAATCATAGCGGCATATCCTTCAATGTCTGAATCATGAGTTCCGCGTCGCCGCCAAAAGTCCGATCGATCATTGGATAGAGCATTTGTTCCTCTTTCATGTTGTGTTGTTGCAACATAATCATCATCGATTCCCCGATACCGAAAAAATCAGTAGGCCGGTTTTCCTCCAATGCCAACCGCAGCGATTCCAAAAGGCTTCGAAGCTGTTGGTGCTCATAGCGCATCATCTGTGTCGGTCCGCCTATCATCCCCGTCCGTTTTTCAAAGGTGATAAAGAGCTCTTTCTCCTCCATGTCAAAATGGTGGTTCGTAGCACTGGAAAATGCTTCGAATAACTCTTTTGCACTTTCAGTTTTTTTAGCTGCTAATGCATTTTCTGCTTCGGTATACAGATGGTCGCAGGCACGGTGATCGTCACGCATAAATTCTAAAATCATAACAGATTCCTTGATAAGAGTATAACCGAAAGTATAAGAGGATCGATAGGGATAAATCTTGACGGATATCAAGATTTATCTCCCACACTAAAACATTTTCCAAAAAATAACAAAAAACATTGTAAATTAATCTTTAATTCGGTATAGTCATGAACTTTAAATAACAACTATAAATATCAAAGGTTTTTTATGGAGATTGCCTCATCTCTCCTCAGC
>NZ_JAQTQR010000066.1 GCF_028712165.1 Sulfuricurvum sp. | reverse complement strand
GCGAAGAAGCAAAACAGAAGTTGGTATGTGTTCAAATGAAGAGCCTCTCCGAAGGGCTCAAAATGTTTAAAATCGATAACGGTTCGTATCCGACTACGGAAGAGGGGATTGCGGCATTGATTACCAATCCTTCGAGCGATACGTATCCTTCGTACAGTAAAAACGGTTATTTGGAAGGGAAAAACCTTCCGAAAGATCCTTGGAATCACCCTTATATCTATTTGAATGACGGGACAACATTTGACCTTGTCTCTTTAGGTGCGGACGGAAAAGAAGGGGGAAGTGATGACGGGAAGGATCAAAAGCTTTCTGAATGCCGCTAAAAACCATTCGCAGAGGATTTACACTTATTGAACTTATTATTGTGATTGCCATCATGGGAATGGTAGCAACATTGGTAAGTTCACGTCTTTCACACATTGCCGAGCACTCATCGGTACTCACTCCATCCAGTATAAAAAATTATCTCAGTGCTTTTAATTCGACTAAACGTCTCGATTTGTTTTGTTATGACAATTGTACACAATGCGATTTATGGGAAGGGGATAAGAAGGTTCGTTCTTCTCTTGTTATGGAAAGCAATGGTTCGCTTAGTGTACGTCGATTTGATCGTTATGGCCATTTGGTACATGCAGATCCGACAATACGTTCAGAACATGGAGAAATGCATGAAGGGAATTTTGAATTTTCCCTATATCCTGATGGTGTTTCAAGCTCTCTTATCCTTGAGTCAAAAGGGAGCTTTACTGCATATACCCCTTTGTCTGATTCGGTGATACAGGGAGATGAAGATCAACTACGTGCGTCATTGTATGATTCTTCGCTCATGAATATGGAGAACTATTATGGGAGCCGCTAGAGGAGGATTTTCCATAATCGAAGTATTGGTCGCAGTGGTTATAACTTCTATTGCAGGGCTGGCACTAATGGAGTCGGCAGCTCAGGGGAGACGAGCTTATGATATGGCTTTAAAACACCAAAAAGATTCTGAATTAGCGGCACTGATAGCACTTTCCTCAAATACGATGGGCGGAGCAGGAGAAAATGATATTGCAACTCTTATGTCAACACGCTATTCTATTGATAACGCCCGTATCACTGAAAAATTAAAATCCTATCATTTCATCTTGAGAACGGAACGTTCCCATATATGGGATGCTTCCGGTGAAGGAAATGAAACGTTAAAAGCCGTTGCTCTCATCTCTGCAAATGCAATCGAACAGACAATGATCGAAATGGATGGGGCTCGAATCCCTTTATACGGACTAAGCGGAGAGGGATGGTAATGCGACGCGGATTTACGTTGATTGAATTGCTGGTTGCCATTATATTATTCAGTCTGATTGCTGCATTTTTATATGGCGGAATCGATCAGGTTCGTCTTATGCGTCTTTTCTATGATGAAAAAGGCAAAGAGTTCAAACACCATGAAAGGATTCGATCTCTTTTGTATCGTGATTTGGCACAAGCGGAAAAAATGAGTATCATTGATGGAGACAGTGATCACAGTATTGTTTCGCTGCAGCCTGATCGGCATTCGCTTTATGGAATAGCTCTGCCAAATGTAGTATGGCTGGTTGTACGTAAAAATAATACTCTGATCCGTCTTGAATCGGCGGAGAATATTCAAATTCCATTGGACCCGACAAAGTTTTATGGGGTTCACAGCGATATCGTTGCAACGGGATGTACGACATTCCGAGTCTATGAATCATCAGCCGGACGATTTGGCTCATTAACATGCGGCAATGATGAAATTATGGTTGAAGCCCCCCGTTAACAGTTTATACCAAACTTTAGATATAATTTTTTTTGATGCTTATAAGGGGTGAGATGTATATACTGATTATTGATGATAATGAAGAATTGCTTTATGCACTTGAGCAGCTTTTAAAAGATACCAATTACCATGTAGATGTTGCTAAAACACTTCATGAGGGTGAATACAGTATTTCCCAAAAAAAATATGATCTGATTCTTTTGGATTGGATGTTGCCCGATGGCAGCGGAATCGATCTTTTATCAGGATTGCGTCGTGAAAACATACGAACTCCTATCTTGTTTTTTTCCTCTAAAAAAGAGGTAGAGGATAAGGTGGAGGCACTGGATTGCGGAGCCGATGATTATCTGGAAAAACCCTTTTCAAATATAGAGTTGCTGGCCAGAATCCGAGCTTTGTTACGACGTGAAAGTGTCCAAAAACAAACGCAACTTCAGATAGGTGAATTAACGATCGATTTTTCATCCCGAAGCGTACTGGCTCTTAATGAACCGGTAAAGCTTTCAAGTAAAGAGTTTGAGCTATTGGAACTGCTTGTATTGAATGCGAATACGGTTTTAACGCGTTATCAGATTTCTGAACATTTGAGTCGTGATTTTGATCATCTTACCGCCAGCAATATCGTTGATGCCCATATTAAAAATCTTCGTAAAAAACTCAACGCCGATGATCTCATCCAGACTGTACGGGGTGTTGGATATATGATTGCAAAGTAACTTTAAAAGCTGCGAAAATGGAATATGGCATTAGTCCCTTTTCCTTCCCCTGTACTGTTAATAAACAAATCTCCTTTGAGCAATAAAGCGATGCGTTTACTGATAGCCAGACCTAAACCGCTCCCTTCCAATCCGCTTTGGCGCTGAGAACGTACTTGATAAAATTCATCAAATAAGTTATCCAGTGCTTCATGTGCGATACCGCATCCGGTATCTTTTACCTCTAAAACATACAAATCTTCTATGTATTGAATTTGTACCTGAATATACCCTTTTTCCGTGTATTTGATTGCGTTTGAAAGGAGATTTATTACAACCTGTCCAAGCAAACGCGCATCACTCATCAGTACCGTCTCTATCGGTTCAAATATAGTAGTAATATAGAGTCCTTTATCTTCAGCCAATGGAGTTACCAATTCCAATGCATCTTCAATGAGAGTAATTGGATTGCATGGTGCAATATGGGGCTCCATTTTTCCCGATTCTACTTTGGCCAAATCCAAAATATTGTTAATAACACCTAACAGGTAATGGGCGGAATTTTCGATTTTTCCGAGAGTTTCACGCATCGGTTCCGGTGTTTCGGACTGTATCATCATATATTGTGTCAAACTAAGTACGGAGCCAAGGGGAGTTCGAAGTTCGTGGGACATTGAAGATAAAAAAGAAGATTTGGCCTGCAAGGCTGCTTGTGTTTTTCCTAATAATTCAATACGTTCCATACTAAGTCGTGTAGTAGACATCAAGGTATTAAAGGAATGAGCCATCATCCCGATTTCGTCACTTCCCGTCTCCGTAACGGTTTGAGAATAGTCACCGGTCATAGCAATGCTTTTAGCTGTGCTTGAGAGTTCACGCAAAGGTGTAACAATCCTTAGTACAATAATCCAAACCAAAAAGGCGATGAGTACAAGACCGATTCCAAATGCACTTAAAAAAAGTGTTTGGAAATGGTAGAGCAGTGAGAGAGTCTCATTTTTTGGCATGGCATAATGGAATTCCCATCCTTCTAATACGCCATCAAGTGCAATCGTATCGTGTAAATAGGCATCCATATCCAGAGTAGGTGAATCATTTTTGTACAGATAGGACAACGAAAAAGGAGGGGTGATCCAACGATAGAAATTTTGATCACTTTTTAACCTAAGCGCAAAGTTTTTCATGGGATAGGACATGACCAAATAGCCTAAAAACTCTTTTGTATTAAAAGAGCCGTATGCCGGTGTAAATAAATAAAGGTTGTCCCCAAGAAAAAAGTATGATTTATGGTGTTTGAGGGCATATTTGATGGAATGAACCCCTTTAAACGTGGTGTTAATTTGACTTGATTTAGAGGAAGCATGAACCGTAAAATCAGGTCCAACCATAAATAAAGAGATAGATTCTCCCAAATCATCGGCTTTTTGTTCCAATAAACTTGTAATACGTCGATCCATATCTTGTACAACCATATCGTCCATTACTTCGAGATGGGATAAAAAAAGAATCTCTTTTTGTAATCGTTCAATATGGTTTTTTAAATCATTTGCGACCGATACGGACTGTGCATGGAGGATATCCTGCTCTTTGTTCAGCATTAACTCGGACTCATATCCCCACAAATAAGAGAGTATAGCGACAATGATGATGGCAATTCCACCAAAGAGGGCAATAAAAAGCTTATAAACTATAGGTAAATTATTCCATCGATGCATGAGTTATTCTTTTGCCCGAAAAAGTATTTTTAGATGATACTTTTGGGCTATTTCCTCATCCACGTAACCTATACTGTTGTCTACTTTTGATAAAAATTCGGCAACACTTTCCTGACTTTTAAATACTTTCGGAGTGTGGTGTCCGAGATAATGGGCCTGGAGCCAATATTGAGCCAAAGTATCTTTATTTTCACCAAGAATATTTTGCTCAAATTTACTGCGCAAGGGGTTGTCAATTCCCAAATTCAGAGGTATGATTTTTTTATTATTGAGTCGAAACTGTTTTCCGGTATAAATTCCCCGTATTTCATCGACATTGATTGTGTTGACACCGAAATTTTCTCCCGAAGCAATAACAAGGGGATCTGCATTCAGATACGTTAATCCGTTGTAAATCAGCCAAATAAAAAGTAACTGTTTCATTGGTTAAAAAAGAACCGACAGAGAAAATAGCCAACGGTTCAAATCGCTTTCTTGATGTGCTTCATACTCCCCTTTAAGGGCAATATTACTTAGCGGTCTGTAAGTGTATCCTAGAACGATATCACCATCATGTTTTTGTGTTAAAGGGGCTTTTTCAACTTCTGCACGGAGGATAGCATCATGTTTGGTAATGATATGCCAGACTCCTTGTGCATAGATGTCATACGATAACTTTTCCTTTTGGACATCATGTCTCAGGATAGATTCGAGAAGAAAATCGCCCTCTTTTTTTTCGACTTTGAGAGCTCCTAGGAAATACATTATTTCTTGTGCAGGTTCAAGACGGAAATAACCCCCGCCAAAGCGCCATGTTGTTTCATGATTGATGATATCGAATGCAAGTGCGTAATGTCGATCTACATTGAGATTATTATAGTCGATATCGAGATCATGGTTATTCTGAAAGGTCAGTGAAACACGATCAATCGTATTGGAAACTTGACGAATTTCATAATTAATACCTGTTGATAGTTTGGGAAAAAAATCATTGACAAGGTGCGGGCTTGAAGTCGTATCACGGAGCACGTTGACCGGCATTTGATTCCAAAATCCGATATCGGAATTAAATTTTCCCAATCGTATTCGTTGATCATCGCTAAAATAGTAATCACCGAAAAAGCGTTCGGTATGAAATGTTGTATTACTGCTCTCATCCCGACGGTCTCCAACCTCTTTTCTATAAATATCCGCAGCTTCAAATTCAGCTAAAAAGTCAAAATGGTCATATTCGCCGTAGACTAAAAGCGCCATGTCATCAATATCTACGTAGCGTGTATGTTTATTCGCTTCATACATAGATGAGATATAGCCTCCTATAATAATAGGGGAATTTCCCACTTGTAATCCATCTCCGAATGTATAATCTTCAGCGTGCAAAAATGTACAGGTTAAAATGAATGCAATTATTATTTTTTCAAATTTATTCATGTCGCTATTATACACCTTCTATTATGATTATTTAAATGATGCGGCGAGTCGATTCAGCCATTTTTCCTTGTAAATCGGAGTTGCCGAATGGTATCGTCCGACCGCTTGAAGATTAAACCCGTGCTCTTTGATATGTTCAGAAAGCAACCAGCTTCCGGCATAGATATTCACTTTTGGATCGAGGATATTTCGTTCGTTGATTCCCCATTGGGAAAGTCTGCGCAGATGGGAGGAATTGATTTGCATTAAGCCATAATCTACTGTCCCGTTGGCATTTTTATTGATGGCTTTTGGGTTGATGCCGCTTTCGATTGTCGCAATTTTTTTGAGTAGAAGAGGAGGGATATTATAGTGTTGACCCGCTTCATCAAAATAGCAGTCATACAATGTATTTTCTGCATAACTATCACTAAAAATGAAAAGAAGCAAAAGTAAAAAATATTTTTTCATGATATTAAGTGTATCGAAGAGGAGGTAAGTGGTACCTGAAAAGTGGGATGACCCCAGCCGCTACAGGGCTGTAAGTCATGCTCTGATGTCGAGATTCTGTCCTAGACCTGTCAGATCGGCACCGGAAACATTATTTGGTTGAGAAGAAGGTGCAATGCTTTCCAGCGCTTTCATCACTTGCTGCCCTTGCACTTCCATCGCTTTTTTCATTGCATAAATCTGAGGCAATGTTCCGATTCCCGAATTAATTGAATCCATATTTTCCCTCCTTTTTGGAGTAATAACTATATCGACAAATATAGAATTATTCTAAAGTGAAGTATTACAATTCACTGCCGCCTCTCACGATATCCATACCGTACTTTTCCCTCATTTGTGTCAGAGCATCTGTGAGGCTTCTCATCTTGGTGTCATTATCATATTCTAGAATATTAAATGTTTTCGGATCATGATGAATGAACTTTGTTGCACTCATGGCTATATAGCGTATAGGAATGTGGGGATAGAGGTCAAGTTCTTTAAACTTTTCATGGGCAAAGTGTTGAATGAAGGGTTCGTTAAACAGTCTGTACGTCGTGTACTGTTTTTTGGAACTGCCCCAGTTCTCATATCCGAGAGAGAATGCATACGTTGTCGGATTGACCCCCAGTTTCATGATGGTATGACTCCAATGCCGTACCATAACGCTGATGCGTCTAAAGAGCTCCGCACGCTCTTTTACCGGATGATCCATTGAACGGGACATTCCGATCCCTTTTCGGCTTCTACTGGCAGATATCGGTTCGTTATCACTGCCTGTTAGTCTGGCGTATAAATCTTTACCGTGTCGCCCCCATGAATGGATCAGGGTCTCTGATGTCCATGCATCCCCAACGGTTTTAATACCGTAGTGGCTCATTTTGGCCGAAAATGCTTTTCCGATGCCGGGAAATTCATCGATAGGAATGGATTTAACAAACGCTTCGATCTCCTTTTTCGGAACGACACGTATCCCATAGGGCTTAGCGGTAGAGGTTGCAAGTTTGGCAATCCATTTTGACGAACTTGCCCCTATCGACACAGGAAGCTTGAACTCTTTGGTGATCTGTTCTTGGAGATGTTTAATAAAATTTTCGGTCTCCTCTTCTTCTATCCAGCCTCGTAAATCTCCAAACATCTCATCAATACTGTACTGCTCCATAACCGGAACAACGGTAGCCAAATACTCCATCAGCTCATGGCTGAGCGTGTGATACAGCAGATGATTGGGTGGAACCAGTATAAGGTCGGGACAAAGGCGTAATGCTTCATAAATACTCATCCCTGTTTTTACTCCAAAAGCTCTGGCTTCATAGCTGGCGGTTGTTACGATACCGCGTATCTTATCTCCGTCATTGAAATAATGGCTTGCATCGTGCGATGCATGAAAGAGTGAGGGGACAAAAGCTCCGGAGTTGAGGGTAATGAGTTTTTTTGCCTGAGCGGGCTTCTTGTCAAAAATAAAAGGATCGCCCCGTCCGCCGACAACGAGGCGTTTCCCGAGAAGTGAAGGGTTACGGAGCCGCTCACAGGAAGCAAAAAAGCAGTCTAAATCTAAATGAATTATCATAATGACGGGATGATAGGACAATTCTTAGAAAAATTTTTAAATTATGACAGGATGAAATTATTTCTTCAAATTATCATAAAAATTAATAACAAAAGACTTTATATTTGATGTATAAAAACTAAAAAATATCTAAATAAAACATAAAATAGTTCAAATTAATTCTAAAAAATATTTTTTAAAAGATTTTGTAAAGAATAAAACGGTAATATTCCATGTCAAAGATAACATAAAAAAATATTTTAATTGGAGTAGTATTGCTAAATCTTATTATTAATCCTATTTCTGTTGAATTTAATTGTGGTATAGATTCCAAATACGAAGATCTATATGTATCACTGGAATCCGAGATAGATAAAATTAACAGTACTCTTGAAGGCTCTTTTCCGGATTGGAAATTTGTCAGTTCTGAATGTGAAAAACTCCTCCTAACACAAACCAAAGATATCAAACTACTTTCTTGGTGGGGATATGCACAATATAAACTAAACGGACTGGAAGGGTTTCGTTATGCGATAGAGGTGATGAACCGGACACTGGAACATTTTGGAAAAGAGCTTTTTCCAAAGTCGAGCAGAGCCAAATGGGGTGCCCTTTCATGGTTTGAGACGGTTATCAATTTTCAGATTATTCAAGATCGCCAAATTGGTATTTCCATCGATGATGCAGAAACGTATTTAGAACTTTTACGTGTTTTTCAGAAATCTGTTCAGGCTGTATGTGAGGTTGATGATCGGTTATTTTCAGAAGCATGCCGACTATTAGAAGTAAAAGTATCTGAAAAAAAACGACGTGATGAAAACGATAAACCAAAAGTTTCGACGACTCCAATAAGTGTTTCGGATAATAGCCCAAGCGGTGAAATTACTAATGATGCCGATGCGATCAAAGTATTGAACCAACTGAAAAAAAATGCTGAACAGTTAGCCCATTATTGGCGTGAGTGTCAAATCGATGATGGTCGTGCAGTACGCCTTACCCGGATGATCAGTTGGTTGGAAATTGATGGTCTTCCGCTCGTTCAAAACGGAAATACGATGCTCAATCCTCCCAGCAGTGAACGTATTGATCAGATCGATTCTTTAATTTCAGAGGGAAAAAAAGATGCAGCATTACAGATTATTGAAAATGTGATTTTTCGCTCACCCTTTTGGCTCTTTGGACATTTTAAGGCATTTGAATTATACGAATCAATCCAAAAAAACAAAGCCGCATCCGAAGTGAGAAATATGCTGATTAGTTTTGTCAATTCTAACGAAGGTGTAGCTGAGCTTAAATTTCGTGATGGGACACCATTCGTCCCGTCGCAAATGAGAGAGTGGCTGAATGAACAAACAAGAGGGGGTATTGTTGGCGAAGAGAGTGATAAACCTGTTGACACGTTAGCGCTTATCGGCGAGCAATGTTATGAACTTGTTAATAAAAAGAATTCAAAAGAGGCGATGGAGATGCTCCAGCGCTCATTTAGAGATGCGGGGTCACAAGAAGAAAAATTCCGATGGAGACTTCTTCATGCGCAAGTAGCACTTGCCGCGGGTAAACCGCTGATGGCATTAGCGCTTATTGAAGAGCTAGAGCGGGAGATAGAACACTTTTCTCTTGAAGAGTGGCAACCCGAATTGGTGGCAGAGGTCTATCGTTTTTATCTCAATTCGTTTAACCGAACCCAAATAGAACGTGAAAAATATGATATCGCGTTCCAACGTCTGTGCCGAGTGGATATGGCAGCAGCAATCGACATTAAATAAAAGGAGTCACAATGAATAAACAGTCCGAATCACCGAAAGAGAGAATCAACGTCACCTATAAACCGGCGACGGGAGATCAAAACGAAGAGATAGAGATCCCTTACAAAATTACCGTTCTGGGTGAGTTTAACCCGAATGAAGAGAAAAAACCGGTCGAAGATAAGAAGGTTATCAACATTAACAAAAACAACTTTAACGATGTTTTGAAAAATCAAGGAT
This sequence comes from Sulfuricurvum sp., assembly GCF_028712165.1. Taxonomy (GTDB): domain Bacteria; phylum Campylobacterota; class Campylobacteria; order Campylobacterales; family Sulfurimonadaceae; genus Sulfuricurvum. The sequence goes on along the minus strand of NZ_JAQTQR010000066.1, from coordinate 6,010 downwards.
TATCACTGGAATTTGCGGTGCCGAATCGTTTGACTGATGATGGAAGTGATATGAATGTATCGCTTAAACTCGACAGTATGAAAGATTTTTCACCTGAAAACATTGTAGAAAATGTGGAGGAGATGAAAAAACTGATGGAGCTTCGTCAATCGTTGATCGCATTGAAAGGGCCATTGGGAAATATTCCGGCATTTAGAAAAGCGATTGAAAACGCGATCTCTGATAAAGATGAGCGCGAAAAATTGTTAAACGAACTTACATCAGCCGAATAAAGGGAAGACATGACAACAGAAGCAAGACAACAAACGCACGGTATTGAATTAAACGGGTATCTTTTGGACAACATCATTGCCGAAACCAATCTTACACGGGAAGATGAAACGTACGGTGTCGTTAAAAGCGGTGTCGGTGCATTGATTCGTGAATTGCTAAAGTCTGAAAATTCAGAAGAAAAAGTGAACAAATCGATTGTGGACCGAATGATCGCTCAGATCGATGCAAAGATCAGTGCCCAAATGGATGTGATTTTGCACCAACCGCAATTTCAGGCATTAGAATCCAAATGGCGCGGTTTGTATATGTTGGTAGAGCGTACGGATTTCCGTCAAAACATCATGATGGAAATGATTAATGTCTCCAAAGAGGAGCTTTTGGAAGATTTTGAAGAGTGTCTCGATATCACGCAATCAGGTTTGTACAAGCATGTATACAGCTCAGGATACGGACAATTCGGCGGTCAGCCGGTTGGGACGATCATTGCTGATTATCAGCTTTCGCCTTCGAATGTTGACATTAAGTTTTTAAACAAAGTGGCATCGATTGCCGCCATGAGTCATGCTCCGTTTATTGCTGCGGCAGGTCCGAAATTCTTCGGTTTGGAGAGTTTTGAGGGATTGCCGGATCTGAAAGATTTGCAAGATGTTATGAGCTCTCCTCAGTTTGCCGGATGGAGAGGATTCCGTGAAACCAATGAAGATGCACGCTATGTCGGTTTGACTTTGCCTCGTTTCTTGCTCAGAGCGCCGTACGATCCGGAAAACAATCCGGTATCAAAATTTGTCTACAAAGAAAACGTTTCGGATAACCACGAGTCGTATCTGTGGGGCAATACCGTTTACGCTTTTGCCAGTGCACTGACCAAAAGTTTTTCAAACTATCGCTGGTGTACCAATATTATCGGACCGAGCAGCGGCGGTGCGATTACCGATCTTCCGGTACACACCTTTGAGAGTATGGGAGATGTCGAGATGAAAATTCCGACCGAAGTATTGGTGTCGGATCGTCGTGAATATGAGCTTTCTGAGCAAGGGTTTATCCCCTTGACAATGCGCAAAGGGAGCAACAATGCGGCATTTTTTGCCGCAAACTCCGCACAGGCGCCGAAAATTTTTGCCAATACTCCTGAGGGCAAAGAGGCTGAACTAAACTACAAACTCGGAACTCAGCTTCCTTATCTCTTTGCCATTACCCGTATGTCGCATTACATCAAAATTTTGCAACGTGAATACATCGGTTCATGGCGTGAACGTTCCGATTTGGAACGTGAGCTTAATAAATGGGTCAAACAATACATCGCCGATCAGGAAAACCCGAGTGCGGAGATCCGAAGCAAACGACCGTTTAAAAAGGCGCAAATTTTAGTAGAGGATGTCGAAGGCGATCCGGGCTGGTACCGTGTAAAAATGTCTTTGCGTCCACACTTCAAATACATGGGTGCCAGTTTTGAACTTTCTCTTGTCGGAAAATTGGACAAGGAATAATCAATGGCGTATAAAGGGAGTCTTTTTGAACGGTTATCCTCATCGGCCCAGCATATTCATGCAACCAATGATGAAGAGGCGATGTATCAATCCATCGCCAATAATCTTTCCCGGATTTTTTCGACCAATGCCGGAAGTGCCGAGACCGTTCAAGACTATGGACGCCCCGATCTGAATAACATCCATATGAGTCAAAAAGACTCCATAGAGATGATCGAAAAAAGTGCGGAAATCTGTATTCGAAAATATGAACCGCGCCTTTTTAACGCACGTGTCGGTATCTCGCGAGAGCAGCTGTACGTGAATGAGATGAATGTCCATATCGAAGGTTTTTTAAAGCTCAATCGCATCAACAAAAAAGTGACGTTTAAAGCAAATTTATTAGGCAACGGTGCCGTTAAGGTTTTGAGAGATGACAATTAATAACTACTATCTTCAAGAACTTGGTTCTCTTCGTAAGCTTGGGGAAGAGTTTGCGCTTAAAAATCCGGGACTTTCACCCTATCTTTCGAAAGAGGGTCAAGACCCGGATGTCGAGCGGATGATTGAAGGATTTTCTTTTCTTACCGGTCGTTTACGTCAACAGCTGGATGAGGAACTACCTGAAGTGTCTCATAATCTGGCGCAATTGTTATGGCCGAATTACGTTCGTCCTGTCCCCTCTTATGCTGTGATTTCATATGAGCCTTTACGTGATCAGCGTGCTCCTGAAGTCGTAGCACATGGTACCGAAGTTTTAAGTGAGATGACGAAAGAGGGGGAACAGTATAAGTTCCGTACCTGCTACGATACTACGATCCATCCGATCGAACTTTCTCAAAGTCGGTATTACGTATACGGAAATAAAGGGCAATTGGAACTCGATTTTACTATGAGTTGTAAAGGCTCTTTGGATTTGTGTTTATTCGACAGCTTACGTATCTATCTAAACGGATCACGTTTTGTCTCAAACGAACTTTATCTCTATCTTTTGGAATATGTTGAAAAGATAGAGATAGAGATTCTCGATTACAAAGAAGAGCCGCTACAAACGCTTCAAATACCAAATCGCTCGATATCACCGGTCGGTTTTGGCGTGAATGAGCGAATGGTTCCGTATCCGCAAAATATATTTGACGGGTACGTCGTTTTGCAAGAGTATTTTTCATTTGAGCAGAAATATCTGTTTATCGACATTAACCGTCTTGATGCAATTTTTCGTGTTGAGCAGGATATTTTAGAACAAAGCCGACAGTTTAGAATGCGGTTTCATTTTTCAAAACGTTTGGTTTCGGCGCAAACACTAAGCAAAGAAAATTTTGCCCTGTATTGCACACCGATCATCAATTTGTTTGAGGTGGATGCTATTCCGATCCGTAAAACATCGTTGGAAGAAGAGTATCTTCTAAGCGCATCCGAATATGAACGTGAATCAAGCGAAGTGTTTTCAGTAGAAGGAGTACGGGGATGGATACCGAGCAAGAATGTCTATGAAGATTTTTTGCCGTTTGAATCGTTCGGTTACGGCGATCATGATGAGTATTATTCATTGCGTGTCAGACTCTCCGATGATGCGGAACGTACTTACAGCTATATCCGTTTTGCTTCTGCAGAGGGGATGTATGAAAAAAACGATTATGCCAATGCAACCGTTTCGGTCAAACTGTTATGTACGAACCGATCACTCCCTACCGCATTACAGCTAGGACGGATAAATATCTCAAATCCCCATTCCAATGTATCGCATTTGAAGTTTAAAAATATCACGATTCCGACCGAGAGCTATCCGCCGCCGATCGGAAAGGATTTTTTGTGGCGTGTGATATCAAATATGTCATTAAATTATTTGTCATTAACCGATATCAAAACGCTAACATCGATATTGAGTACGTATGATTTTCCGGGTGCACATGATGTCAAAATAAAAAATAAAAATGCGTTAATGCTCAAAGGACTCGTTTCCATTTCGCATGAAAAAACGGAGATGATCTATGAAGGATTCCCGATTCGAGGAATTCAAACGCGTTTGGAGATCGATGTAACGAAATTTACGGGTATCGGTGAAGCGTATCTGCTTTGTTGTGTTTTAAATGAATTCTTTGCTCTCTATTGCAATATCAATTCATTCCATCGATTGGAAGTCAAGATGATCGATCATGATACGTTTAAATGGCAGCCTAAAATGGGCTATCAGCCTTTGATGTGAGAATGATATGACTACCCAAGAGATGACTAAAGTATTAAAAGAGGTCGTTGCCAAAGCTTCTTTGCCTCAGGCTATACGGCTTTGTATTCAACATTTGCGTCATTATTATCCGAAATTGGATGCCGAAGCACTCTATAAAAAGATCCATTTCAGAGCTAATCCAAGTTTGGCTTTCCAAAAATCAGAGTTGTCATCCGCTACACTGCAGCATAATAATGATGGGGTCTACATCGAATTGACTCTCAACTTTTTAGCCATTTTCGGGAGTGCTTCACCCCTGCCGTCGCATTATTGCGAAATGGTCTTGCAAAGTAACGATACTGATCATGTTCTGCGCGATTTTCTGGATGTTTTTAACCATAATATTCAAAAGTTTATCTATCCGATATGGGTAAAACATCGCTATTACATTCAATATCAAAACAATCTGGAAGATCCTTTTTCAAAATACATCCTTTCGATTCTCGGACTGCACGGCGAGCATGCGTCTAAAACCTCTACGTTGGATCTACGAAAATTGATGCCCTATCTTGGGATATTGAGTATGCGTCAAAAATCCTCCGGGACGCTCTTGGCAATCGTACGCCATTACCTTTCCCATGATGATATAGAGATTCAGCAATGTATAACCGATACAGTACCCATCCCCGAGTGGCAATACAGCCGGTTGGGAGATACGAACTGCTCGTTGGGGAAAGACTTTTTAGCCGGAGAATCGGTCAAAACAAACAGTACAAAATTTCGTATCGTTTTAAATTCGGCGTTATGGGAAGAGTTGGTTGCTTATGGAGTGGATGGAACGAAAATGAAAGAGCTCAACGATTTGATCGCGTTTATGCTGGATGAACCTTTGAAATACGACGTTGCTCTCAAAATACCGAAAAAAGAGATACAGCGCTGCATTCTCTCTGCTGATCAGGGGGGATATCTCGGAGTGAACAGCGTCATAGGAATACCTCAGGAAAATTTAGAAGTTATATTTGCGAGTTAAGGGAAAAAATGAAAATTGAATTAAAAAAGCTGATTGAAACATTAGACGCGATTGCAAAACAAAGTCTTCAAAGTGCAGCTCAACGGTGTATCGCACGCGGCGGCGGTGAAATACTGATTGAAGATTTGCTTTTTGTCATGCTGGAAAATGAATACAGTCTTTTAAACGGATTGCTTAAACACTACGAAATCGCTCCGGAAAAAATGTTAAAAGCACTCCAAAACGGGGTTAAATCACAGAGCAGCGAAAGCAGCAGTCCCGTATTTTCATCGGCATTGATCCAATGGCTCGAAGATGCCTATATGCTTGCAAAATTAGAGATGTCTCTTAATGAAGTGAATGAGTCGGTGTTGTTGATGAGTTTGTTGAATAACGGTGCCAAATACTCCAATGCGGCCTATTTTAAACTGCTGGAAACGATTGATGCTGCGCAAGCATATGCACTGATAGAGGGGCTGATGGCTGAAGCTGCGGAGTCCATTCAATCCAAACCCTCACCAAAATCTTCGATGGGTGCATCAGGAGATGACCTCGAAAAATACACGACCGATATGACGCAGCTGGCAGCAGAGGGGAAAATTGATCCGGTATTGTGCCGTGATGATGAGATCCGTCAGGCGATTGACATCCTGTTGAGACGTCGAAAAAACAATCCGATCCTTGTCGGAGAAGCAGGAGTCGGAAAGACGGCGGTTGTAGAGGGATTGGCACTGAAAATCATTAACGAAGAGGTTCCGGTTCAACTCTACGGTGCAAAAGTCCTCTCTTTGGATTTGGGTGCGATGCAAGCCGGTGCCAGTGTCAAAGGTGAGTTTGAACGACGTTTGCAATCGGTTATCAATGCTATCCAATCGAGCACCCACTTCATTATTTTATTTATTGATGAATCGCATACACTTATCGGAGCGGGTGGAAATGAGGGAGGCAGTGACGCTGCCAATCTTCTGAAACCGGCTCTGGCACGCGGGGAACTGCGTACGATTGCCGCCACGACATGGTTCGAATATCGAAAATATTTTGAAAAAGACCCGGCACTTTCCCGCCGGTTCCAAAAAATCAATCTTTTGGAGCCGA
>NZ_JAQTQR010000065.1 GCF_028712165.1 Sulfuricurvum sp. | reverse complement strand
TTAGGCTTGTATCGTAGCAATTAGCAAGAGTAGGTAGATTTGAATTCGAACGCAGTAGGACGAGCTTCGTCAGGCCATACTTGGGTTTCAAATTTGTAGTTTTGGTATGTATCCAAAAATTCCGGAGTCATAACCGGTTGTAAGAAGTCGTTATCACGGATCAATGCTTCCAATGCACCACGTAATGTGTGCGGCATTTGTGGAATCCCTTTTTCACGGATTTCATTCAATGAAAGTTCAAACAAATCTTCGTCCATCGGTCCAACCGGAACCGTTTTGTTTTTGATACCGTCAAGTCCAGCCAACAACATCGCAGTAAATGCAAGGTATGGGCATGAAGTAGAATCCGGGAAACGCATTTCAATACGTGTCGCTTTTTCACCTGCACCGTAAGGAACACGGCAAGAAGCTGAACGGTTTTGGCTTGAATACGTCAAAATTGACGGCGCTTCGAAACCTGGGATAAGACGTTTGAATGAGTTGGTTGATGGGTTAGTAAATGCTGCAACCGCACGGGCGTGAGCAAAAACACCGCCAACATAATGAAGAGCTGTTTCAGACAAGTTGCTGTAGCCGCCTTCTTTGTAGAATGTATTTTTACCGTCTTTCCAGATTGATTGGTGAACGTGCATACCGTTACCGTTGTCGCCATAAAGCGGTTTAGGCATGAAAGTAACTGTTTTACCGTTAAGGTGTGCAACCATTTTGATAACGTATTTAAGTTTTTGAACGTTATCCGCAGCGTTTACAAGAGTATCAAATACGATACCGATTTCACCTTGTGCTTGTGCAACTTCGTGGTGACCGAGAACAACTTCAAGACCGACTTGTTCAAGAACCATCATCATCTCAGCACGTAGATCAACCATAGTATCGATCGGAGCTACCGGGAAATAACCCCCTTTTGTACGTGGACGATGACCTGTGTTGTAACCGTCTTGGAACGATTTACTGTCATTCCATTCACCCTCTTCAGAATCTACTTCGTAGTATGAACAGTTGATTTCATCACGGATTTTTACATCGTCAAATACGAAAAATTCATTTTCAGGACCAAAATACGCAACATCGCCTACACCGGCACCTTTAAGGTGCTCAAGTGCTTTTTTAGCGATAGAACGTGGGCATTTCTCATACGCTTGTCCTTTGTAAATATCATAGACATCACAGAAAACGATAATGGTCGGATCAGCGGTAAACGGATCCATGAATGCAGATTCTGCATCCGGTTTTAGAAGCATATCCGAACGGTTAATCGGTTGCCAAGCATCGATTGATGAACCATCAAAAGGGAGACCATTTTCAAAATGACCTGCATTTACTGCACTGTAGCGATAGCTAACATGGTGCCATGTCCCTTTCATATCGGTGAAACGGAAATCTACGAACTGAACGTCGTTCTCTTTTGAAAAACTAAAAAACTCGTCGACACTGTTTACGAATTTACCCATGCTTATCTCCTGAAAAAAATAGAAAGTTGAGTAGTATATCAAAAAAGACTAAAAAGAGAAGAGATTTAGATGATTAAAATTTAATCATTTCTCTGTCACGCCCTCTGTATACGGCACATTTATCATAACCGACCGATCGTGCCAGAGTTTCTATCTCCTGCGTAAAAAGTCCGACTTGTTCAGGATTATGTGCATCCGAACCGAATGTAATCGGTATCTCTCTCATGATAATTTCTTGAAGCAGCAAAGGGGAAGGATACGCCTCAACTATCGGTTTCCGATATCCGGAAACATTGATTTCTATGCACATGTTTGCTTTTTTAATCGCGTTCAGTGCCTCTTTTGCCAATGTTCGAATATCTTGTGTCGGGAGGTACTTGAACACTTTAAGCAAATCCAAATGACCGACAATATCGAATTTTCCGCTCTTCGCCATCGTTTCTACAAGTCCGAAATAACGCCGATACACATCATCAATATCGACCCCCTCATACCGTCCGATAAATTCTGGATTGTCAAATCCCCAATCATCGATAAAATGGACACTGCCGATCAAATAATCGCATGGACGTTTTAACACTGACTCTTCCATATACCCGGGAAGGAAATCAATTTCATACCCCAGTAAAACCGTAATTTGATCTTCATAGCGCTGTTGCGCTTCTCTTACCCAAGACTCATACAGCTCCATTTGCTCAAATGTCATTCTGTATTTCGGGTCATAATGCATGGGAGCATGATCTGAAAAACCGAAAAACTCTGTGCCGCACGCTATTGCAGCCTCTACGTATTCATTGACGGTGCCGCTGGCATGATTGCATAAAACAGTATGATTATGAAGATCAACTTTCATCTTTTATCCATTGAAACTAAAGATTTACATGCTATTATAGTGCAATTTAATCGTTAAGGTATGGGTCATGACGCAAGAAGAGTTAGATGCACTGATGAGCGGTGATATAGATTTGGATGAAGCCTATGAAGAAACAGAACTTTCAAACACAGATACCAAAGATGAAGAAAATACAGTAAGCGAAGAAGAACCCTACAACGAAACGGATCCGGAAAAATACCGTGTATCTGCTGTACACAGCTGGCCGCCGCCTCCGCCGACAGATGAGAATAAAATGGTTCATCAGCTCGATGATGTCACCAAAGAGAGTGAAGAAAAAGCCTCTGAAATTTTCGATCTGATCGAAGGGATCAGTAATGATCTCGGTAAAGGTGAAAAACAAGTAAAAACTGTCAAAGCAGTTATTCAAAGCAATATTGAACTATTCGATACACTCAGTGTTAAATTTCCCCACGTTGAAGCTTTTAAAACTCAGCTGACCAAAAATCAGGACATTTCGCTCACTATGGATGAAATCCTTGAGATGCTCCAAAACGGCGGTGATACGATCATGAACGTTATGGATATCATGCAGTATCAGGATATCCACCGTCAAAAAATCGAGCGGGTTATCAACGTTATGCGTGCACTCTCTACCTATATGAATCACCTGTTTTCCGGAAAAATCGATGATTCCAAACGGGTTGCATCTGCTGTTCATCTCCCGGGAGATACCGGAAATGATGATGTTGTCAGCAGTGATGATATCGAAGCATTACTTGCTTCTTTTGGAAAGAAATAATATTTTTTATACTTTTCTTTTTCATAAGAAAAGTACCAAAAGAAAATCGCCTCCACAACAAATCGCTGTCGGTATGCTGACGCATTACTGCACGCGACCTCGCTCTTTGTATGTTGTAGAGGCATCATTTAGCAGTTAACCTTTCACTTTCAAACATTCAACACCTTTTTTTTGATAAAATCTCCTAAAATTTAGACGAATCGAGCAACTCTCTTTGAAAAAAGTCGAACTCCTCTCCCCTGCGGGAAATTTAGAAAAACTCAAAATCGCCATCGATTACGGTGCCGATGCCGTTTACGGAGGCGTGAGCCATTTTTCGCTTCGTATCCGTTCCGGTAAAGAGTTTGATTTGGAAAGTTTTAAAGAGGGGATCGATTACGCCCACGCACGAGGACGAAAAGTCTATGTGACGATCAACGGTTTTCCTTTCAACTCCCAATTGAAATTGCTCAAAGAACACATTTCTACAATGGCCTCATTGGAACCGGATGCGTTTATTGTGGCTACACCCGGTGTATTAAAACTCGCACACCAAATCGCACCCCATATTCCGCTGCATCTCTCAACCCAAGCCAACGTTATGAATGTACTTGATGCCCAGGTCTACTATGACATGGGTGCTCGCCGAATCATAGCAGCTCGGGAAATTTCGCTCAAAGATTTAAAGCAGATCAAAGAAGAACTCCCCGATTTGGAGATCGAAGTATTCGTCCACGGGTCAATGTGTTTTGCCTACAGCGGACGTTGTTTGATCTCAACGCTGCAAAGCGGACGAGTACCAAATCGCGGAAGCTGCGCTAATGACTGCCGTTTCCCGTACGAGATGTATGCAGCTAATCCTGAAACGGGTACACTGTTTAAACTCGTCGAAGACGAAGGAGTCGGAACCTACATCATGAACTCCAAAGATCTTAATCTGGCAAGCCATATTAAAGAGATATTGGATGCCGGGTGTATCGATTCGCTTAAAATCGAAGGGCGTACAAAAGCTCCTTATTATGCCGCTATCACAGCTAAAGTATATCGACGTGCGATTGATGATTATTATGCCGGGAAAAATGACCCGGACGCATATCAACAAGAGTTGGGAACCATGCAAAATCGTGGCTTTACCGATGCCTATCTCGTCAATCGCCCTTTTGAAAAACATGATACCCAAAACCTCGACTTTTCAATGATGATGGGAACCACTCAAGTGAGCGGTATTGTGGATGAGAGCGGTCTGTTTTATGAATGCAAATACAAAACGTTCCCGGGGGATGTGATGGAAATACTCACCCCCGATGAATCGTTACTTGTTGAAACAGATAACGAAATCGGAACCATCCGTAAAATCGAAGGGAAATGGACCATTTCTTTTAAACAGCTCCTCGCTGAAAACGGTAAGATCTGGGATCAGGTACACAGCGGTAATCTTAACCGATTTACACTCCCTATCAAAATGCCGGCATTTACCTTTTTCCGTATCCCTGCAACAAAAGATATGGGGACCGTCACAAAATGTTAACTTTAAAATCCAAGGAGTCAATTAAATGAAATTCGTATCAATTATCATGGGGAGCAAAAGCGATTTTGATGTAATGAAATCGTGCTCAGAAACGCTTGAAGCATTCGGAGTTCCGTATGAACTGATTATCTCATCCGCGCATCGTAGTCCTGAGCGCACAAAAGACTATGTACTCGCAGCAGAAACCAAAGGGGCACAGGTATTTATCGCAGCAGCCGGCATGGCAGCGCATTTGGCAGGTGTGTTATCTTCAAAAACCATCAAACCGATTATCGGTGTACCTATGAGCGCCTCGGCACTCAGCGGAATCGACGCACTGCTCTCAACTGTCCAAATGCCTGCAGGAATGCCTGTTGCAACTGTCGCTATCGGTAAAGCGGGAGCTATCAATTCCGCTTATCTTGCCATGCAGATTTTAGCACTGGAAAACGAAGAATTACGAATGAAACTCCAAGAAGATCGAATCAGCAAAGCGAAAAAGGTTGAGATGGATTCATTGGAAATAGAGACACTATTATAACTTTTGTTATAATCAAAAATATAAACGGCAGGTGGTAAGAAATGCAAGGGCACTGGATGAGTATCGATGATTACGCTCATATGACACACCTCGAACGCAGTGCTGTTGAAGCATTGATTGTCCGAGGAAAACTTACTACTATTGTCGAAGACGGTGAGGTATTTATTGATCCCGGTCACGGTATGGCAGGAATCGTCCCCTCAGGGCTGCATGAACTCAGTGCATCCCATGCAGATGTTACACTGGGTGCGAGCTTCGTCGAAAAAACAATCGGTACTATCATCAATCTTCATGAAAAAGTGCTTGTAGCCAAAGAAGAGACAATCGAATCGATCAAAAATGAAAACCTTTTTCTTAAAGAGGCGCTTGGATCACTTCAAGAGCTTTATGATGAGGATCGTAAAACGATCGCAACGCTTACCGAACAGCTCCGTCTCTCCCAACAAGAGGTTGAATTTATGCGCCGTAAATACAAACTGATGTGGGGAAAAGTAATCGACGAATATGGAGCACAATGACCATACAGAATGAATGTTTAGGATGTATCACAGCCCAAAGTAAACGGGTTTGTGAAGCGATACATGCGGATGCAGCCTTGACTGAACGTATTGTTCAGTACGTTGAAACATCACTTCAAAATGCCGATTTTACCCTCTCACCTCCTGTTATTGCCGCACCGCTTTATGAACAGATGGCTGTATTGGCCGGTACTAACGATCTCTACGAACATCAGAAACAGCATGCAACCCAACAAGCCAATTCTTATATACCGTTTTTACAGGAGACGATTGAGCAGAGCGATCATCCGTTTACAGCGACACTAAAAACGGCCGTAGTGGGAAATGTTATTGATCTGGCTGCTGAAGTAAGTTTCGATCTTCATGAAGCGATCAACTCTGTATTTACCACACCGTTTGCCCATGACGACAGTGCACAGTTATCGGATACCCTCAAACGTTCTAAAACTGTTCTCTATATCGGTGACAATGCAGGTGAGCATATCTTCGATGCATTAACGATACAATCGCTTCAAAAACTCTATCCCAATATAGAATTTACCTATATGGTTCGAGGAAATCCGATAATCAATGATGTGACAATGCAAGAGGCTCTTGATGCAAAAATAGACTCCGTGTGTACTCTGATGGACAGCGGCGTCCCGACTCCCGGATTTGTCTATGAACTCGCATCTCCTAAGGCTCAAGAGCTCTTTGATACAGCGGATCTCATCATCGCTAAAGGGATGGGAAATTACGAGTGTATGACCCCTCCAAAACGACAAAACATCTGCTTTTTGCTTAAAGTAAAATGCTCTGTTGTAGCAGCATCACTGGGAAGAGAAATTGGGGATATCGTCTGTAAATTGGACTGATCAACCTCTGCAAATCCGATTTTTTCCTTCTTCTTTTGCACGATACATAGCATCATCAGCACGCCCTACAACATCTTCTATACGATCCCCTTCGTGACATTCACTGAGCCCAAAACTGCAAGTGAGGGTATGGATATGAGGAAAATCATACGCACTAATCAACTCTTGGATTTTTATAGCTAGATGATTCGCTCCGTTAATATCGGTTTCCTGACAGATAATCAAAAATTCCTCCCCTCCCCAACGACCGACCAGATCCATATCGCGTATATTACCTCGCACTATTTGTGCAAAACTCACCAGCGTCTTATCCCCGACCAAATGGCCATAGGTATCGTTAATCCGCTTAAAATTGTCAAAATCAATCATTATGACGGTATACGGACGATGCGTCCGTTGATACGTTTGATGACATTCCGCCAATTTTTCATCCAGACGGATACGATTGGTAAGTCCGGTTAACGGATCGGTAGTTGCCATCTTTAACAGCCGTTTATTGTATCTTCCCATCTCATATTGGCGATAGATAAAAATCAAAATGATAATTGTTGTTAAGATAGCGATTCGATACACCCAACCGTAATCGACATGGCTTTCATACGAAATGGCAATATAGCGGTTAAAAATCTTTTGCCTCTCTGCAATACTAATCTCGTCTATTGCTTTATCAATAATCGATTTGAGTTCCGGATAATCATTACGAATCATCATACGGACGTCAAAATTAAACTCGGTCGTCCCTGAGATTTTAAGATCCAAATAATGATCGGCATTCATCAAATAAGCTACAACAGGGAGAATGTCAATAACGGCATCAACGCGTCCGGAACTCAAAAGTTTTAATCCCTCACGCGTATCTTCAACATCAACAATCGTAATTTTTGGATAGCGAGCCGAAATAATTGATGAGATACTATACCCCTGACCGATAGCAACCCGTTTTCCGTTCAATGCATCTAGTCCGGGAATAAAATCAATCGTTTTATTGGTAACGATAACATTCGCAAATGTGGCATAAGGCTTTGAAAAAAGGGCGTAAGGCTCTTTGTCGGAAGAGAGCGAAGTTCCCAGTGTCACATCTGCCGTTTTTGTTTTGATCGCTTCAAGCACCCCGCCCCAAGTAGGAGATGATACATAGGCGGTATGCATACCTGTCCGTTTTACGATGAGTTTCCAAAAATCAACAGCAATACCTTGAAGGTGAAAATCATCGTGATCCGAATAAAAATTAAACGGAGGCCAAGCATCTGTAGAGGTATAACGGATCGTATTCATATGCAAAAAGGATCGTTCATCCACGCTCAAAGGTACAGATTGATTGGTAGAATCTTCATAAATAAATCCATAAAACCGTTCTTCCTTTTGTGGCACTCCCATCACTTTATAAATGTCTGAAATACGACGAAATTTCTCCAAGGTCATTGCCCCAAGAGGCTGATTTCCCCGATATGCGAGTTCTTTTAAGACTTCGCCTTCATAGATGAGACTCTCTTTTGACTTATGTTGTCCGTCATAACGCTCTTTAATCAATTGTGCTGTTTCAGGGATATGGGCAAACGCATATTCCCAGCCCTTGAGCGTTGCGTCAACGAAAGCGCGAACTCTTTTTGGATGATTTTTAACTTCCGATTCGGTCGTAAAAAGGATATCACTGTAGAAATCGAATCCGTACGATTCAGGGTTGATAGAATTGGTTTCTATCCCTTTTTCTCTAAGAACATACGGTTCGTTAGAGATATAGCATGCCATAACATCCGTTTTACCGTTAGCAATGTCCATGGGGTTGTAGCTGTGTCTCAAAATTTTCAATTGATTAAGTCTAATCCCTTGTGAATTGAGCATAGCCCGTACTGAAATCGTGTCTTGGAAGTCCTCTGTCATCATGACCCGTTTACCGATAAGATCGCGAGGTGTTTTGATATCCAATGATTTTTTAGAGAGAAGAATAAACGGAGAACTTTGAAATATCGCTGCTAGAGCAACCACATCTTTCCCCTCCATACGGTCAATCAGAAGCGAAGATCTCCCGATTCCATACGTACTCCTACCCGCCATAACTTCATCAATAGCTAGCACTTTCGGATCGAATTTTTGGATGGTAACATCCAGCCCCGCATCTTTATAAAAACCTTTTTCTTTTGCAATGTAGTATCCGGCAAATTGGAATTGATCTGCCCATTGTAATTTTACCGATACCTTTTCCAGTGGCGGCTGAGCATACAGCGCAGTAATACAGAACAATAAAATAAAGTAATAATGCTTCATCCCGCCGCCTTTCTCGTTTTTCCTTTATAATAGGGTGTATTGCTTTAAGAATCCCTTTAGAAACGGGTTTTTGGTATAATGACGCACTTTATTTTATGGGACAGTTATGATTACGTTCGGTGATATGCTTTTAAAACTTCAACAATTTTGGAACGACCAAGGGTGTGCGATTGTACAGCCATACGACATTGCCGCAGGTGCCGGGACATTTCACCCGGCAACTTTCCTCCGTTCGCTCGATTCAAAACCGTGGTCGGTTGCCTATGTCGCACCAAGCCGACGTCCGACAGACGGTCGTTACGGGGAAAATCCAAACCGTTTGGGAAGCTACTATCAGTTTCAGGTTCTCATTAAACCGAGTCCGGAGAATATCCAGGAACTTTATCTTAAAAGTTTGGAATATCTGGGACTCAATCTAAAAGACCACGATATCCGTTTTGTCGAGGACAACTGGGAATCACCAACCCTCGGAGCGTGGGGACTGGGATGGGAAGTGTGGCTTAACGGTATGGAAGTGACACAGTTCACCTACTTTCAACAAGTCGGCGGCGTGGCGTGTGATCCCGTCGCAGTTGAAATCACCTACGGAACCGAACGTCTTGCAATGTATCTGCAAGGGGTCGATACGGTATTTGATATCGTATGGAGCAAAAATAAATTCGGTCAGACCCTCTATCGTGATATCCACAAAGAGGGAGAAATCGAATTTTCAAAATACAACTTTGAAATCGCCGATACCGCAATGCTGTTTCATGAGTTTGAAGCAAAATCCGCAGAATGTAAACGGTGTCTCGATGCGGAACTTCCTCTCCCGGCATACGATCTGTGCATGATGGCATCCCATACGTTTAACACCCTCGATGCGCGCAAAGCGATCTCCGTTACCGAACGGGCCAATTACATCCTCAAAATCCGTGAACTCGCCAAAGGGTGTGCAGAACTCTATAAGTCACAAGAAGAAGCACGAAATCATCGTGTATGTTCTTAACGCCACAGGAGTAAAACCCCTGTGTCTACGCTAACGCTAAGTTCTCTTCAGCAGAGTGCTCACGCACGCTTGCGTGCTTCTTGTTCTCGCCTTATCTAAATCCATGCAAACCCTCATCGGTCAAATCGATCGGATTATCTACCAAAACAACGGATTTTTTATCGCCGCACTCAAAAGCGGGGATAAAATCAGTGCGCACTATTACGAAAGTGATGTCGATCATCTCATCAATGCCGCCGTCACACTCAAAGGCTTCTGGGAAGAACATCGCCAGCATGGACGAACGTTTAAAGCCCACTCCCTCATTGTCAATCAAAATGAACTCTTCTTTTTTCTCAACCGAGTCGTCAAAGGATTTACCAAAAAACTGACTGCCGAACTGATTGAAAAATACGGAACCGACGGGCTTGTCGATATTCTGGATAATGACATTGAGCGTCTCCTCGAGATCAAAGGGATGCATGAAAAACGTCTTTTGAAACTCTCTAGCGGATGGAAACAGTTTCGCTCCATGCGTCTTTTGGGTGAGTTTTTAGCCCCCTTCGGCGTCACGCCCGCTTTACTTCGGCTGATAGCAGGAGCTTTGAGGGAAGTCAAAGATCCTATCGAAGCGATCAAAAATAATCCGTACGGATTGATGCGTATCAACGGCATCGGGTTTAAAAAAGCTGACGAAATCGCACTCAATATGGGAGTGAAAACAGATGATGACCGCCGCATCCAGGCAGCCATGGAATATACTCTCAGCGAATACTGCGACCAAGAAGGAAACAGCTGTATCGAAAGAGAGGCTCTGTTTCATAAACTCGATCAACTTTTATCTCTCGGACACCATGATCGGTACAATGAAGCACTCGACGATCGTCTGCGTGAGGGAAGTATTACCCTGCTGCCCAGCTTGAAGCTCTCCCCTACCCGTATTTATGAGGCAGAAAAACTCCTAACCGATGAATTCAAACGTCGAGGTAAAAGTAAAAATGAACCGCTATCGGACGATCTTGAAAGGTTTTTGAAAACCCAGTCACTGAAACTGGGAGAACAGCAATATACGGCATTGGAGCTTATCAATCAAGGGTGCGGGTTAATTTTCCTCGTCGGGTACGCCGGAACTGGAAAAAGCACTACTGCAAAAGCACTTCTCGATCTTCTATCCACCCGTTATGACCCCAATCTCATCATGACCTGTGCACTCAGCGGAATCGCTTCTCAGCGAATACGGGAACGAAGCGGCTATCAAAGTGCCACGATCCAAAGCCTATTGGTGAAGTTTGAATCACAAGACACAATGCCCTACAAAGTGATTCTAATCGATGAAGCTTCAATGATTAATTCGCTCCTATTTGCGCGGCTCATAGCAAAAATAGAGCGGGATGCCACCGTCATTATCGTCGGTGACGATGCGCAACTCCCCCCGATCGGTGCGGGCAGTCCACTGAGTGATGCAATAGCTCTCAATCTCGCCCCTACGGTGATGTTGACCCAAATTTATCGTCAGCGTGACGATCAAGCCATCGCCCTTATCGCCAACGATATACGGCGCGGTATTATCCCATCCTATCAGGACGAATACGAAGATTTCACCTTTATCCCCGTCGAACTCTCCAACCGTCATGCACTCAAAAACTCTTTGAGCTCTGCAGAATATGAAGAAGCTATCCATACCCAAAACCACAATCTTTTGGCTGCCGTTGCCGAAGTAACGCTGCAGTATCTTCCCCAGTCACGTGAAAAACTTCAGACCAAACAAATACGGGAATACCTCAATGCTTTTCAGGTGATTTCGCCGATGCGCGGAAATACCTTGGGAGTCGATAATCTCAATCTACTTCTCCAAAATTATTTTAATCCGAATCCAAAAAAGAAAATCGCTACCTTCAAAGGGGAATTTCGCCTCCACGATAAAGTGGTTCATACTAAAAATGAAAATATTCTCTCCTACACTACTGAAAGTTTTAAAAACGGTGAAGACCCGAGCGAACGGAGAATTTTCAACGGTATGTGCGGATTGATCTTTCGCCTCGATGAGGAAGAGGAACTCTGTTATGTCTTCTACCCCAATGAAGAGCTCATCGTCCAATACAAATATGAGCAGCTCAGCGATTTCCTCAATCTCTCTTATGCACTGAGTGTCCATAAAGTGCAAGGGATGGAGTATGAGAGGGTTGTAATGGTTATGAGTTTTTCTCACCATATAATGCTCAATACCAAACTTCTCTACACTGCTTTGACACGGGCAAAAGGGCATTGCATTGTGATCGGAGAATCCGGTGCGTTTGAATCGGCGTGCAGACGGTTGGAACAGTCCAAGCGTTCAACCGTGATGCAAGAAATAAATTAGATAGAGGATAAAAAATTTCCTTTATTTTTATGTGATACAATTATAATTCTAATCCAAAAAAAACAAGGATTCACCATGAAAATATTGATGCTTTCAGCAATCGTAGCTACTTCTGTAATGGGAGCTTCCCTTATTGATGAAGCTAAAACTGCAGGGCTCAAACCGATTCCTGCCAACCCAAAAGCACTTGAAAAGCTCACTTCAAATCCTAAAAATCCGACTACTGCCGCTAAAGTGGAACTCGGGAAAATGCTCTATTTTGAACCGCGTCTTTCTAAAAGCGGTCTTATCAGCTGTAATACCTGCCATAATCTGGCAATCGGAGGCGTTGACGGAATGAGTGCAGCCATTGGGCACAAATGGACATCAAATCCACACGGTCTCAGCTCACCAACCGTTTATAATGCCGTATTCTACAGCCAACAATTCTGGGATGGGCGTTCTCCGCATCTCGAAGATCAAGCACAAGGACCGATCCAAGCCGGACCAGAAATGGCAGCTCCAAAGGATTACGTAACCAACGTAGTCACTTCCATGCCTGAGTACGTTAAAATGTTCCAAAAAGCGTACGGTAAAGATGTCAAAATCACATTTGAAAAAGTGGCTGATACGATTGCGGTATTCGAGCGTACTCTCGTAACCCCTTCACGCTATGATGATTTCCTGCGCGGCAATAAAAAAGCGCTAACAACTGCAGAGCAAAAAGGACTTAAAACCTTTATCGACAAAGGATGTACTACTTGTCATAATGACATTGCACTCGGAGGAACAATGCAGGCTTTCGGTGTTGTCGCTCCGTATAAATATATGAATGTAGGAGATTTCAAAGGGGATAAAAATGGAATGGTCCGTGTACCGACACTCCGTAACGTGACTCAAACTGCCCCTTACTTCCACAACGGCCAAATTGCCACACTTAGTGAAGCGATCAAAGAGATGGGACGTATTCAACTCGGTGTTGACTTAACGAATGAAGAGATTGCATCGATCCAAACTTTCTTACAATCGCTCGAAGGTAAAAAACCGACCATCATTTATCCGATGCTTCCATCAGCTACTGCAACTACACCTAAAGTAGACGTGGTTAATAACTAATTTATTTTAATACGCCATCGGAATGCATCCCGATTGACTACGTTAACACTGGGTTTCGCTCGGCGCGAAGCCCACGCGCAGTCACCGCGCTTTTTTCCTCATTACTCACATTTAATTCCCTCAAATTCTTTTTGGTAATCGGCACAATCTCTCATCGGTATTTGTAAAATCTGAGGTTTTTTATTCGGATCAAGCCATTTTAGCAACTCTTTAAGCGATTCTTCTTCCATTGCCGTACATCCGGATGTAGGGCGATGATCACTGTGGTTGAGATGGATAAAGATACATGAACCTCGCCCCTTGTCTCCAGCTGTGTTATATCCGATCACCGCTCCATTACGGTACACCTCATCATTACGACGCATCATTTCAAAACTTTTCGGCGGATTATCCGGATCAAGAAAGGCAAATGTGTTATAGCGCGGGTCTTCAACATCGTCGATACATATCAGTTTTTCATCAGCATGATAATAGGGCATTAACCCATTGGGACGTACATCGTAGCCAAACGTCGAGCTGATACTAAATACTCCGGCAGGAGAACGGCCGTCCCCCTCATTTTTTAGAGGAATTTTATCACTCGCATAGCCCAAACCGCTTCGACCTAATGTGACCGGGATTTTTTCTCCGATTTTCTCCCATAAAGTATGTTTCTCATACCGCTGCATAGACGCCGCAGTCGAGTTTAGCTCAGGGGAAATCACCACTAATAATTGTTCCGATGCGTGAAGGGTTAAAAAGAGAAATGAGGCGAAGAGGGTTGGAATTGTTTTTAACATGTCATTGTCTTAGTTTATTTTAAAGTTAGGTAGTATAGCATATTGAAAATCGCAAGAGTGAGGCACTGATGACAATTACCGTTCGTAAAGCATCTGAGGCGGATATTGACATTATTGCCCAAGCATTAATCGAGGGTTCGCGTGGCGGGAAGAAGATCGGATTGTTTGATTTGGTCTTTAATACCTCGGATAATGAGTTACTCCTCGGACATCTAAAGCGTTTAGCCCTCACGACAACCAAAAGTTACTGTCATTTCTCAAACTTTTTTATTGCGGTTAGCGGTGCAACTACCGTAGGTACGATTTGCGGCTATGAACCCCGTATCGCAACCCACGAAATCTTTTCAAAAGCACTCGAAGAGATCGGATTTGACGAAACCTACCACGAACGTATCGCTGCCTATCTGCTGTGCGAAGGGGATGTCGACAACAAAACCTTTGTACTTGATTTTATGTTGGTCAAGCCGGAATTTAAAACCATCGATGTATTCAAAGAACTGATCAGTAAAAGTATGCTTACCGCACGGTTAAAAGGGTACCGTAAAGTTCAAACCTCCGTCGAAATCGGCATGGTAGAGACAGAGATGATCTTCAAAAAACTCGGTTTTGAAGTGATTGATGAAAAACGGAGTGAATACTACAAAGAACAGTTCGACCGCCCCGGTATTATGCGTCTTCAGATGATACTGTAAGGATCTCCCATAGAATATGGAATTTTAGGGTTACTCCCGCCGCTCATTGCTATCCTTCTCGCCCTCTTCAGCCGTTCCGTTTTTATCGCTTTAGTAATGGCCGTTCTCGCGGGCGAGTTTATCATTGCAGGCTTTCACCCTATCGATGCACTTGTTTTAACGGCTGAGCGTTTTGGTGGATTGCTAAGTGAAGGGTGGGTGCTCAAAACACTCGCGTTTGCCATCATGGTCGGCTCTGTCATGGCACTCATAGAGCGAAGCGGAGGTGTGGACGGACTGGTCCATGAACTGAGCGTCAAACGTTCCTGGGTAAACAGCAAACGGGGTGCACTCATGCCCAGCTTTATCGCCGGTATTATCGTTTTTATCGAGTCATCCATAACCTCTCTCGTTGCCGGAGCGATCGGACGCCCTTTTTGCGACCGATACGGTATCAGCCGTGCCAAATTGGCATTTGTCTGCGACTCCACCTCTGCACCGGTGTGTTCGCTCATCCCGCTTAATGGATGGGGAGCCCTGTTACTGGGACTCATCGGAGGACAAATCACGGCCGGACTGATCGGAGGTGAGAGCGCAACATGGCTCGTTCAGTCGATAGCTTTTAATTTCTACGCATTCGTTGCCCTGATCATTACCTTTATTGCCGTTTGGTTCGAAATCGATATCGGACCGATGCGTAACGCAGCCATTGTTCCCCCGAATACTATAGAATGCGAGGATGAGAGAGGTCACTTTGGGCTCTTTTTATGGCCGATGGTATGGATGATCGGAGGGGTTATCGCGTTCATGGTCATCACCGGAGGAGGAGATATTCTCAAAGGGTCCGGTTCAACCTCGATTTTTTATACCCTCATTATTACACTGATACTTATGTGGGGATATTATCGATTTAAAAATGCTCTTACGTCCCATGATTTTTTTACAGCCTCGCTGAAAGGGGCAAAAGCAATGGCTCCGATTGCCGCTATCTTGCTCTTTGCCTTTGCGATCGGCGGAGTCAGTTCGGATATGGAAGTAGGCAAATATCTGGCCTCCTTTATCGGCAGCTATTTGCCTTCGGCCTATTTGGGCGGTGCTATTTTCGTTCTGGCTGCAATTATCGCATTTGCTACGGGAACAAGTTGGGGAACGTTTAGTATTATGCTACCTATCGCCGTTC
>NZ_JAQTQR010000117.1 GCF_028712165.1 Sulfuricurvum sp. | reverse complement strand
ATCTCGGATATAACTATTCTCAAAACGGCTATACCGATGTTAATAATACAGGGATAACGACTACTACAACGACGATTGACCCACATTACTATGCAAACTATACCAAAAGCTCCGTTTCGGTTTCAGCTACGTTTGATAATACCGACGATTATTATATTCCGCGTGAAGGGATGACGGTTTCTCAGAGTTTTGAAAAAGCGGGATTGGGAGGCGACACCGATTTTTGGAAAAGTAAAACCAGTTTCGGTGCATATCAGGGGCTCCAAAAATTGACCGATTTTGACTTGATTTTACGCTATAAAGCCCGCTTTAATTATGCGAAAAACAGTGGAAATAAAGATACAGATTTACCAATCGGAGAAAAGTATTATATGGGGGGAATCGGTTCGGTCCGCGGCTATCAAAGCTATTCCCTCTCTCCGACACAAGGGTTGGATATCAATAATAATCCGTTTAAAATCGGCGGGACCCAAACGTTCTCGAATAATCTAGAACTTAGCTTTCCTCTTGTACCGGAAGCGAAAATGCGGGCAACCGCTTTTGTCGACTACGGGATGATCGGTGACAGCAGCTTGACTGAAATCAAACGGGGAGGCTACGGGGTGGCTTTAGAGTGGTTTAGCCCTGTAGGACCGCTACAGCTCGTATTTGCTAATCCGATCGGGAACAAAGCGGGTGATGATGTTGCCCACTTCGAATTTACAATCGGACAGAGATTTTAATAAATGCATTTCGTTCGTGGTGCGTATATCGAACCATGAACATTGCTTCACCCTTCGACCAGCTCAGGGCGAACGGGGAAACTCTTCTGCTTTTCCCTCTAATTTAATCAAACACCACAGTCAGATTTTTCGGAAGAATGATATTTTTCAGCTGCTCTTTGGCTAAATAAAGATGTTCTCCACGAAGCAGTAATACACCCTCTTCATAGCTGGCACTTACAGACGATGCATTCACCCGACCGGCCAAAAGGATATGGGAGAGGCGAAGGATGGCTGAGAGGGCATCTACGGTCGTATTATCAGGCAAAAGAGAACCGTATCCCTCTTTTGGAATCAAGGAAGAAGAGGTATGCCCTTTTTTAAACAGCAGAAGATGGGAAATGAGTACAATTTGCGAATGACTTAATGCATAGTCTAATGCGTTCATTGCTAAATAGTGGCTGTGGCGCTGATATGCATAATAACGGACACCGACACCGATAGAGATCAGTTTTGATGCGATGACGAGTTCTTTCTCATAAACAGGATCGATATTCAAAGGAATGCAGAGAAGCTCAAAAAGACGTTTGGACAAATGGGCACATTGCAGCCCGTGATCGCTGTGGATTGCGTAGGTGTCAAGCAGATAACGGACGCTCGGATTGTAATTGGCTGGGAACATGTCTCCTGAATTACGAAGAAGATCGCTCAGATAGACCCCTTCACGTACTCCGACACCGCTGCAAACGAGCTGTTTGGTACACGTATGCCGGATAATACGCTCCAAAATCAATATACCGGGTTTTATGGTATCAAAACGATCAGGCTTGATGTACAGCGAGCGAAGTTTTTTTGGTCCTGCCTCGAGAATTTGTCCGGTAAATCCTAAAAAGCGGTTCTCGTCGGTGCTAAATCCATGCAATTTTCTCAAAGGGTATTTTTCTTTTTTCATCAATGCACGGGTAATGGCACGAAATGTTCCACCGATTCCCATAAGGGTTTCAGTATCGAATTTAGGGAGCTGCTTTAGCGCTTCGTCGATATAAGCGATTGCTCCGGGGATATTGTTTTGATCAAAGAAAAGCTCTTTTATCCGTACCGTACCGATATTGAGAGAGAAGAGGGTTTCGACTTTACCGTTTCGAAGCTGGGCAAACTCACTGGATCCTCCTCCGACGTCGACTGTAAGCGCATCCATTCGAGGTAAAAGATTGGCACAGGCTATCGCTCCGAAATATGCTTCTTTTTCTCCGGTGATCACTTTGATGGAGAGTTTGTGTTCACGTTGTATACGAGAGAGGAAGGCAGATGCATTGGGAGCATCACGCAACGCAGAGGTAGCGACGCATAAAATCTTACGAGCATCAAAAGAGCGGGCAATGGATAAAAACTCTCCAATCGCTTGGGCGGTACGATCCATCGCCTCTTCTTGAAGATGTCCGCCGTTGATATAAGCATGCTCGCTTATACGAACGGAGCTTTTGACTTCATGAAGAATATGAAAAGCAAAACGGCTGGTTTTTTGAAATACCGCCAGACGCATGGAATTGCTTCCAATGTCGATAACGGCGGTACATTTAGCCATATTACTCCTCTTCCTCTTGCAATTGCTTATGCTTATAGAGGAGTTCTTGCATGGTCTCTACATTGTCTTTATCGGGGATAATACAATCAACAGGACACACTGCGATACAGGCAGGTTCATCATAGGTTCCTACACATTCGGTACAACGGTCAGGATCGATGATATAAATCGGATCGCCCTCTTCAATCGCATCCATCGGGCACTCTTCACGGCATGCATCGCATGCAATACATTCATCGACTATTAGTAATGGCATAGGTTAAACCCTCGATTAGTTTTCGTTTATGCGCGATTTATAGCGAAAGGAACCTTTGAGCATTTTTAAACCTTTGAGATTTTGCGTTGCGGAAGGACACAACACAGTTTCGAAGGGAGGACCAAACGGGCACATGAACCGTCAACCCCATCCTCACGATTGGTCAGAGTGATTTGCGCTCCGATCGCTTCGGCAGCACTTTTAGCCAAAAAGAGACCGAGTCCAACCCCCGATTTATTCCCTTGGCGTTTAAACGGTGCAAAAAGATCCACACTTTCATCGATTCCGCACCCTTCGTCGATAACTTCGATGACGATTCCGATATCATTGAGATAGCTTTGAAAGAGTATGGTTTTTCCCTCCGGGGTAAATTTCAGTGCATTTTGCAAGAAATTTTGGAGAATTTGATTCAGAAGAGTCACTTGTAAAACCGCCATAAATGAGCCGGGCTCAAAGTGGGTACTCAGTTTTTTGTTTTCACTGTCAGCCAGCAATCCAAAATCGCCTTCCCATTTTTTAAGAATTTGAATGATGTCGGCTTCAACAGGGATTTCGAGCTGAGCCCCTTCCTGACGGCCTATATTTAAGATATTAGCGACAATTTTATTCATCTCATCGACACTTTTATTGGTGATACGGATTGCTTCGATGTACTCTTCGGGAGAGCGTTTTTTAATCAAAGTGACCTGATTTTTGAGTTTGATGACCGCCAGTGGGGTTTTAAGCTCATGGGCAGCACCGATAAAGAGCTCTTTTTGATATTTGACAAAATTCTGAATACGTGCCATCAGACGATTAATGGTTTCGCCCAGAGGCTCGAACTCATCGGGGAGCTGTTCGACTTTTATCGGTCGGATCAGATGCTCATTCATATTGGCTAAGCGTCGACTGAGTGCACTAATCGGGGCAATCAGCATTTTTGAGAATGCAATGGCATAGAGGATAATGACAACAAAACCGACTGCATTGATGATAAAAATGGAATTGAGAATTTTAGTTAACAACCGTTTTGTAGGTGTTATATCACGGCTTACTTTGAGATACGATGAGTGTTCAAAATCAAAGGGATAGACCAATGTTAAGGTGGTTGTTTTATCTTTATGGAGCGTTTCATAAAAATCGAGATGTTCTACTTGCGACTTGAGGGTTACTAATTCTACACTTAATCCCATCAGGGCGTCCGCATTATTTTGCTGGGAAGATAAAAGAGATTTATAGGCAGAGATATTTTCAGCGTAAGCGATTAATTCGGCTTGTTTCTCAT
>NZ_JAQTQR010000064.1 GCF_028712165.1 Sulfuricurvum sp. | reverse complement strand
GAATTGATCGGGTTTCCGTTCACGGTTATTGTCGGTAAAGAACTTGAAAACGGTTTGGTGCAAATTATGATTCGTGCCACGCGCGAGATCATTACCGTTGAAGCGGCAAATGTCTTAGAAAAAATCCAGGAATTACGAAGATGATCTATTTTCTGATCTACCTTTTTTTAGAGGTGATCGTAACAGTGGAGATTGCTTCGCGTATCGGCGGACTTGCCACTTTCCTCGAAATCGTTTTCAGTGCATTCTTGGGGATTTTTTTATTGATGAATTTTCGTCATACCCTCGGCGAAAATTTGTTTGCCCTTCAAACACGCCAGATCACGATGGAGAGTTTCACTAAACGGAATATGACAGGACTTTTGGGAGCAATCCTCTTGATCGTTCCCGGATTTTTAAGTGATATCATTGGCCTTTTGATGCAATTTTCATTGTTTAGTTCTCTTATCATTAACCGTTTTTCGCGAAAATATCCCACACAAACCAAATCAAAGGATGACAATGTCATTGATGCCGAAATTATCAACGATTCTACTACTCTCCGCTAGTTTGATGGCGGCTACTGATGCCGAAGTAGTCTCATTTTTGAAAAAAGGGATAGGGGGAAATCCAAATATCTCAAACCTTCAGATTGATGTGGCGGGTAAACAAAACCTTCCGGGTGTAAGCGGATGGCAGACCTATTTCGTCACTATTGAAGCCGATGTGAAGCAGGGCAATGACGTACGTCATATCAATCAAAACGGTACCTATTTTGTGAATGGAAATACGTTGGCTCCGGAATTGGTCAATATTAAAACCGGAGAGCGATACAATGATATCGTTGCACCTAATTTTAATAATGCGTTTTACACTAAAGCGAATCGTATCAGCGGAGATGTCAACGCACCTCATAAAGTAGCGGTTTTTTCGGATCCGCTTTGTCCGTTTTGCCGAAAGTATGTACCGGATGCTCTAGCGTATATGGAAAAATATCCTAAAACGTTTGCCGTCTATTATTATCATTTTCCTTTAGCCGGATTGCACCCTGCATCTGTTGCCCTTACTAAGGCCGCTATTGCGATCGATCAAAACGGAACGGACAATGCAGTTTTAGGGCTCTATAAAGTGGATATCAACCCAAACGAAAAAGATGAACAAAAAATTCTTGATGCGTTTAACAAAACATTTGGTACCAAAGTCACCGTTGCTGACATCCGTCGCCCTTCAGTGCTTAAACAGTTTGATTTTGACCAAAAAGTAGCGCAATCCATGATGGTCGCAGGAACACCGACGGTTTTCTTTGACGGTCAAAAAGATCCTTCGAAAAACAAATACAAAGAGATTAAGGCTAAGTAATTCATGAAAAAACTCACCATTGCAACTCGCGGAAGCAAACTCGCCCTTTGGCAGTCCAACCATATCAAATCGGTTATTGAATCGAACTTTAGTGATATTAAGGTAGAACTCAAGATTATTATCACTTCCGGAGATAAAATTTTGGATGCACCGTTAGCCAAAATCGGAGGCAAAGGGCTGTTTCTTAAAGAGATTGAAGAGTCTATGCTTCGAGGCGAGGCGCAGATGGCGGTTCATTCGCTTAAAGATGTTCCGACGGTTATGCCTGAAGGGCTTCTTCTATCCGCGATTACAATACGTGAGGATGTACGGGATGCAATGCTGAGTGAAAAATATCCTGATATTGCATCGCTTCCTCAGGGTGCCGTTGTCGGCACCTCTTCATTGCGCCGTCGTATGCAGTTGGTGAAACAGCGTCCCGATTTAGTCATCAAAGATTTGCGCGGTAATGTCGATACGCGTATTCGAAAGCTCAAAGAGGGAGAATTTGATGCGATAATTCTCGCAGCTGCCGGGATTAACCGCCTCGGTTTTTCAAATCTCGTGGAGCATTTTTATCCTATCTCTCTCGAAGAGATGATCCCATCAATGGGACAGGGCGCATTGGGGATTGAAACGGTCAATGAGCCGTGGGTTTTAGAAATTGCTGCCTTTTTGGAAGATCGTGACAGCCGAATTGAGACAAGTATCGAGAGAGGTTTTGTTGATACACTGCAAGGCGGTTGTCAAGTGCCGATCGGGGTCAGTGCCCGTGTACAGGAAGACGGAAGTGTCGTGATTCGTTCTCTTCTCGGACTTCCAGACGCTTCTGAAGTGATGGGTGAGATGGTGACGTTGTCTCAAGATGAAACATCTCGTGCCGGTGAAGCGATGGCAGAGCGTTTAATCGCTCAGGGGGCGATGGAATTGTTGCACCGTGCCGAAGTTATGGCGAATGAGGTTTAATCCGTGACATTGCAAAAAACGATTGATCTATTAAAATCCAAAGATGAATTGCGTATTATAGATACACCGCTTGATATCTATCTTGAAATTCCCCATTTGGCATATGCCGAAGTAAAAAAAGAAAACGGCGGTAAAGCTCTTCTCTTCACTCACCCTGTAGATAAAGCCTCAGGCAAAAAATTTGATATTCCAGTTGTGATGAATTTGTTCGGTTCGTTTCGCCGTACTGAACTTTTATTCGGCCGTGAAGTTGAAGGGGTCGCCGCAGAGATTGAAAAACTCCTCCACATGAAACCGCCTCAAGGGTTCAAAGAGAAAGTCGGAATGCTCGGTGACCTGTTTGCGATGAAAGATATTTTCCCGAAAAAGCTGAAAAAGCGCGGAAGTTGCCAAGAAGTTGTGAAGCAAGGCGATGAAGTTAATTTGTACGATTTGCCGATCCTGACTACGTGGGAAGAAGACGGCGGACCGTTTATTACGATGGGACAGGTATATACCCAGAGTTTGGACGGTGCAGTGGTCAATTTGGGGATGTACCGTTTGCAGGTGTATGATAAAAATCACCTGGGAATGCACTGGCAGATTCATAAAGACTCGTCTCACTTTTTTGACCAATACCAACGTGCCGGTAAAAAAATGCCTGTTTCGATCGGGATCGGCGGCGATCCTCTTTATACATGGTGTGCAACGGCACCTTTACCGTATGGCGTAAATGAATTGCTATTGTATGGCCTGATTAAAAAAGAGTCTCCAAAATTGGTTGAATCGATTACGACACCGCTGTATGTTCCAGAAGACCTCGATTTCGTTATCGAAGGGTGGGTTGACCCGGAAAAACTTGTTCTTGAAGGACCTTTTGGAGATCATACGGGTTACTATACCCTTGCGGAAAACTATCCCGTTATGGAAGTGAGTGCGATTACAAGCCGTAAAAATCCTTATTATTTGGCAACCGTTGTCGGTAAACCGCCATTGGAAGACAAATACATGGGCTGGGCGACAGAACGGGTCTTTTTACCGTTGCTCAAAACGAATGCGGCCGATTTGATCGATTACCATATGCCGGAGAATGGGGTGTTTCATAATCTGATTTTGGCAAAAATGAAACCGTTATATAAAGGGCATGCTAAACAGTTTATGCATATTTTTTGGGGATCAGGTCAGATGAGTTTCGTCAAACATGCGCTCTTCTTTGGTGAAGACGCTCCGAAACTGACCAATTATGAAGCGTTAATTACCTATGCCTTGAACCGTTTTATCCCAAAATGCCTTTTCATTTCAGAGGGGATTACCGACGCACTCGATCATTCCAGCCCTGAGTCATTGGTTGGAGGCAAATTGGGGATTGATTTTACAGGATCGCATTCACCGGTTGCTCCTGAATCGATTGACAGCTCTGTTTTGATGGAACATTTCCAAAATCTTATCCCGGAAGTGACGGGGGTAACGCAGTATATGCGCCATACCGCTAATCCCATAACGGTGGTAAGCGTTCGTAAAACACGTTCATTAAAAGAGTGTTTCAGTGCGTTGGAAAGACTTGCTCCGTTTGTTCGAATCGTACTATTTGTGGATGAAGCGAAAAACGATATTCATAACCCTTATATGCTTGTTTGGCGGGTAACGAACAACATGGATGCAGCACGTGATGTATACCGATCAGAGTCGATCGTTGCAATTGACGGGACAACAAAAACGGCTGTGGATTTCTTTGATCGCGAATGGCCGGGTGATGTCGAATGTACCTTATCTGTTGTAGAACGTCTTAAATCACTTTCTCTATGGGATTTAGATCCAAAACTAGAGAAGAAATACCAGCTCTGACGCTTTATTTCCCCTTTTTTAGGGGCATTAAATTAAGCATTTTATTAGAATTAGTAATGTAATATAGACGATTTAAATAATAATTAATAGGGAAAGATAATTAAGATGCGCAAGTTTTATGCTACAGTAGCCATTACACTTTTAGCCAGTTCTACCCTTCTCAATGCTGCCACATACAAAGGGCAAAAGGTTTATATAGAATCTTGCAAAGTATGTCACGGTGGCGGTCAAGCGTTAGCCGCATCCAAAAAACAACGAGTTTGGTCCAAATTGATGGATAATAAGGGTGAAAAACTTGCCCAGATCCATCTTTCTTCCAAAAAAGCAGAAGCTTCATGGGCTTACTTTAATGATCGAGGGTATTCCAAAGATGCCCGTCATTTAGAGGATTTCTTGACTGAATACGCTGGAGACAGCGGTAACGTCCCAGCTTGTAATTAAATAAACGATCATCCTGGATAGGATGATTTTCTTCTAAACCAAACTTTGCTAAAATACCCCACTTTTTACTCATCGGAGCTATTATGGAAAAAATGTGGTCAGGGCGTTTTACGCAAGATGCGTCAACCCTTTTAGAAAAATTTAATGCCTCGATCATGTTTGATCAAAAACTGTATCGTGAAGATATAGAAGGCTCTGTAGCACATGCACAAATGCTCACTCACCAAGGGATTTTAACTCGTGAGGAACTAACCGCAATCGAAAGCGGGATGGCTCAGGTATTGAGCGAGATAGAATCAGGTTCTTTCGAATGGAAAATCGGTGATGAAGATTTGCATATGGCGATTGAAAAACGGCTGACTGCAATTATCGGTGAAGCTGGAAAAAAACTCCATACAGCGCGCAGCCGCAATGATCAGGTAGCCCTTGATTTCCGTCGTTTTGTTCTCCGTAAAAATCGAGAGATTGTTGAGCAAATCAAATCGCTTATGAGAGCGATTGTTGATATTTCACGTGATCATACTGCGACATTGCTGCCGGGAATGACCCATTTGCAGCATGCTCAGCCAATCAATTTTGCTTTTCATCTTTTGGCCTATGCCTCAATGTTTAAACGCGACTGTGAGCGATTTGAAAGCTCAGCTGAGCGTAATAATATTTCTCCTATCGGATGTGCCGCATTGGCAGGAACTCCCCATAATATCGATCGTGAAATGACGGCTAATCTACTCGGATTTGACGCAGTGAGTATTAACTGTCTCGATACGGTAAGCGATCGTGATTTCGCTCTTGAAATTTTGTTTAATATTTCGACGTTGATGATGCATATTTCACGACTTGCCGAAGAGATTATCCTTTGGTCGAGTTATGAGTTCCGTTTTGTCGAACTCTCCGATGCCTATTCGACAGGAAGTTCCATTATGCCGCAAAAGAAAAATCCGGATGTTCCTGAACTTCTTCGAGGAAAAACAGGACGGGTTTTCGGAAATCTAATGGGATTGCTGACCGTTATGAAAGGGCTTCCACTCGCTTATAACAAAGATACGCAAGAAGATAAAGAGGGGGTGTTTGACAGCGTTGAAACGGCAGAAATCTCCCTTGAAATTCTTCGAGAAGCACTCAAAACAATGACTGTTAAACCTCAAAATATGGCTCGAGCCTGTAAGCTCGGACATCTGAGTGCTACCGATTTGGCTGATTATCTGGTCGAGCATTGCGATGTTCCTTTTCGTGAAGCACACCATATTACGGGGCGTGCAGTTGCGCGTGCCGAAGTATTGGGGATCGATTTGAGTGATATCGAGTATCACGAACTTTATGCCATTGACAACCGAATCAAAGAAGATGTAATCGCTTATTTGGCAATCGAGCATTCAATGAATGCTCGAACGTCCCAAGGGGGAACAGCTGAACTGCGGACGCTCGAGCAAATACTCTATTTCGATCATTATCTCAATGCACATGGATACGATTCAATCGCCGATTCATGATTATCGGCTCCAAAAATAAAAGAAGGAAAAATTTATGAAAATTACTGTTTCACACCAAGATGCAATGCGTTTTGAAGCAAAAACCGAAAAAAGCAGTTTTATTATCGACTGTCCTCAAATTTCACCGATTGAATATTTTTTGAGCGGATTGATCGGATGTACTGCGACTGATATTGTGATGCTTCCACAAAAACAAGGGTATGAAGTAAAAAATTTAGAGGTTTCCGGAGAAGTTGTCCGCAATGAGGAAGCACCTCGAAAATTTAATACTCTTCATCTCGAATACCGCTTTGATTCTAACGCGGATGATACCCTTGCGGCCCGCTGGGTGATGGCAAGTGTTGAAACCTATTGTTCAACGATCAACACGATCCGCGATACGACAAAAATAACCTATACGATTATCCATAACGGCAATACGATCCGTGAAAACGAAGAGATGATCAGCGGCGGCGGAAACAGTGTCGATTTCGGATCGCTTCAAGGGTGCAATGCCTGAATTTCCATAATAAGGGAAAGAGATGAAAATCGTTGCATTCGCAGCCAGTAGCAGCAAACATTCGATCAACAAAAAATTGATAACGTATGTAGTAGGATTACTGGAAAGTGCCGATGTTGAAATCTTGGACCTGAACGATTATGAGCTTCCGCTTTTTAGTGTTGATAGGGAAATAGAGCTGGGACATCCTGATTTGGCAAAAGTTTTTTTTGATAAAATCGGACAAAGTGACCTATTGATCATCTCTTTTGCCGAGCATAATGCTTCGTATACAGCTGCGTATAAAAGTCTTTTTGATTGGTGCTCACGTATCGATTCGAAAGTTTTTCAAAATAAGCCTATGATCTTGTTTTCTACATCACCCGGTGCCAGAGGCGGATCATCGGTACTTGCAACAGCTGTCTCTTCCGCACCACATTTTGGAGGCCAAGTAAGAGCCAGTCTTTCCATTCCAAATTTCAACGAAAATTTTGATTTTGAGTCAGGACATATCACAAATTCTGCTATTCTAAGTCAAATTATGGAAGCTCTCTCCTTCGTTACTATACACAATAATAACACCATATAAATCTACACTCTCCAGCTAGGGTTTGGAAGCAAAAATCCTAATTCCCACTTTTGAATTACATTTGTTTGTTAAATTGCTATCTGTAGTACTCAACAAAGGGGGGAAATATAATGAAGAAATATGTTGCCGAAGGCATTGGAACATTTTGGTTGGTTCTTGGTGGATGTGGAAGTGCCGTATTGGCGGCGTCATTCCCGGAGTTAGGAATAGGTTTTCTCGGAGTTGCACTGGCTTTCGGACTTACTGTGTTAACTATGGCCTATGCAATCGGTCATATTTCCGGATGTCATCTTAACCC
Organism: Sulfuricurvum sp.; assembly: GCF_028712165.1. Lineage (GTDB taxonomy): Bacteria > Campylobacterota > Campylobacteria > Campylobacterales > Sulfurimonadaceae > Sulfuricurvum. The sequence continues at coordinate 8,775 of NZ_JAQTQR010000064.1, read as the reverse complement.
TGCCGTTTCTATCGGGCTTTGGGCGGGTGGACGTTTTCCTTCGAAGGAACTTGTCCCATATATTATGGCTCAAATTATTGGTGGAACTATTGCTGCCGGAGTTCTTTTTTTTATTGCGAACGGTCATCCCGGTTTTGATGTTAATGGCGGTTTTGCATCAAACGGATATGGCGAACATTCTCCGGGCGGATATTCATTAGCTGCAGCCTTGGTCACTGAGATTGTTATGACAATGATGTTTTTGCTTGTCATCCTTGGTTCAACCGATAAAAGAGCCCCTCAGGGGATGGCTCCGTTAGCCATCGGTCTTTCTTTGACATTGATCCATTTGATCAGTATTCCGGTTACCAATACTTCTGTAAACCCTGCAAGAAGTACGGCCACTGCTATCTTTGTCGGGGATTGGGCTATGTCTCAATTATGGTTGTTTTGGGTTGCACCTATCATCGGTGCATTGATTGCGGCTGTGATATATCGATATATCGGCAGTTCAGAAGATTAAGAGTTTAAAAACACTGTTGGAAAAACTTCCAACAGGCTGATGTATTAAAAGAAATCTTTCGGATCGGCGTCAGCAAAATGGCCCCAGTGAAGTTTTGCACCGCCGACAATGTGAAAATGGAGGTGTTTCACTTCTTGTCCTCCGTTGTCACCGATGTTACTGATAATACGGTATCCGCTTTGATCGATTCCGAGAGTCTTGGCAACTTCTTGCATAAATGTTCCCATCTTACCCATCACATCTCCCGGAATATCGTTAAAACTGTCGTAATGAGCTTTTGGTATAGCCAAAACATGGACAGGTGCTTTGGGATTTATATCGTGAAAAGCATAAAACTCGTCGTTTTCTGCAACGGTATTGGATGGGATTTCTTTGCTGGCAATTTTACAGAATAGACACATAATAAACCTCTTTTTTAGTGCTATTGTAGCATATGCTTTATCCCTTGAAGCTATTTATAAAAGAGATTTGACTACAATATCCCCTAAATTGAAAGCCCTTTCAGAAATAATGATAATGTGTTTTTAGCTTTCAGAAAATCATCAATGGAGACTCTATTTTGCAAGAGTGGTATGACGCTATAAAATCGGCCGACTCGATTGATAAAATCGAAGAGATTCGGATCGCAGTTTTCGGAAAAAAAGGGGTAATGAACGCTGAGTTCGCCCGTATGAAAGATATCCCTGATGCCGAAAAAGGGATGTTTGCCAAAGAACTGAATATTCACAAAGAGGGATTGAATGCTTTGTTGGTAGAGCGTAAGCTTGTATTGGCCATGGAGCATTTAAAAGAGACTATGAAAGCGGAAGCGATTGATGTCAGCCTCTACTCCCCGACCACGGAACGCGGTTCGCTTCATCCTGTGATGGAAACGATGGACCGTATTGTAGAATATTTTATTGCTATGAATTTTTCGGTTCAAACGGGTCCGATGGTAGAAGATGATTTCCATAATTTTGAAGCATTGAACCTTCCTAAATATCATCCTGCACGTGATATGCAGGACACTTTTTATTTTAAAGATGCGAAGCTTCTGCGTACGCACACCTCTCCGGTACAAATTCGTACGATGTTAAGTCAGAAGCCTCCGATCCGTATGATTGCGCCGGGATCCGTATTCCGCCGCGATTACGACATTACCCATACACCGATGTTTCATCAGGTAGAGGGATTGGTGGTCGAAGAAGCGGGGAAAGTATCGTTTGCCAATCTAAAATTTATTTTGGAAGATTTTTTGAAAACAATGTTCGGGGATGTTGAAGTCCGATTCCGTCCAAGCTTTTTTCCGTTTACGGAACCTTCGGCTGAAGTGGATATCAGCTGTATTTTCTGCGGCGGAGACGGATGCCGTGTATGTTCAAAAACCGGTTGGCTTGAAGTCCTCGGATGCGGTATCGTCGATCCGAATGTCTTTAAAGCGGTCGGATATGAGAATGTCAGCGGATATGCGTTTGGTTTAGGGGTTGAGCGGTTTGCAATGCTGATCCACCGTATCGGTGATTTGCGCTCTTTGTTTGAGGGAGATACGAGATTATTGGAGCAGTTTAGATGATCGTTACAAAAAATTGGTTAAATGAATGGATCGATCTATCAGGTGTAAGTACGGAAACGTTACTGAAAACATTCAACGCGATCGGTCTTGAAGTCGATCGTCACGAAACGATTCGTGTTCCAGACGGCGTTGTTGTCGGTTATGTAGCGCAATGTGAAAAACACCCCGATGCAGACAAACTAAATGTTACTCAAGTGAATGTCGGCAGCGAAGTGCGTCAAATCGTTTGCGGAGCATCCAATGTACGTGCCGGAATTTATATCGCATTGGCAACGGTAGGCGCAGAGCTTCCGGGCAATTTGAAAAACAAAGAGGCAAAACTTCGGGGTGTTGAATCGCATGGAATGATTTGTTCGGCTAAAGAGATCGGATTGCCTTCTTTGGGCGAGGGGATCATGATCCTTGATTCAAGCATCGGTGAATTGGTCCTAGGGAAAAATTTGAATGAATACGGTTCATTCAATGACGAGCTAATTGAGATTGAACTTACGGCTAATCGCGGTGACTGTTTAAGTATTCACGGTATTGCGCGTGACCTTCGTGCGGCTCTTTCAAAACCTCTTAGAGAAGTCAATCATAAAGAGAAACAAGACGGACGTTTAGGTATCGGCCGTATTTTGCAGCTCCATCATAACGAAACGTTTGATACCGATCTTTTATTCGGGGCAGTCGACGTTAAAGAGCTGCATGTCCCATTTGCGATTGCACTGCGTTTGGCGCTCATAGAAGGTACTTATGAAACGGCTGTTGATGCGTTGTTATTGTATTCGACACAAAGTACAGGGGTGGTTTTACGAGCTTATCCGTTTGAAAAGTTTGGTGAACCGGATACCAAAGGGGTTATTACTCTTGAAAATGACGAAAACGGTTATGCTGCACTTTACGGGAAAGAGAAAGTTTCAGTCATCGGTGTATCCCAAGAAAAAGAAGCCCACTTTAAGGCTGAATCCGGTTTGGCTATTATCGAAGCGAGCTATATTGCTCCGGACATTATCGCCAAAAAAATGGGAGATAAAAAAATTCCGAGCTGCCCTCATTATTATCGCTCTTCACGAGGAAGCGAACCGAAAATTGAGATGGGGATTCGATATGCGACCGAATTATTTGAAAAATATTCGCCTTCGCAGGTATATGGCGGAAATATAGAGCTTCTCTCATCGTATGAGCCTCGCATTATCAGTATTGCTGAAGAAGAATTTGAGTCGTTTATCGGTTTGAAAATTGACAAAACAACGATTACGCAGATTTTCAAAAATTTGGGGATGGATATAGGTACACCAAAAGGGTCTACCTTTGCTATTTCGGTTCCAAAATTTCGCCATGACATTGTGAATAAACAAGATATTATTGAAGAGATCGTCCGTATCGTCGGTATCGATAATATCCCTTCCAAACCGCTTGTATTTGCAGAAGCAAATCAAATGAGCGATGATTTGGCGGAGTACAAAAAAACACGGATGTACCGTCATCGTGCTGCACAAAGCGGATTTTATGAGAGTGTCCATTTTGTATTCAATGAGCGAATTCAGGTTGAAAAATACGGATTTGTCGGTACGGAGCCCTCAAAAGAGCTTTTAAATCCTATTACGGCAACTTTTGATACGCTTCGTCCCACATTGCTGGTAGGGCTTTTGAACTCTGCATCAGCCAATGTGAAAGTGAATCAAAAAAAGATTGCTTTGTTTGAAACAGGGATGGTGTTTGATACGGAGCGTAACGAATCCAAACGTATCGGTTTTATCGTTTCAGGAGCGATGGAGAGTGAAAAAATTGCAAATGCGGGTAAGCCTGCGGTAATCGACTTTGCCTCATTTACCAAATTGATTTCAGACGTTGCAGGTTCATTTGAACTGGTTTCGCATACTCCAACGCATACTTTAGCTCATCCGTATGTATGTGCCAAAGTAGTCATCGGCGGAGTTGATGCAGGTGAGCTTTTCCGCCTTCATCCTTCAGTGGAGGAAGAATTCGATCTGCCACAAACTTTTATGTGTGAGTTGAACGTCGATTCCCTCCCGTTTGGACTTATTGAAGCGCAGCCGTATTCAAAATATCAGGCATCTTTTAGAGATTTGAGTCTTCTCGTTTCAAAAGAACTCACATACGAAACTATTAAAGCCGTTATTGAAAAAGGTGCTTCTGCACAGATTCGTCGCTTTTATCCGGTTGATCGTTATGTTTCTGAGAGTTTGGGAGATCAGATGAGTCTGACGTTGCGATTTGTATTGCAATCCGATGACAAAACATTGGAAGAAGAGGACATTACTGCTGCTATGGACGGGGTTTTGAACACTTTGAATGTAGAACTTGGAGTGAGTTTGCGATGATGCGTGCAAAAGTTTTTCCGGCATCTTCTTTTGCTTTTAAAAGCGATGCTGTTGCTCCGGATAAATCGATCTCGCATCGCTGTGCTATGTTCGCACTTTTAGCAGAAGGTGAGAGCCGTGTTGAAAATTTTCTTCGCGCCGAAGATACCCTCAATACCCTGAAAATTGTAGGACACCTTGGTGCAGAGATCCAAGATGATGGAAAGATCATTACGATCCGTTCGAACGGTATCAAAGAGACCTCCGAAATCCTTGATTGCGGAAATTCAGGTACAGGGATGAGACTGTTTTGCGGACTTCTTTCTTCTGCAGAAGGGCATTTTGTCCTTACCGGTGATGAATACCTCAAACGACGTCCGATGAAACGGGTTACACAGCCTCTTCGATCCATCGGAGCAAAACTTGACGGTCGAAATAACGGCGATTTGGCTCCGCTCTCCATTCGGGGTGCAGCACTTAAAGCATTTGATTACATCTCACCGATTGCTTCAGCACAGGTGAAAAGTGCGATGATGCTTGCAGCTCTTCGTTCCGATGGAGTATGTACATTCCATGAACCTGAACTCAGCCGCGATCATACGGAACGTATGTTACGTGGAATGGGTGCTAGAGTTGAGATTAATGGTTTGGAAACAAAAATCTGGCCTTTGGATAAACCTCTTAAACCTCTCAATATACGCGTTCCTGCCGATCCTTCAAGTGCTTTTTTCTTTGCGGTAGCCGCAGCGATTGTCCCTGGTGCATCGACTGTGATCGAGGGGGTGACCCTCAATCCTACTCGTATTGAAGCATTTAAGGTATTAGAACGGATGGGTGCTGATATCCGTTATACGATTACCGATGAACGATATGAGCCTATCGGGACAATTAGTATTAAAAGTGCTCCTCTTCATGCTGTAACGGTAGAAGAGAATATTGCCTGGCTAATAGACGAACTTCCTGCTCTTTCGATCGCAATGGCGTGTGCGGAAGGGAAAAGTATTATTAAAAATGCCGAAGAGCTACGGGTAAAAGAGTCCGATCGGATCAAAACAGTGGTTGATAATCTGAACCTTTGCGGTATTGTGACCGAAGAGTATCCTGATGGGTATGCCGTTGTCGGCGGAGAGCTGAAAAGTGCTAAGGTAAACAGTTACGGAGATCATCGCATCGCAATGAGTTTCCTGATCGCAGGACTCAAATGCGGTATGGAAGTAGAAGATATCGAGTGTATTAATACCTCCTTTCCAAATTTTTTCGATCTTCTCCAAATCTGTACACAGGTAGAAAAATGAAAATTGAATTGGCTGAAAGCTACGGATTTTGTTTCGGTGTAAAAAGGGCAATTAAAATTGCGGAGGAGAATCGAAATTCTTCGACATACGGCCCATTGATCCATAATGCTAATGAAATTGACCGGTTGAAAAATGATTTTAATGTGGCTTTGAGTGAAAATCTGGATTCATTTAGAGCAGGTGAGACTGCTGTAATACGTACACATGGTATACCAAAGCAAGAGCTTTCGTTATTGCATGAACGTCATGTCAATGTAGTCGATGCAACCTGCCCGTATGTGACCAAGCCTCAACAGATTTGCGAAGAGATGTCGGCTCAAGGATATGATATTGTTATTTTCGGAGACGAAACACACCCTGAGATCAAAGGGGTCAAAAGTTATGCGAATGATCACGTTTATGTCGTCAACAGTCCGGATGAGATAAATGCTCTCCGTTTACGCGATAAAGTGGCAACTGTGGCGCAAACAACCCGTAAAATAGAAGAATATCAGCAAATTGTTGGAAAATTGATGGCTACCCATAAAGAAGTACGTGTTTTTAATACGATTTGCAATGCAACCTTTGATAATCAAGATGCTGTTCGCACATTAGCACAGAAAGCCGATGTCATGATTGTCATAGGGGGAAAAAACTCTTCCAACACGAAACAGCTTCACTCCATATCACAAGAGTTTTGCCCTGAAAGCTACCATATCGAGAGTCAAGATGATTTAAAAGCCGAGTGGTTTGAAAATAAAAACTTCTGCGGAATCAGTGCCGGAGCATCAACGCCGGACTGGATAATTGACGATGTAGTCGCTAAAATAAAGACCTTGACAAACTCTTAAATTCTCTATCCTAAACTTAAAACAAGCATTTTTCCGCTATAATCAGCCAATTTTTAGTTACAAGGGAATAGGCATGGCTTTCGATAACGAAGCATTTGAAGAAGAAAATTTTGCTGAAATGCTGGAGGCATCGTTCAAAGAGCAAGAATCCACACGCATTACAGAAGGTGAAGTCGTAGAGATCCAAGAGAGTGACAACCGCGCGTTGGTAGGCGTCGGTGAAAAACTTGAAGGTATCCTTTCATTGGATGAAATTCGTGATGCTCAGGGAAATCTTCTTTTTAACGTTGGCGATAAAATTATGGTAATGGTGATGGGACACTACAATGAGCGTCCAAAAATCTCCTACAAAAAAGTGCTTGAGCAAGAGAAAACTTTAGCGTTTATCAATGCACACAAAGACGATTTCGAGTCTGTTGTTATTGAAGCATTGGTAACCAAAAAGAATAAAGGCGGATATCTTTTGGAAGCGGATGATGTTCATTTCTTCCTTCCACGTTCACTCGCTGCGTTCAAAGAGACCGATCAAGTTGTCGGTAAAACAATCAAAGCACAAGTGGTCAAAGTTGATCCGGCTGAAGCTTCAATCGTTGTTTCACGCCGTAAACTTTTCAATGACGAACGCAAACGTAAAAAAGAAGTAATCGATGCATTGATGGAAGAGGATAAAGTTATCCAAGGTACCGTCAAAAAAATCACCAGTTACGGAATGTTTGTTGACGTCGGCGGAATTGACGGGTTGGTTCATTACAATGAAATCAGCTATAAAGGGCCGGTTAACCCTTCTAAACTTTACAAAGAAGGCGATGTTGTCAATGTAAAAGCAATCGCTTATGATAAAGACAAACGTCACCTTTCACTTTCAATCAAAGCGGTACAATCGGATCCGTGGCAAGAGGTTGAAGAAGCATTGGAAGAGGGTGATACCATTACAGTTACCGTCAGCAACATCGAGCCGTATGGTATTTTTGTTGACCTCGGAAATGACATCGAAGGGTTCTTGCATATCTCTGAAATCACATGGGATAAAAATATTAAACACCCTAAAGATTACCTCACTGTCGGTCAAGAGATCGATGTTGAAGTTATCGAAATCAATTCTAAAACACATAAATTGCGCGTGTCGTACAAACGTCTTCAACCGAAACCTTTTGAAGAATTTACCAAAAAATTCAAAGAGGGTGATATCGTTACCGGTACCGTTACCTCTTTGACCGATTTTGGTGCATTCGTAAAAGTCGGCGGTGTAGAGGGATTGTTGCATAACCAAGATCTTTCATGGGACAAAAATGTCAAATGTAAAGAGACCCTAAAAGTCGGTGATGAAATCGAAGTAAAAATTGCGAAAATCAATGTAGATGATGAAAAAATCTCATTGAACCGTAAATCACTTGAAGAGTCTCCGATCGATCAATTTGCAACCAATCACAAAATGAACGAAGTAGTAAAAGCTACTGTTCGTGACGTGAAAGATTTCGGTGTATTCGTTTCATTAGAAGGGGGCGTTGATGCTCTTATCCGTAATGAAGACCTTTACCCATTGATCCCTGAAGAACTCGAAATCGGTCAAACGATTGAAGCAGCTATTTTGGTTATCGATGCGAAACGTGACCGTATCCGTCTTTCGGTTAAAAAACTAGAGCGCATTAAAGACCAAAAAATGTTGGATGAAATCAACGATAACGATTCACACAGCCTCGGTGATTTGATTAAAGACCAATTGAAATAAATACAATGCGACGAGCTGCATATTGGCTGTTTCCTCTTATAGCCACAGCGGTCGCAGTTTTTATCGTTATATTTATGATTCAAATCAATCCTGCCGCTCCCGCTTTAAATGCGGGTTCAGATGAGGGAGAAAAAGATGTTTCACTGCATCTTAGTCCTGATATCGGGAATTGGATTGACCGTTTCTCCACTACAAAGGAGAAGGACTATTTTTATCCGGTTAATGAAGTAACTTTAAAACTCGATACGGGTGGAGAAAACACTGTTTTAGGTATGTATCGGCTTACCGCTCCGGTAAAAGGTGCAAATGAACTTTCTTTTGTCAAAAAAGAGCTCAATAAAAGTGCACTTCGCTATATTATTCACGAAGAGGGCGACACAATGACCCTCACGGTCGATTCAACTGACCAAAATAAACTTGCATCCCTTGTAACAAAACTAAAAACCTACCAAATCACGGCGACTGTATCGCCGTACACAGAGGAAAAGTAATGGAAAAATTTAAAATTGTCGTATGTGATCATATTCATGAAGAGGGTTTGAATATCCTTCGCCGTGATGA
>NZ_JAQTQR010000063.1 GCF_028712165.1 Sulfuricurvum sp. | reverse complement strand
TCCCAAGAGTATAAAAAGCTTGTATTGAATGCCGATGAAGATAAACATTTGATGGATATCATAAACGTTCAGATAGGACTAGCCAAAGAGATAGAAGTGATGGGAACGCCTACCGTTTTGGACAGTGATCTGAATAAAATGAACTGGCCAAGCCTTTAGAAATCGACTTATTAATAGTGCTAAAGAGCTTTAAATCGAGCGTAGAGAGCATTATGATCCGATATCCTTTGGACATCGACGGCACAGCTCTCTATCAATTGCACTCCCCGATAAAAAATATGATCCAGCTTATAGTTCATAAACGATTTAATCAAATGTCCGTGTCCAATCTCACAATTTTTGAGATGCAGACTTCCTGCCAATTTCATCAATAAAGTGATGCGCTGACGATTCCAGCAGTTAAAATCTCCCGTCACAATCATTGGTCCCCGATGATGTACTATCTTTTCAAAAATAGTTTCAATTTCTTTGTTGTATATCTTGGTCGCCCTAAAATTTATAGCATGTAAATTAACCAGTAAAAGCAGTTCTCCGGTATGCAGCGCATAAGTAGAAAATATCGCACTTTTATGAGTTCGAATCATACTTTCACGGTGAGATGACAGAAGCGAATATGTCTCCTTGTCCAAAATACGAGAACCGTTCAAAACGCCGTAACTGTGATGTAAAAGTTTGATATTAGGGGCAAATGAATAATGAAACGTCTCAAATAAAGAGACATCCTTTTGATTGATTTTGACCTCTTGCAGAGCGAGCAGATCAATATCATACCGTTCAAGCAGTTCATTGAAATAGAGATCAAATTTGTATCCGATATTCCGCTTGTGAACATTCCAGCATAACAGTCCAAATTCAGGCGGCAATGTTTGTTCTTGCTGAGATTCAAACGTATTTCGGATCATACCATGCGGCTTTAACATGCGAGATCTGCCTTTATAATTGGGGTGAAAATATTCGCATAAAATTTTCTAAAATCACTCTTTTTTTCGATCCTTTTTGCATTCCCGATGAAGAGTGTCTGATGAGATTGTTGACCCACTCATCCATTTGAGCAATAACCGGCTTTGAATAGACGAAACTGACAACTTCGTAGTTTAAAAAAAGACTTCGATTGTCAATATTAACCGATCCCAGCATAACGGCATAATCGTCTAGCAAAACAGCTTTGGTATGAAGCATATTGCCTTGATAAAGCAAAACCTCGAGCCCGTTTTCCTCAGCTTCGCGCATATAGCTGCTTCGACCTATATCCGTAATCCAATGATCCGATGTATAAGGTGCAATCAATTTAACATCAACCCCTTTGTGTTTGGCAATAATCAGTGCCCGCAGAATCGTTTCATCCGGAACGAAATAGGGAGTAACGATCCACACTCTTCGATACGCAGTATGGATTGCGCTTAACAATGATTCATACAAAGCGTCACTGCTCATATCCGGACCGGAGGGGACAACCTGTATTGCATTACGCTCACTACAGTTTATCACTCTTTTAACCGCTGTTTTCATCTCACCCGATGCATAAGCGAAATCAGCCAAAAAAATCTCTGAATACGAAAAAACGGCATCCCCTTCGAGACGGAAAATCATGTCTATCCACCGTTTTTTTATAGGCTTCGGGCCCATATACCGTTTTCCGAGATTCATTCCTCCTGCAAGAGCAACACGTTCGTCAAAAAGAAAGATTTTACGATGATTGCGCAGATTGATGTAATTTCGCAGCGGATGTTTTAAAATCGGCATGAAAAAAACCGCTTTCCCTCCCGCATTCTTGAGTGCCCGAAGCGGGCGCTGCCAGATATAAAGACCGTATGAACCGACCGCATCGATCAAGATCCTGATATCAACCCCTTCAGACGCTTTTTGCGTTAATGCTTCCAGAATCACTTTTGTCGTCGAATCATTGTGAAATATGTAAGTACTGATCCAGATAGATTCTTTTGCATTTCGAATCTCATTCAATAAAACATTATAGGCATCAACCCCGTCAAAATAGAGCTGAATATCATTGCATACAGTCGTACCGGCTATCTCATGACTTGCGAGGACGGTTTCGATCGGATTAAAAGCTACCGTATCGGTCTGATGCAGTTTATGAAGCACCAATTTACTTTTTTTACTTTTTTGCCGTACTTTTCGATTGCCAAAAATGAAATAGAGAATGAAAGCGGGAAAAGGAAACATGAGTATCACCATAAACCAGGCAAGAATCGTACTGTGATTCCTCCGTAAATAGAGCATGTGAAGCATTGTAACGATTTGTGCGAATGCTGTAAACACAATGTATAAAGATATATAGCCCATTTAACTGCCACCCGCATCTTGTTGTGTTTGATTATATCGTTCTGATAATTCCGGTACCATTAATGTACCCTATCTGCTGCATCAACAATTACCAGTATAATAACGCAATAGATATTTAAACGAATGACAGGGGATACAATGACAGCGAACCGTCTCTTTCTTGCCATTCCCGTCCGTGTTTATGAATATGGGCAGATCCAAAAAGATTTTTCTCCGTTTTTGGAAGGACGATGGCGTAAAAAAGAATCGCTCCATATCACGATTGCTTTTTTGGGACACCAATTTAATCCTGATGAAGTGATCGAAAAACTCTCATCCTTTAACTGGATGTTTGAGATATCTGAATTATCCCGCTTTGATTATTTCAGTAACAGCCGTGTCTTTGTGGCGACCACACAGAACCCAACCCTACAGTATCTTTACGACAAGCTTGCATTAGTACTTGGCTTGGAAACAACGAAACTCAATCCGCATGTGACGATGATGCGGGTTAAACACATTCAGGATGCGACCGCATTTTCAGCTAAATTAACATCAGAGCATGTACCGATTGGGGTGCTTGAGTCCAAAATCACCCTCTTCCAAAGCCATCTTTATCCTACCGGTGCAGAATACGAGGTTCTAAAAGAATGGATTCTGTGATGCCAGGCATTGACTATCACCTTGCCCTTCTTCTGATTTTTACCGTTTTGGGAACGCTTTTTTTTACATTCTTGTTTTTCAACGAATTTCGAAAAGAAAAAGCTTTGGAAAAGATCAGAACACTCCCTTTTAAAAAGGAGTATGAAACCTATCTTGATAAAACTCCCCATTATCGTAAACTCCATCCGGAAGATCAGCAAAAGATTCAGCGTTCCATCATCTACTTTATCCATACCAAAAAATTTATCGGAATCGGGCTGCAGGTAAGTGATGAAATGAAAATCATCATCGCTTTTTATGCCTGTTTGCTGCTGATCGGCAAAAATACGCCGTACTGTTACGACAAACTAAAAACCATCATCATCTATCCCCACGCCGTCATGATCAAACAAGTACGCTCATATGGAGGAATATACGCAAAAGAGCAGTTCATGATCGAAGGGCAATCGGCGGATGAGACAGTCGTCATCACATGGCATGAAGCAAAAAATGAGTCCTATCATATGCGCCATAACAACGTCATTCTCCATGAATTTGCCCATGAAATCGATTTTATGGACGGTCAGATCGACGGTGTCCCTCCTCTGGAACACTCGAAATATGACGGATGGGTTAAAACCCTCTACAAAGAGTTGGATCAATTAAATACCATCGTTCAAAAAAATCGCGATTGGGGAAAATACAAACTCTTAGATGGCTATGCCGCCACCAATGAAGCAGAATTTTTTGCAGTCGTTACCGAGCGATTTTTCGAATCTCCTGCCGCATTAAAACTTCATTTTCCCGATCTTTACGAAGAATATAAAGATTTTTATCAGATAGACACTGCAGAACTTTTTTTATAAAGAAACGCCATCTTGATTAACAGCAAAAATTATAATTTATTCATATCTAAACTAATTCTCCCTACAATACCCAAACCATTAATTTCAAAGTAAAAATTATTACCCATCTATAACCATAGGGACTATTTTTTGGCATCGCATAAAGGCTTTTTAAAGACGTTCAGCACTATCTCATTGCAACGTAAACTGCTATTGTTCGTGGTTATTGCACTTTCCTTAATTTTTACGTTTAGCGGTATGTTTATTTATAAACTGGTCAATGACACATTTATACAATCTGAAAAAAAACATATTGAAATTATTTCCGAAACACTTTCAACAAAAGTGGGCATATGGTATTTTATCAACAAAGATAATGAGCATCTGAATATGGATGAGTTCCTAAAAAAGATGCTTAACAACTACCATTTAGAAAACATAACCTTTAAAGACAATAACGGAAGTCTGATAGCCGAAGTCAAATCTGCTGAATACACTCCGGATGATCCGTACAATTTAAAATATGAAAAAGCCGTTTACAATCCGGAAGAAGTCAATTCAAATAAGAAATTTGGAACGCTTAAAATAGCCTATGCCCACCATATGCTTAAAGAGCTTTCTACAAAATATTACACCGTCGGAGTCATTCTCGTTCTATTGCTTACCTTGTATTTTTATCTCGAAATGCGTCTCTTAAAAGAGCTTCTTACCCCTTTACGGAAAATCGCTTCCGAAATCAAAGGCTATATGCCCGGTGATAAACTCGTTTTTGAATCGTTTAGCAAACATAAAGATGATGTTATCTCCGAGATTGTCAACGGATTTCTCCATATGCAGCACAACATTGATGAAGCAATGGAGAAAAAAGAGATCGAGAAAGAAAACAATAGAATTAAAGACGCTATTTTGATGAAGCAGTCACGATTTATCGAAATGGGAACCATGATCAACAACATAGCACATCAGTGGAAGCAACCGCTCAATATTATAGAACTTTGTATTACCGACTTAACGCTCAAAAGTATGATGGGAACGGTCGACCCGGAATATCAGGAAAAACTGTTTAAGGATATGCATAATCAAGTGGCATTCATGTCAAAAACCATTGATCTCTTTAAAAACTTTTTAGATGATGACCAAAATAAGAAAATGATGGAGGTGTTTACCCTTAAAAAAGCTATTACTGACACCATGCAGCTTCTTGGCAGTACATTAGAAAAGAAAAATGTATCCATAGCCTTTAATCTCGATGAAAAGGCATCCGCTTATGGTTCTATCAGTGAAATAGAACAAGTCCTTTTAATCATCATCAACAATGCGATAGATGCCCATAGTACTAAAATAACGATCGAATGCACAAAGGAAAAAGCGGGAAATCTTCTTAGAATATACGATAACGGCGGAGGGTTTTCTCCGGAAATAATCGACAAAGTGTTTGATGCTTATTTTACGACAAAACACCAATCTCAGGGAACGGGGTTAGGACTTTTTATCGCAAAAATGATTGTCGAAATAAAACTAAACGGCACGATAGAAGCACATAATTTTAACGATGGAGCTCTTTTTGTAATCAAACTCCCTTTCCCTCCAACATCCATCGCAAAAAAACACTAAAGTCCGAGAATCATCTTCTCCGACATGCATTAGGTTATAATGGTGAAAAATAACCAAGGTTTTCTCCCTATGTCCAAAAACCCGACACTTCTCCAACAATTTCGCTCTTTTTGTTTTCAAAACAACGCCACGGACATCGAACGCGCAATCGAATATTTCGCTGTATTCGGCGGGATGGGGTGGAATGTCGATATGTCCAAACCTCTGGAAGAACTAATCGAAGAGAAAATTTTGGCAAACTACCGATACATCCATGGCGACCTCACTAAAATCACCCAGAGCAATAAATCCTATCATGCGCTTCTCACCGCCCTCGCATCCGGGGATCGCAGGGAACATTCCGCATTCAGACGTGCAGATTTGAGTCGAAAAGAGGGAGAAGAATCGGCTGGATTTTTGATCAAAAACACTCTGCTGATCCGTCAAGAGTCCCAAGAAGAACCCTCAGATAAAAACGAAGAGGTTTCTGCACGGCTTGTCTTTACCGCTCCGTTCCTGCGCTTTTGGTTCTATGCTGTCTCTCCGTATTACAAAGGGATCAAAGAGGGTGATTTCACCGAAATGAAAGAGCACTGGGAGAATACCAAACAATCTTTTTTTGATCCGGTGTACGAAGGGCTCGTACTCGCTTTGGTGAAACAGAGTTTCAAAGAGGACTGGGTTGCTAAAATCGGATCTTACTGGGATAAGAGCACAGAGATCGAAATACTGGGACAAACCAAATCCGGCAAGGTTATAGCCGGATCATGCAAATACTCCAAAGCTAAAGCCAACAAAAGCGAACTTTCCAAACTTCAGGAGAAATGTGCCAAAGCCGCACTTCATCCTGACATGTTTGTCATTTTCTCCAAGAACGGATTTTCCAGCGAGTTTAAAAAAGAAAAAAGTGAGAGTTTGAAACTTTTAAGCCTCAAAAACCTCAAATCACTGTTGGATGATCTCAGCGAAAAAGACCTGCTCGTTAATACCAATAAAAAATACTAAATTTGTATTTGCCTATCTTTTCATCACAAAATGAAAAGATACTCCCAATATACCCGCTATAATCGTTTTACCTGCTTCGTTTAATCGGATCCTCTCCTGGAACTTTTTACTCCCATAGTGGGTAAAAGGATCCTTATGCCACATTATCATCTCAAATCTCTTGGACGAGATGCCTATATTGCATCCATTGCTACACTCACAGACCATGAAAGCATACGATTTGCCGATCAATCTTTAGCATGGTGGGACCGCCATTTCAGTTGGAATGCGCAAGGTTGTGCGGTACTGTGCGACGAGAATAATGAGCATCTATGTTATCTGTTCTCAAAAATCGATCGTTACAGCGAATATCTCACCATCTACAACCTTTTTACCCCTCTAATAGAACAGCGCAAAGGGTATGCCACACAAATACTTCGTCTGATCCTCGCTCAAGCGGTTGAAAAACATGTCAAGAGAATCACATTTTCTTCGGTATCGGCTTCGCTCGATTTTTATCAACTGCTGGGATTTATCTATTGGGGAGTCAACGATATCGGCGACTTTTATTGCAATTTACCACTCCCAAAAGAGGGGTTGGACGGCATAATAAAAATGGTGCAGGATTCAGATATCCAGACACTGATCGGTCAAAATATGGATAAGATCCATACCAAAGTCAATGCCAACGAACTCAAATTTACCCCTAAACAGTTACTGATTTTTGAGAAGGATATTCTGAAACTAGGCAAAAGTTATGTTCGAAAAGAACTGAAAGTCCTGAAGGAATCATCATAATCTCCAAGCATTAATGCTGTAGAATTTCAAAAAAAACAAAAGGATCACCATGGCATGGGCAACTGCACGACATATTTTAGTAAATTCAGAAGCTGAGTGTAATGCTCTCAAAGCCGAGATTGAAAACGGAGCCTCTTTCGCAGAAGTAGCGGCAGACAATTCACTCTGCCCATCAGGCCGTAAAGGGGGAGATTTGGGACGATTCAGCCCGGGTCAAATGGTAAAAGAGTTTGATACAGCCGTATTTAACGGAGATGTCGGCGTGCTTTACGGTCCTATCAAAACCCAATTCGGCTACCATCTTTTAGAAGTAACGAGCAGAGGATAATTTCCTTTTACTCTCATAAAAATGCAGAGAGGGGCAGCCCCTCTCTTTTTAGAAACGGTATTCGAGTGAGCCCATTGAACCGGCAAAAATGACGGTTTTTTTACTTTCTGCATTCGTATAATACATATCTGCTTCCTGTGCCATCGGTGCATTTGTCCACATAGATGCAAATACGCCTAACCCAAGTGAAACATTTGGAGTGAAATCATACATCCATTTCAATTTGACTTCTGTTACAGGAATAACTTCAGTCGTCTTGTGTGAGGTATCATATAGATAACTGTATCCCCCGCCACTCTCATACACATACTCCCGAGCCGTCATCGACTGGTAATTAACATCACCGTAAACAAATGACTGAGTCACTGTTCCGATAACTCTTTGTTTTTCCCAATGAAAATGACCTTGAATTCCCAACATCGGACCAATCAATAAATCTGAATCAGCTTTTTTATTCCAATCGTACGTATAGGTGTTAAAATTAGCGTCATCATAACTCATATGATCTACACGCTGATTTTGCAACTTTGCAAACTTGAGACCAAATGTCAAATTAAATGTTTTGTCCTGATCGCCCATAATCGTTTTAATTCCGTACACATCCGATGTCCAAACTTTGATTTTATTACTGGTACTCCAGTTAATAGTAGTTGCCTGATTGTCCGAACTCCATGAATTGTCTCCAAGACGGATTCCAACATAGCTATTGTCACCACTTACTGGATCTGTAATACTACCTATCTGACTTCCATCGCTGCTAAGTCCCCAGTAATTGACACCAAGACCCCATTCACCTTTTTTATATTCGACTTCACCGCGTAACGTCAATTTTCCGTCTGGTTTTGCGATAATAGGATTACCAGAATACTGATAATAATAGCCTGATGCACCACTATAATCATAGGTATAAACATCTCCGGCATGAACATCATCTCCGAATACGGCCATATACATTGGGTCAACACTAATGCTTAAACCTTTCAGATCAGCCGCCATACCACTTGTACTTGTCGCAGCGACAAATGCCGCAGCAATAAGACTATGTTTTAACAGTTTCATCAATTCTCCTTTAGGTATCGATACGATTTTATTCATCGATACTCTATTTAGTATAACACCAAATATAATATAAATCTATAAAAAAACAAAATATCTGTCACTTTTTATATAGATACCTGAGTAATACCGTAAACATTAAAAAAACCTTTATAAAATTATTTTGTTTATTAATAATTGTTTCGTTACCATATATGCTATATCCACAAAAAGGGAGAAGATGATACGACTTTTAAATTTTGTAGGTATCGATGACAGTGACACGGTCGTAGTCAGCTATAACGACGGGTTTTTAAAAAGCTGCCGATATACAGTAGAAGGGAACAATTCATTTTTAGAGGGAATATCTCCCAAAAACATTGATATATTAACCTTTCACATCGGCGGGATCGAACAAAAAGGCAACATTTCTCTAAGCGGCAGACCGGATGTCATTTTTAACAGTATATGCAATCCCGAAAGCAATACAAAAAGCCTTGCACTTTTGATCGATTGGCTCAAAGAAAACGATGTTCCGCTCATCAATCATCCGGAACAAATTTTACTGACAAAGCGTGATTTAATCTACAAGAGCCTAGTGGACATCCCCGATATCGTTATGCCCAAAACACTTCGACTTAATCCTTCTTCACTCGCAGAGATTAAAAAAGTACTGGAAGAAGAACACTTTTCCTATCCGATACTTTTCCGTCCCGCAAATGAGCACGGAGGCAGCGGATTGATTCGGATCGATAGATATGAAGAGTTAGGTTTACTGGAACGCTATGCTTTTGATGGCAGAGATTATTTTATTACCGAATTTGTTGATTTTGTCTCTGAAGACGGGCTATACCGAAAATCCCGCTATTTTGTGATCGACGGGAAAGTATATCCCCGACACCGTATCGTTTCAACCCAATGGAAAATCCATGCCGAAACACGAAGCGAACTCATGAATGAGAGCACTCTTTTTCAAAACGAAGAAAAAAAGTTTTTGAGCCGTTTAGATCCGGAGATTGAAAAAAAATGTCTAAATATTGCACAGAGAGTCAATCTTGATTGCTTCGGTATAGACTGTCATCATGAAACATCCGGCAAAATGACAATTTTTGAGGTCAATGCATGTATGCGCCCCTACGCCGCTCACGCTCAAAACTATCTTAATAAAGCGACCTCTTCGATCAAACAAGCGATTGAAGCAATGGTGATAAAAAGGAGTACAAATGGGTAAAACATACAGAGATATTTTCAATCAGCGCGGCAATCTCTACAATCAGGCGATGGCACAATACCCAGGTGCACGCGATGAAGAGTTCACCCCTTTGTTGAAACTTTTACAGATTCAAGCCTCAGATGTTGTCGCCGATATCCCATCCGGAGGATGTTATCTAAAACCGTATCTCCCAACAGGGACACTTATCTATTCCGTTGACCCATCCGAGGGATTTTTAGCCGATGGCGTCAGCAATGAACATGTCATCAACGCAGAAATCGATCAAATTCCTTTAACGGATGGATCAGTAGATAAAGTCTATTCATTGTCCGGTATACACCATCTTGTTGATAAAAAACCGTTTTTCCGTGAAATGTACCGCCTCTTAAAACCGGGAGGCCTTTTCGGATTATCCGATGTTGCAAAAGATTCCATTGTTGATCCTTTTCTCAACCGCTTTGTAGATGAACACAATACACAAGGCCATGTCGGAATTTTTTTGGATGCATCGACACTCACCGATCTTGAGGCATGCGGATTTGAGATTATTTCCAGTGAATTAGTCCCTTATACCTGGAATTTTGACGACCGAAAAGGTATGGTACATTTTTGTCGATTGCTATTTGGTCTTAATATAGGCTCCGATGAGGAAATTGAGAGAGGAATCGAACACTATCTCGGCAGTGAATCTAAAAATGGAAAAATTGCTATGCATTGGGAATTGCTTTGTATTCTTGCCAAAAAACCGGAGACTAAGCCGCTATAATGGCATATGCGAAACACTTCTGAGCATTTATATGATGTAATCGTCGTCGGTGCCGGTGCGGCAGGCATCATGGCCGCCATTACTGCCGCACGACGCGGATATCGCGTATTACTTCTCGAAAAGCTCTCCAAAATAGCCGCAAAACTCAAAGCGACCGGCGGCGGACGATGCAATCTCACCAATACCCTCTCCAACGAAGACTTTATGGCACGATTCGGACGCGACGGACGATTTATGACCCCTGCCCTCACTGCGATGGATCATCGTGCTCTGATCGCTTTTTTTGCCGAAATCGGTGTTGAGAGCCATGCACCTGACGGTTATCGTGTTTTTCCGATCTCACACAGTTCGGTGAGTATCATCACCGCTTTGGAAGAGGAGATGGCACGATTAGGGATTACCCTTATCACTTCAGTGCGTGCTGAAAATCTGGAACATAACGGCGAACGTATGAACGGCGTCAGTAGCGACACACAAACTTACAACGCACCTCACGTTATCATCGCAACAGGAGGATTGGGATATCCGCAGCTCGGAGCTGAGGGGGACGGATTCAAACTCGCCTCTGAAGCGGGTCACAAAATCACCGATCTCTACCCTGCCATGATGCCGCTCAAAACCAAGGAAGTGTGGGGAGAATCTTGCCGAGCCGATACGATTGCCAAGGTCGAAATTAAAATCGATCTTCCCAAAGCAAAAAATATCCGTGCCAAAGGTGACCTCATCTTTACTTCGAACGGTATTCGCGGACCGGTCGTACTCGATATTGCCCGTGAAATCAACCCTTTTCTCTCCAAACACGGTGAAGTTCCCATCCTCATTAATATGACAAAAGGGCTCAATGAAGAGCAAATCCGAACGCATATCAAAAAAGAGATCGATAGAAATCCCGAACAGCCCATATTAACCCATATGATGACCCTCCTTCCCGAATCGGTATGCAGGGCGCTGTGTAACCTGGCTGAAGCTGACCCGGACAAAGGATTTAACCGTCTTGAGGGAATTCAGAGAGACCGGCTCATCAAGCTCCTCGCATGGACTCCGCTCACCGTGACGGGTCATGACGGATTTAAAATGGCAATGATCACCCGAGGGGGAGTATCGCTCAAAGAGATACGCCCTGAGAGCATGGAAAGTAAAATTATCAAAGGGCTTTATTTTTGCGGTGAAGTCATGGATCTAGACGGGCCGTGCGGCGGCTACAACCTGCAATGGTCATTTGCCAGTGGGTATGTAGCGGGGCATTTGGGAAATGCACCCATATTATAAAAATCAAGGAAATATTCAAAAAAACTAATTTAGATTCAAGCCGTTAATTTTGAAAAATACGCATCAGGCAAAATCGGTTTATAAAAATAAAAACCTTGGATATAATCGGCACCTATGCTTTTTACAATTTCAAATTGGGTAAATCGTTCAACTCCTTCAACTATCACTTCTGCACCAATGGCGTTTGCGAGAGTAACAACTGTTTTTAATATCTCGATATCTTTTCTATCCTCTTCTATGTTGTCAATAAAACTTTTATCAATTTTAAGATAATCAATAGAAAAATGTTTTAAATAAGCCAAAGACGAAAAGCCTGTCCCAAAATCATCTATCGCTATTTTAAATCCTAAAGCTCTTATAGCGCTTAAATGTTCAGTTGTCCTCTCCATATCAACCATCATAGCACTTTCAGTGATTTCTATAACAATATAATTTTTAATCCAAGGCTTGACCTCTAAAATATCTTCCAACATGGTTATAAAATTTGAATCACTAAATTGCTCGGCAGAAAAGTTCACATCTAAAAAGAAATTTTCATTCACAAACTCATGCTCTTCTAACATTTTTATTGCTTTATTCAAAACATAGATGTCAAATTTTTTAGACATCCCAAGTGATTGCGTCAATGGTATAAACGTTGAAGGATAGACCTCATTAAAATTGAGATTTAACCACCGTGATAACACCTCGCCACCCACAATTTTTTCACTTTTTACACAAACAATAGGTTGAATTCTCAAATAAATCTCATCATTATCGATAGCATGTACCAATTCAGCTTTTAATGTTTTATTATTTAAATCTTTTTCTGCTACCTTATCCGATAAAACAATCTGTTCACCCGATAAACTTTGTTTTGCCTGATACATAGCCATATCAGCTTTTTCGATTAACTCGGAAGCTTTTTTAGAATCATGTGGAGCAAATGAAATCCCGATACTCCCCGAAATAAAATCTATAACTTGTTCATCCACTACATAAGGTTTAGACAGGGCATCTTGAATTTTTTGGGCGATTTCATAAGCACTCTCTTTTGTGATCCGTTCAAGCATAATAATAAATTCATCTCCGCCGTACCTTCCAACAAGATCATTCGATCTTAATGTTTTTTTCATACGGTTTGCTGCACTTGATAATACAAAATCTCCGTATTGATGCCCGTAGGTATCGTTAACTTGTTTGAATTTATTCAAATCTATAAAGAGTATCGCCACTTGATTCTGTGGAGAGGAAAGTTCACATTTTATGTCAATGAGATGTAATATCGATTCCCTGTTTTGTACACCTGTCAAGATATCCTTATTTTTTGTCGAAGTATTCACAACTTTTAGTTTTGTTATTTCCGTTTCATCTTTTAAGATTCCAATATAATTTTTTATCTCGTCATAGCTGTCTTTTATCGGAATAATAGTTGCCAATGCATTAATAATTTCACCGCTTTTTTTTCTATCGATGATATTTCCTTGATAATAGCCCTTATTTTGCATCTCTATAAAGAGATTTTTATAAAAATTTTCATCATGTCTTCCAGAACTTAATAGCGTAGGAAATCTCCCTAATACTTCTTGAAGTTCATACCCTGTAATCTTGGTAAAAGCGTTATTCGCTTCAATAATTTTTTGCTCATTATCGGTCACTATCACAGAATCACTGACATGGGCTAAAATAGCATCATATTTTTGTTTCAATTCCGTATATTTATCTCTGAAACTGCTTGGTAAAATCATTATAAAACAATATTGAAATGTTTTATTATCAATACTTCTACCTATGAGTGTACTTTCTCCGATATATCTTAACAATAGATCCGATTGAGCATACTCTGCTTCTTTTAGCTGTTTTGTAAATTCAATAAAAGATTTTTTTGAGTTATTCTCCAAATACTCATACATAGACTCTTGTTCAACTGGATTGAATCGAAGTTTATGAAATGCCATGTCATTAGCTAAGACTACGGTAAAACTATCATCCATCACGATTGCAGGATAGGGGAACTGCTGCAACCAATCGGCAAAAAAACGTTTCACGTTAGGGATCAATCTAAGTACCTTTTTGGAATAGTTATCTCACAGGTATCCATTGTAATTTTGATACTGGCATGGTACACATCATTTAAAAGGGAATTTAAAACATTAAACGTATCGTTTACGGTTTTAGCATGACCGGAAAATATTTCCTGATTTGATTGAAATTTCAACAACTCTTGACAAAGAGATTCCCCGCCGCTAAACCCAATAGTAATCACTCCAGCGCTTTCTTGAAGCATTGCTTTGAGCAATACGTTCTTCAATCCGGCTTCTTGCGCTACGCTGTTAAAGAGGGTAGTTAACAGCATCACCATTTGCGGGATATGAGCGCTTTTATATTTTATCTCTATATTTTGTTGTCCAAAAATTTGCATTTTTATTTTTGAACTGTAATCGTGTTCTAAAAAGTGCGAGATTTTTTCAAATATTGCATAAAGATTTACCGTTTTCTTTGGGTTATTTCCAAAAAAGAGTTTAACCAGCTCAATATTTGAAAGCAATTCATCTTTATCTTGCTTAAAGAGTGTTAAATATTTAAATTGTGTTTTTTCATCAAATCCGGCACTCTCGATAACAGCAGAATAATTTTGATAAATTTTATTCAGAGGTTTTTTCATCTCCTCACAAATCTGTTTCATAAAGACGTCATTGCCAAATATGGTATTAAATTGATGAATTATTTTTGAACTGCTGAGATTATGTTTAATCTCTTCATTAAGATCATCTCTCAATTTTTGTCTTGAGAGGACAAGAGGGGTTATATCGGTAAGTGTTATGACATACGTTTGTTCATCCGTACTCAATTCACTTGCCATAATATGAAAGGTATGTATTTCACCCTCTTTTTTTATTTCGACTTTCATATCATGTCTATCAGACATTAATAATTTATCGAGCCAACGTACTCCATCCTTATCATCGTACAAATAATCTTCTTGGGTGTTTTTTTCAAAAAAGTCACAGATGCAGTTATGTTGTTTCTGAAAATTTTCAAATGTTTCAAACTGAGAGAAAAATTTGCAAAACTGTTTATTAACAGAAAGTATCTTTTCCCTATTGGTTACGATAACGATATTATTTTCCGTATCCAAAACCTCTTTTGTAAACTTATACTGTGAATCCAGTTCTTCTTTGAGTTTGGAGAGTTCTACTGTTTTGTCTTGAAGATAATTTTTTTGTAAATTTTGCTTTTCATAGAGAGCTCTTATTTCCGAATATGCTGTTTGCAGTTCCTCGTTTGTGGATTGCAGCTCTTCGTTTGTCGTTTCCAGCTCTTCATTCGATGCTTGCAATTCCTCGTTTGACGCTTGCAGTTCTTCGTTTGAAGATTGCAGCTCTTCATTGGATGTTTCCAACTCTTCTACCACTGTTTGAAGATGTTCACGCGTTGCTATGAGATCTTGCTCCAGTTGAAGGATGTAAGCATTCTCACTCTCAATAGGTTTTTTAACGATCGTCTCTTCTTTTAATGGAGCATTTTCAAAGCAAAGTAAAAAATATAGATACTTTCCGGCATACCCCTCAAGCGGAGTCAGTTTTATAGTAATCAATTCCTGATTAACAACCTGTTCTGTCCTTTTTGGAAAAGTTATATCACTATCACCTTTATTGGCTTTATAAACCAGTGAACGTACCTCCAAAGATATTTTTTCAGGTAACATTTTTAAAATATTGTTGTGTACTTCTCCACTGGGAAACTTCAGTATGTCATTCATATTCCCTTTAATATAGTGAACATTGAAATCGTTATCGATAACGACGCATTTATCTTCATAGTATTCAAATAAGGTATTTTTAATCGATTCTTCAATCGTACTGACTCTCTTTTTTGTTTGAATAGCGGCTGTTGGCTTAATATATTTGCCGCTATGAAGCATCTGCGGGTATAAAAGTTTTCGTGATTCGGTTGTTGTTCGTGCTTGAAATATCTTCGCCTTAGGATCGATGGTTGCAAATAAATCGGTATGCACCCCAACCGATTCCGATTTTCCAAGAAACAACAACCCGTGTTGCTTAAGTGCATAGGCAAAAGTGGTAAATATCTTTTTTTGCAATTCTGTTTCAAAATAGATAAGCATATTTCGGCATGTGACCAAATCAACATTTACAAAAGGGGGGTCCATCGTAATATCGTGTCGTGAAAATATGACCTTCTCTTTTAATTGGGGTTTCACTTCGAATTCGTTCCCTTTTTGGATAAAATATCTCTTTAGTCTCTCAGGAGAGATATTTGAAACAGTGACTTCCGGAAACACTCCAGCACGTGCTTGTTTGACCGCATCCTCGTCGACATCCGTCGCAAAAATTTTAACGTGTTTGCTTCGATCGAAATTTAGAATTTCATCCAAGATAATAGCAATCGTATAGGCCTCTTCACCGGTTGAACATGCTGAAATCCATATACGAAGCTGATCCTCATCTTTGTGATCTTGTACGTACAGTTGTAATTGTTTCTTAAGTTCTTCAAATGCGTC
>NZ_JAQTQR010000002.1 GCF_028712165.1 Sulfuricurvum sp. | reverse complement strand
AATATAGCTATCACAGGGGTTATACGCCAAGCCCTTCCGGTTATAGCATAGGAAGGTAGCGCAGTCCTAAATTAAATTAAACTTACGCTACAGCGTAAGCAGGACGGTAATTAGTGTTGTTTGCGTTTAAGCAATTGTGAGCCGTATAACGGAGCTGCTCAGTCCGGCGATGCAACCTAAACCTTCTTGATCCAGTCGAAGCCATGTCGCCCCCTCGTGGATAACCGAAGTTATAAGCGTATTATACCCAAAGCCATGTAAATGCAAAGGTGGTTTTTTACACTACTGAATGGTTATGATAAAACCGTATTCCCGCTCTTTAAAACGCAAAGAATCTTCTGTCGGGGTGTCGGGATATTGGTGCAGGAATTTGGCCTGAGGGTAGGTTTGTATGCTCATCGTCACATCTGCGTCGAAATTAAATCTTTTCAGAGTATTTCCGATCCCGTTAGCGATATTACCCAACGGATCGAGAATAAAATAGCTCATATCCCCCAACGTTTTTGATCCGAGAACCACTCCCCCCTCTTGATCCAATTTTTTCTGGAGGGTAAACATCTGTTCTCCCAAAATCGACCCCAGCAAAGGGGTAAAGATAAGATCCTGGATAGAGGGAACCTCGGCAAAACTCTCATACCCGTATTCCCAAAAGAAAGTGGACATAAGTGCTGAAAAAGCGGCTGATTCGCTTATCGACATCCCGTCATTTCTGGCTAAGGTATAGTAAAAAGCGCCTGAGACCGGATGTCCGATGTAGTTGATCATCCAGTTATCATTATCCCAGACAGGTGTTGTGGTGACGTTTTCTTTCCAGCGCTCTCCCAATGAGCGTTCTTTGAGCTTCTCCGAGTTCCAGTTTGTAATACTATCCGGCATTATGGCCAAAATCCCGATCGTTGAAATCATCAGAAACTGGAGAGAAACCGAATCTCCGATCAGGTTTTTATATCGGTCAGGAAGTTTATCGTTGACATTGATGTATTGGGGGAGATAATCTTTTCCTTCAGCGTCCTCGGTGAGATGAAACTCTCCGGATTCCGCAAAAGCGGGAGAAGGCGGTACAAAAATATCAGAACGATATTTTTGCCCGTTTTGGAGAATGTCGTTTTTCTTTAGCTCATCGTATAGCGTGTTATCCGCAAAGAGCGTTATCTCTGCGATGAACAAAAAAAGAATCCAACGGATCATTATGTGACTGCGAACACTCTGCGAGTGCTATTCATTAATAAGCGATTTGATCGTACGGGTGATTTCACAGCATTTGGCGATTTTTTGAGCAGAATTCAACGTATTATCCAAAAGGACATTCACGATTGCCGAACCGACGATAACTCCGTCAGCCCCCTGCACTTTTTCACGCGCCGTTTGCTCGTTTACACCGAATCCTACATAGACAGGGGTAGCCGTATGGCGTTTGATCATTTCCAGTACCGGAGCCAAGTCTTCTGCTTTTCCGCTTCCTGTAATCCCAGCATAGGCGACTAGATAGATAAATTTGCGTGCTTCAGCGGTGATTGTCGCAATACGCTCTTCGCCATCGGTCGGAGCTACAAAGGTAATATTCGCCAATCCTCTGCTCTCGAAAAGCGGGTGATAAGCTTTTGCTTCTTCATACGGGACATCGGGGATAATGAGACCGTTTACACCGATGCTTTTTGCCTTGTCCAGCAACGATTCCATCCCGTATTGGTAAAACGGGTTAAAGTATCCCATCCACAGGGTATCAATTTTCGGTGCGATCTGCTCAGATATCTCTAATAGATCAGCGAAACGAAATCCGGCCTCAAGTGCTCTTTGATTTGCCGCTTCGATAACGGGACCATCCGCAACCGGGTCTGAAAAAGGGACTCCGATTTCCAGAGTATCGACACCGCTTTCGCTCAACGCCAAAGCCAAATCAACAGTAAAATTTTTATCGGGATAACCGGCAGTAATATACGCTACGAGTTGTTTCACGCGTTCTCCATATCAGGTAAAATTAAAAGGGAAAAATGGATTTTAGAGAGTTCATTATCCATTTTGAAATCTTCTTGCCATTGCAAAAACATATCAGAGACGCTGATAAACCATGTGATCGTTTCCTCGTTCACAACTTTATCCCGGGTTCTGAGCTGTTCGAGGGCATCTTCGACAAACGTCGATAAACGGACCATAGGTTGAATCTGTAAATAGCCCGATGCCGATTTGATATTATGAAAAATCCGGAACAGCTCTTCGATGCTGCGCTGATAACGGTCACTATTACCCAAATCAATGATCAAAGGCTCGAGAATTTCCATCATCATGGCGTAATGATCTAAAAATTCGTCAATGATTTCAAAGTCGAAATTAGCTTCTAGAACGCTCCGGATCCCCATAATAAACTCTCCTATAATAGATGAATTATAACGAGCTTTTTATTAATCTCGCATCGTAAAGTGCCAAGCAATGCCATGGAGAGCAATTTTTTGGGTAAACTATCTCCATTAATACACATGAGAGTTTAGAGAACAATGAAAAAGCTGACTATCGGTTCGATTCAAAAACGCAAAGGTGCCCAGCCGCTCGTAATGATAACGGCGTATGATGCTCTTTTCGCCCGACTTTTCACCGAGAGCGCCGACATTCTCCTCGTCGGAGACAGCCTCAATATGAGCTTCGGCGGCAATCCCGATACGCTGAGTATCACTATGGATCAGATGATCTACCATACCAATGCCGTCTGCAAAGGTGCCCCGAATACTTTTGTCATTACCGATATGCCTTTTGGAAGCTATATCGATGAAACAACCGCTTTTGCGAATGCCATGAGAGTCTACCGCGAAACTCCCGCCGACGCGGTCAAAATCGAGGGGGGCGCCGATAAAGCCCATCTGGTACACTATCTCACATCCAACGGAATCGCCGTATGCGGGCACATCGGACTTTTACCCCAAGCGGTTCGTGCCGAGGGGGGCTATAAAGTCAAAGGAAAAACCGAAGACGAGGCCCTGTCTCTGATTGCTGATGCTCAGGCACTGGAAAAAGCCGGTGCCTTTATCCTCGTTATCGAAGGGGTCAAAGCCGATGTCGCGACACGCGTAGCCCAAAGCGTCTCCATCCCTGTCATCGGCATCGGAGCAGGCAACGGCGTAGACGGGCAGGTACTGGTCTTCTCCGATATGCTGGGTCTGTATGAGCCGTTTGTCCCGAAATTTGTCAAACAATATATGAACGGTGCGACGGCAGTCAAAGAAGCAGTCAAAACCTATGCGGATGAAGTCCAAAGCCGCTCGTTTCCCGATGAAAATTATGTTTATTAGGAAAGCCTAACGTGGAACGCATAGTAGAAATCGAAAAATTTAATGCCGAAGAGGTCACTGAGACCTCATTACGCCCCAGCGCATGGGATGATTATATCGGACAGGAACAGATCAAAAAGAATCTGGGAGTCTTTATCGAAGCGAGCAGCAAACGCCGTGAAGCACTCGATCATGTCCTCTTTTACGGACCTCCCGGTTTGGGGAAAACAACCCTTGCTCTCATCATCGCCAACGAGATGGGAAGCAATATCAAAGTTACCGCCGCCCCGATGATCGAGAAAAGCGGTGATCTCGCCGCCATCCTCACCAATCTCGAAGAGGGGGATATCCTCTTTATCGATGAAATTCACAGGCTGTCACCTGCGGTCGAAGAGATCCTTTATCCGTCGATGGAAGATTTTCGTCTCGACATTATCATCGGAAGCGGCCCTGCGGCGCAAACGGTCAAAATCGATCTCCCGCGTTTCACCCTCATCGGTGCGACAACCCGTGCCGGGATGCTCTCGAATCCTCTGCGCGACCGGTTCGGGATGAACTTTCGGATGCAGTTTTATACCCCGGATGAACTCTGCACCATTATCACGCAAGCTGCGACAAAACTCGGTAAAAATATCGACCAAGAAGCAGCACACGAGATCGCCAAACGTTCACGCGGGACTCCCCGTATCGCATTGCGACTGTTGAAACGGGTACGGGATTTCTCCGATGTTGCCAATGAATCGACGATACTGCATGAGCGTTCCCGCTATGCCCTCGATCAGTTGGGGATCAACGCCAACGGGTTTGACGAGATGGATATACGTCTGCTCAAACTCCTGATGGAAGCCAAAGGACGCGCAATGGGACTCAGCACGATCGCTGCGGCACTCAGCGAAGATGAGGGGACGATCGAAGATGTCCTCGAACCGTATCTTCTCGCCAACGGGTATTTGGAACGGACGGCACGCGGACGGGTTGCAACCCCTAAAACTTATGAATTACTCAAGTTTGGAACCCCTCAACAAGGACTGTTTGAATGACCATGAAAAGAGAGTATTTCACTCTGGTACTTCTCGTTGTTGTGTTATATGCAATGTACCGGCTGTATGAACCGTTTTGGATGAGTATTGTCGTCGCATCGCTCTTAGCCATCTCTACACACCATATTCAAATGGGGTTTTTCAAACTTACCAACAGCCGTTTTTGGGCTTCGGCACTCTCGACACTGGTTCTGTCGGCTCTGTTTTTTGCCCCTATGGGATATTTTTTATTCCATTTTTCGGTTTTTCTCCAAAATCTCGATCCGACTTCATTAGAAAAAATCGACGTCCACTTACGAAGCTGGGTGGCACATCTTCCCCCTGCACTTTCCAATATCGAAGCCAAAATAGAACTTTCTCTGAGCAAGTTTGATCCTGCTTCATTTGCCCAAAACTCCCTCGATTATGCGAGCCTGATCGGCGGTTTTGCCATGTCGTTTCTCTCTCGTACCGTATTTATTTTGGCCTTTTATTTTGTGGCGCTCTATTACGGTAAAGATATTTTCGAGTTTTTCAAACGATCCGCCCATTTTCCGCAACAAGAGAGTACCCTCATTATATTCGAAATGCGCTCATCCATGAGCGTCGTATTTTATTCGATTCTTGCGACTGCCGTATTTGAAGGGGCATTATTCGGGATTGCAATAGAATATATGGGATACAACGGATTGTTATTCGGCATCATGTTCGGATTTGCTTCCCTCATTCCGGTGGTCGGTGGAGCGATCATGTGGCTGCCGTTTACCCTCTTTGAACTCTCGATCGGAAATACACAAAGTGCTATTTTTATCGCACTCTATACGATAGTCGTTATCTCAATCATCGCCGATACGTTTATCAAACCGGTCATTATCAAAATCATCAACAAAAAATTGATCAAACCCGAAGATAAAATCAATGAACTCATCATCTTTTTTGCTATTATCGCCGGCCTCTCGACATTCGGATTTTGGGGAATGATTATCGGTCCGGCGATTACCGTACTGTTCCTGACCCTCATGCGTATCAGCGAAGCTGCTCCGCAGGAAGAAATTATCCATTAATGCTGTTAATAGAGCATTGATCCAGTATTATCATAAAAACTCTATGATACTACAGTTACATACCAACCGACGGAGAAAAAAATGAAAAAAGTTCTAAGTATAGCGCTCATTCTCGGAGCAACCGCCCTCATGGCCTGCCCGATGAAAAACGGCGGAATGATGAATGGTCAGGGGATGATGCAACGATGTGATTGCGATACGTCAAAACTCCCTAGACCGTTTGAAAAATTGGGTCTTAGCGATGATCAAAAAGCCCAAATCCAAAAGCTTCGTGAAGAAGCCAAAGAGTTCCATAACCAACAACACGAAAAAGTGATGGCGGTACTCACTCCGGAACAACGTAAAACATTCGAATCCAACATGCCTATGTGTCCTAAAGGCGGAATGAAAGGCAATATGAATATGCCTCAAGGACCAATGGGCTGCAAAGCTTGCAATAATAAATAGTCAGTTCCTATGGTAAAAATCCTCCTGATTGAAGACGATCTCGAAATCTCAGACCTGCTCACGCAGTATCTGAGCCGTTATCAGATGGAGGTGATCAGCTATGCCCATCCCAAAAGTGCTCTTGCATCGCTGGGAATCGAGTCGTACGATCTTGTACTGCTTGATCTAACCCTTCCCGATATCGACGGGCTGGATGTCTGCAAAATGCTCCGAGAACGGAGCGATATTCCCATCATTATCTCCTCGGCTCGGAGTGATTTGGGAGACAAAGTCATTGCACTGGAACTCGGTGCCGATGATTATCTCCCCAAGCCCTATGAGCCGCGCGAGCTTGTCGCCCGTATACAAAGCCTCCTTCGACGCATCAACGGTAAAACGATTCAGGTGAGCACAGATACGTTCCGCGTAGATGAAAACGGTATTTATAAAGACGGAGAGCTTCTTCCGCTGACTCGTGCCGAATTTGAGCTTCTGGCGCTGCTTATAAAACACCGCCGTCAGATCATTTCCCGTGACTTTATCGCCAATAACGTCGAATCGATCGGATGGGAGAGCTCAGAGCGCAGTATCGACGTTCTCATCAGCCGTATTCGCCAAAAAGTCGAAGCCAACCCCAAACACCCTACCCTCATCCGTTCCATTCGAGGAATGGGCTATCAGTTTACTCTATGATTTCGCGCCGTCACTCCGTATTTTTCAAACTCCATTTTTTCTTTTTTTTGGCAGTGATCGTTTTACTGTTATTGTTTATCTCTGCTTTGAGCGAGCAGGAACAACAAAGATTCCACCTCCTTGCCCATCGCTCTATGGAGCTCTCCCGTATCATAGATGAGACAAGAGATCGAACCTGTATGGAACAAAGCGAAGAACTTCAGGAAGCGGGATTTAAAATCATAGATGCACTGACACCGAATTGTGAAGCGATTCCTCTCCCACCGCCGATGCGTGCCAAACTTCGATCCCGCAATGTGAGCGTCACCATCTACAAAGACAACAAAGGCTTGATTTACGCGTTGTCACGTGAGCACTGTACAATGTATTATCGCGATACGGCCGAGGGGGCAACGTACTATTTTGTCTGGTTCTTGTTTTTTGCCCTCATGGGCGGTTTGGTGAGTATGTATTTGGTACTTTGGAAAAATCTCAAACCGCTCAAACATTTGTACGAGCAAATACAGCGATACGGCGAAGGAGAAGAGATCCTCAATACGCCCAACACAGGCAAGGATGAAATCGCCCTCATTTCCAACGCCCTGCACAGTGCACTGGAAAAACAAAACAAATTCAAAAAATCGCGCGAACTCTTTTTGCGCAACATCATGCACGAGCTCAAAACACCGATTATGAAGGGAAAACTCATCGTAGAACTCGAAGAGCCAAGTCCGAATCGAAACTTGCTCGGGAAACTTTTTACCCGACTCGAACATCTGATACGTCAAATGGCATATATTGAGAAAATGCATGCTTTTTCACTCACCAAAAGTCCGCATCGTCTTGATACAATGATTCATAAAGCAATCGAAAATCTGATCATTGATAACCATTCAGTCCGAATGAGCGGTTGTGAACAAACCATTACAGTCGATGAAAGTCTCTTTACCAGTGCTCTTCAAAACTTGATTGATAATGCAGTCCGTCATGCATCTTCGCTTCCGATAGAAATTACGTGTAACGGTGAAAAAATCTGTATCCGTAACAGCGGTGAACCGCTTAAACGTCCGGTTGAAGAGGCGTTACAGGCATTTGTAACAGAGCGCGGAGAAGGCGGATTAGGATTGGGGCTATATATCGCCCAGTCAGTGTGCGAACTGCATAATTTTACATTGAGCTACCGCTATGAAGAAGGAATCCATACGTTTTGTATTATCTTTTGATAATACTCTTTTTCATCCAAATCCATATAATCACCGATACCGCTGCCATCCCTAAGCTCAATGCCATCCCGAGCGTCATCCACTGACCTGCGATATACCCGATCTGTGCATCCGGTGCACGGTAAAACTCCACCGAAGCACGACCGATTCCGTATAAAAATCCGTACAGCAAGATCAGTTCACCTTCAAATGCTTTGCGCTTACGGTAAGCATAGATAAGGACAAAAACAACGATCCCCTCGACAAATGCTTCATACAGCTGTGAAGGGTGACGGAGAGTATCGTAGACGTAAATCCCCCACGGCACATCGGTAACACGTCCTACAAGCTCTTGATTGAGAAAGTTTCCGATCCGTCCGAATACATATCCCAAAGGAACCGATACCGCTACCAAATCCATCAAGCGCCCGAAAGGGATACCGTGTCGGCGATGATACAGATACGATCCGATCAAAAAGCCCACTATAGCCCCGTGGAAACTCATCCCGCGGATTCCGACGAACTGCCCGTCGATAAACGGGTTAAATATCTGCCACGGATGACTCAGATAATAGGACGTATGGATATCGTAAAAAAGGATGTACCCTAACCGGGCACCGAGGATAACGCCGATCTCCGCATAGATAAAATAATCGTCCAGCTGTTCTTTGGTAATCGCGATGTTATCTTTCTTGACAATCCATTTGGCAATCATCAGTGCCGAGAGGAGCGCGAGGACATACATCAACCCGTACCAATGGACGGGAATCGAAAAAAGGTTAAACGCTACCGGATTAAAATGCTCGTAGATATGGTTCCAAAATTCCATTATGTTCCTTTAGAACGTCACGACTTTCCAGTCATTTTTCAGAGCTTCGGTCAAAAATTCTCCCGTGTGAATCGGTTCCACACCCAAAGATCGAAGCTGCTCGGTTACACCGTAATCGTCACTGCATACAACACATACGGAAGATTTGACACCGCTATCTACGACCTTGGCAAACATTTCCTGAATATCAGCATTCTCTGCCAAAAGTTTTGCCGATGGTCCCCAGATCATCAGATGGGCTTCATCCCAATATCCCCGCGGCAAGATAACACTTCCATAAAGGAGCACAAGTTTTTTGGCTACTTCGACCTCACCGCTGCTCCATACGATGAGAAGTTTATCCATTCCCATGCCCTTTTTGATGCTGACCCATGATTTGAGTCTGAACTTCCATATGTTCGTTCAAACGATACGCCTTGCCGAATCCCATAACGACACTGCCGCTTTGGGGAGTAAGCTCAAACAGATGAAAATCTCCCATATTCGAGAGTGATGTAACCAAGTCCGGATCAAAATGGGCACACAAACGATCGATAACTTGTGAATATGTCTCATTATCACGGTCTAATTCGCTTACGGATGCTTCAATCATTACCCGTTTGCGGGCAAAAGGTTGTATGCATTGAGACTCATCTTCAACAAAGAGCAAAGAGACCTTTTCGCTAGCCAAAAGATTCCGTCCGTGTTGCGCTACCGTACTGATGAGGATATAAAAATTATTTTCTATTCGAATATACGGTGCCGTACTCGCATGCGGTTCACCCTCAGGAGTGATGGAGGCCATAACCAGTGTTTGGAATGTTTCTAAAAACGATTCAACCTCTATCGTTGTCATTGTCCGGCCTTTAGTGCTTCCGCGATCAGTTCGATCGGATTTTTAAAGACGACATCGACATTCGCCTCATT
Organism: Sulfuricurvum sp.; assembly: GCF_028712165.1. Taxonomy (GTDB): domain Bacteria; phylum Campylobacterota; class Campylobacteria; order Campylobacterales; family Sulfurimonadaceae; genus Sulfuricurvum. The sequence continues at coordinate 59,872 of NZ_JAQTQR010000002.1, read as the reverse complement.
CATAGAATTATTGATCTGCATTCGGCATGCACTGCACTCAGCCGTAACCACCTGTGCCCCTGTTTTAGCGATCATGGCAGCTTTCGGTCTCCCTACGGCCTGGGCAAAATGGAAATTTTCCGTCTGCATCGTCACACCGCCGAAACCGCAGCAGGCATTCGGATCGCTCATTTCGGTAATCGTGTAGTTTTGAGAAACGAGGCGGCGCGGTTCTTGATAAACCCCCTGCATCTTACGGGCATGGCACGGATCGTGATAGGTCACCACCGCGTCACTTCGCCCCTTGCTCGCCAAAATTGCTTTGAGATCGGTTTTTTGTTCCAGCCACTCGGTTGCCATAAAGATTTTGTCTTTCAGCGCACGTGCGCGCTCCAGCCACTCGGGCTGATCGTGAAAGAAATGCTCGTAATCGATTTTGATCATTGCACTGCAGGTCGCTTCGGGAATGATGATCGCTTCAACCTCATCGATGAAACTTTCAAAATACTCAATGTTCTTTTTGGCGTTATGATCGACTGTCGCAAAGTCCCCGGTAAAATAGGCAGGTGCTCCGCAGCAAAGCTGTTTTTTGGGGATAAAAGCATCTACTTCCAACACTTCCAAAATTTCCAACAACCCTTTACCGATCTCCGTGTAATTGTAGTTTGCCAAACATCCGATAAATATGGCAACACGGCGTTTTCCGCCGTTAGGAATATTTTCAGGATAAGTGTTCAAAAAGGATGTTTTTCCCATCGACGGTAAAAGACGCTCTTTTTTGATGATCGGCAGATTAAACCGCGGCTGCATCGAGTTAAGTTCCGCTTTGATTTTAAACCCACACGTTTGAAAGACATACCCGAGTTTAAAGAGGATATCCATTAATGTACGATGACGCAGAAGAAAGAAAAATGCCCGCTTAAACCATGCAATTCCGTATTTATCGGCCAGATCGGCACGAACCTGTTCGATCACCATATCCGTCGGAAGGGCTTTCGGACATACGTCCGTACAATTGGTACATAAAAAGCAGGTTTCAAAAATCGCTTTGGCGTTTTTATCCAATTCCAACTGCCCGCGCTGATACGCACCGAGCAGATCGATAAATCCGCGTGGAGAGGTAACCTCATCCGCATTAACATTGTGGATAGTACACACCGGAATACATTTCCCGCATTTAATACAGGCATCCGAAGTTTCGGTAAAATTAAAGAGTTCGCGAGGTTCCATTCATTTACACCGTTTTACTAAACGCTTTGTCAGAAGCCGCATGCCGTTTCATATAGGCATCAAACGGCATTGCGATATTACGGATCAATAATGTTCCTGTCGTTGAACACGTAATCGCTTCCGGAGTCATAGTAAGCAAACCATCTGCTTCAAACGGTTTAAGTGCTTCGATCGCATCGGCAAAATACTCTGCAAATTTCACGCCGTACAGCCGTTCGAAACGGACGATATCGAGTTTGAAATTACTCATCAATTCCATAATAACAAACTGACGGATACGATCATCCTCATTGAGGCCTACCCCGCGTTCATACGGCAATTTTCCCGCATCGATGGCGGCTTCATAGCCTTCCATCTCTTTGAAGTTTTGCGCATAATAATCTGAGCCTTCGCCGATCGAGGTGAGACCGATACCGATCAAATCTGCACCGCCTTTCGTCGTGTACCCTTGGAAATTACGGTGCAGTTCACCTTTGTCGATTGCTTTAAAAAGTTCATCCTCAGCTTTGGCAAAATGGTCCATTCCGATCATTCGATATCCGTTGGACTCCATGTGATCAATCGTATAGCGCATGATGGCAAGTTTCTCTGCCGGATGAGGAAGTGTCGTCTCATCGATTTTACGCATGGTTTTTTTAAGCCACGGGACGTGCGCATAGTTGAAAACGGCGAACCGGTCTGCGTTCAGCGTCAACGATAAATCTAGTGTTTTTTTGAATGTCTCCAAACTCTGATACGGCAAGCCGTAGATCAAATCGACATTGACACTCACCATGTTGTATTTGCGCGCCAAATCCATTGCCGCTTTGGTGATATCGTACGGCTGGACACGGTGAACGGCGACTTGTACCTTCTCATCAAAATCCTGAATCCCGAAGCTCACACGGTTAAATCCGGCATCACTCATCACTTTCATCTGTTCTTCGTTGATATGGCGCGGATCGATCTCACAGCTGATCTCGGCATCAGCGGTAAAGTTTTTAAAATGGCTCTTGATCGCACTGATGATTCGGTTCAGTTGATCCGCATCGAAAAACGTCGGCGTCCCGCCGCCGAAGTGGAGCTGAATGACAGGACGATTCACATCAATATGCTGCGAAAGAATCTGAAGCTCACGTGTAAGATAGTCAATGTAACGCTCTTTCTTCTCTTCTTTAGAGGTAAAAACAACATTACAGCCGCAAAAATAGCAGGCATTCTTACAAAACGGCAAATGGAAATAAAGCGAAAGAGGTCTCGAAGGATCTTGTGAGTGGAGCTTTCCGAGGTAGCTGTCGTAATCAAACGTGTCACTAAACTCTAATGCCGTAGGATAACTCGTATAACGAGGTCCCGGTTTGGAATATTTGGTAAATTTATCAAAGTCAAGCATTGTCATCCTATCGTTACCTGTGAATGACGCGATTATGCCCCTTTTGGGTTGAATAACGGATAAAAAAGAAATATTATTCTACAATAGCGACCGCTCATCACAATATTTGCGTGCATTATCGTACAATTTCATCGACAATGTGATAAAATAATTACTAATAAAACTATAATAAAAGAGGATACATGAGTATGATCAAAGTGCTTGTCGTTGAAGACGACGAAGTCACGGCAATGAATTTGAAAATGTCCCTTGAAAAACAAGGGTACGATGTAATATCCATTGCCGATAATGCCGTTACAGCACGCAATAAAATTAAAATTTATAATCCTGACATTGCTCTGATCGACATCGGCTTACAAAAGACGATGGACGGAATCGAACTCGCACAATTTATCCGTGATAAACATCCGCTCCCCTTTATTTACCTAACAGCCCATTCAGACAATGATATGCTTGCAAAAGCGAAAAAAACCGAACCATATGGCTACATCGTCAAACCATTTGATCCTATTAATCTGCATACCACGATTCAAATGGCACTTTACCGGTTTAAAGAAGAGCGAAAACGCAATTCCAATATTGATGAACTCAAATCAGACCGGGAAGAGCTTGAAAAATTAGTCTACGCTAAAAAACTCTCCGACAAACCGATTGTCGAATTCGGCGAGGGGTATCGTCACGATACCGGATTGGGTGAAACCTATTACCAAAACCAAAAAATCAAACTCACCAAAAAAGAGAACGCATTTATCCGTCTGCTGGTTGCACAGCTAGGGAGTGTCGTCGATTTCGAACAGGCGATCAATTATGTTTGGGAGACCAAAGGGGCTACCGACAACAGTGTCCGGACACTTGTTTGGAGACTACGGAGTAAACTCCCAACCGACGTGATTAAAAACGCTTCGGGAGTCGGTTATTATTTGGAAGAATAGCCGCTATATAAACTTCTTTATAAATTCGGATCGGAGCACTTCGTAGGCTTCGATAAAATCAAACTCGTCATCTTCTCCTACCGCCGATTCTTCAATGACATATGCCAGTCTGGAGAGCTCCTCAAAACGGAAATTAGCGCTCGAACCTTTAATCGCATGGGCGATAAAGGCAATATCCTCATACGATTTTTTCTCTATCGCACTCAAAAGTTCATGAAGGGAATGTTCCATTTTATGATGATAGATTTCCAACAAATGTTCAATCTGGTCTTCTTCGAGCATTAAAGCACTCTTGAGATGATCCATATCGATAGCTCTGCTGCTCAACACTTTAGTCGATGCACTCTCTCGCAAAGGGAGAACCGTAGGTTCCAAATAGCGTTCGAAAATCTGCTCTATCTCACGCAAGACGATCGGCTTGCCTAAAAATGCGTCATACCCGTTTTGGATGGAGCGTTCACGTGCACCTTTAATGACATTGGCGGTTAATGCTACAATCGGAGTATGTTTTTCTCCTCTTTCTTTCTCGTATGCCAAAATAGCTGCCGTTGCTTCATTTCCGTCCATTTGAGGCATCTGCTCATCCATAAAAATGAGATCAAAATTCTCTGATCGGTACTCCATCAGTGCTTCTTGTCCGTTCGCAGCTATGACGTATTCCAAACCGTATCGTTCTAAAATAATTTTAATGAGTTCCTGATTGGCGAGATTGTCTTCGGCAACCAAAACCTTGCCGATAAAGCCGAGTCTCCCGTTTTCCCCTATTTCAATCGGATGACGGGAATGGGTAATCCCCAAAACCTCACTCAAAGCGCTTTGGAGTTTCGTACAATAGATCGGAAAGGTAAGCGGCACAATCGTAGAAGTTGTATCATAACGATCATCCAAAAAGTCCAAAATTGCGACGGATGGAATACGATGCCGTAGAATAATTTCCCGTTTTTCATCATCCATAGAACTCTCTAAAAAGATCAGAAGATCACACTCTTCCTGAACGGTTGATACCTGCTGTATATCCAATCCGAAATGTTCCCAATATCGCTGAAGCGATTCGAGTTTATAACTCTCGGAAGGGTCATACTCAAGAAGGCCGAATCGGATACCGTCAAAAATTGAAACATCGAATTTAGGTATTTCACACTCATAGTTGGCAACAACAGGTATTTTAAGCGTAAACAAACTCCCCGCCCCTAATTCGGTTTCAAGTTCGATTGTCCCTCCCATATGCTCTGCCAGCTGGTTACAAATGGATAAACCTAAACCGGTCCCCTCATTAATTTTCATCATCCCCTCTTGTGCTTGAGAGAAAGCGTCGAAAATTCGTTCTTGATCTCCCGGTGCGATACCGATTCCGTTATCTTTCACGGATAGGGATAGTATTCCATCTGTACATCTTGCTTCAACATGGATCGCTCCGCCGGGATGACTGAATTTAACTGCATTACTCAAAAAATTCCCGACAATCTGTTTGATTCGAAGTGCATCCGCAACAATTTCATACGGGATAGAGGGATCGATAAAACTGGTCAGGGTAATACTTTTGGAGTTGGCACTCGGAACAAAAAGCTCCATGGTATGCGAAATCTCGTCATGGATATTAAAGGGCTGAGGATCAACCGTAAATTCTCCGCTGCGGAGTTTTGAGAAATCAAGGATATCATTGATGATATGCAGAAGGTTCTCACCGCTGTTGCTGATAATATCGAGATACTGCTGATAACGCGGATTCGTTGTTTCATCACGCAAAAGGGATACAAATCCCAAAATCGCATTCAGCGGCGTGCGGATTTCATGAGACATGTTAGAGAGAAAATACTCTTTGGCTTTGGAAGCATTGAGTGCTTCCTGCTCTTTTTGGTAAATGGTATCCGTATAGAGTTTTAATACGCTGGCAAAATTTTGATCAAACAAAAAGCTGATCACATTGAATACCGACTGATCATTAATCCCTAAACGGTACGTTGCATTGATAACCGAACGCTTAAAATGGGTACATAAAACGAACAGTTCATCTGCCCGAAGATCTTTGTTTTTCAGGTAATCGATTAGATCAGCGATTACCGGACACTCACCGATCGCCATATTTCCGGAAACAACTCCCATGAAGTAATCATAAACACTGCCGGCATAATAGGTACGAAAAAAATCGGGTTCAATCTCATGACGCTCTAAAATCGAAATACACAGCTCGGATTCGACCCATTCGTGTAATATAGAGTCCTTTTCAAAGAGGAGTTTCTCCTTGGAACGGACTAAAGGGGATATATCCGGTAGAGACATTCGGATTCCTTACTGCTAAACAATTTTTAGGGTTATGATACTGAAAAAAGGGTAAAAATATAATTTTTTATTATTTTAGTGCAATCCAGAAAAAAACGCCTAAACTGATAATTGCATATTGAAAAAGCAAAATTGCCGTCGTACCGATAATATTTCCGGTTTGACAACTCGTACACTGTTTGTAGATCCTGGCCTCGTACTGCGCGTACAAAAAGTAAGCAACCAGCAATAACGGAATGAGGATCAAAATATAGGTGTCAATCGTATACACCCATTTTTGGATTTCAGGTGAAACAAAAAACGGAAGGATAAAGGTAAGCGCTGTAAAGGAGATCAAATATTTCGCACCTCGCTTAAAATAGTCCCGATAAAAGACAATCGGACATGAACCGCCCCCTTCTACGAGACCGTGTTCCAAATGATCATTAATCCGCTGTTTCATCTCTTTATCAACACGATCTACAAAGGTACTTCCAAAACAATAATCGAGCTGCTGCTGAAAGGTTCTGGACATTTCGGCATCCAAATCACGATGGTGAGGGTTCCCTTTTTCGTCTTCATAAATTACCGTTACATTCTCAAATCGATCAACATCTACACTGATTCCGGGGTAATAGGTACTCCGTTCGGTCTGCGTACTCATCCCTGAATGTTTGATCAAACGGGCATTTATATACGGGATATAGTTTTCCCCTTCTTTCATAACGATTACATTGTATTGGATACCTATCATAATGGCACTGAGGGCGCTAAGATCATTCGCTCTCATCGTGTCGATCATATCGGTGATCCACTGAGACAATTCGTCATTAAAGAAACGGACATTGGCGGATATAAGCCGGATAGTCGGATCGGGATAGGTGATGAGATTTTTAATCATAATTAAACTTTAACGGAAAGGTTATAAGGAAGACATGACGGCCGGATGGGCCGTCTAAAAAAAATCACTTAGTGGCTTTTGCCTACTACAATAATCATTTTAATGTTGATGATTACGAAACGGATAAATTGCCAAATTTTGCATGTACGCATTGCACGGGCAAATTTTCCAGGAATCATCGCGGTATTGAATTTATCATTCTTAGCGAAGTTAAACTCTTCTTCTTTTACTGCCATTTTTTTCTCCTATTACAATATTTTAGGTCCAAAGAGAGACATCTCTCTTTAGTAATTGACTTAATGCTTATTCCGGAATTACTTTCCAGAACGGTTTGAGTTTTGCTTTATAGATAAACAAATAATGCAAGATGTGTTTGATCCAGTGACCCGCAAGTCCGATTTCCCCGAAAGTATAATCGGTATCACGGCCTGTTCCAGGGTATTTATCAAAGTCAGGTACAACCGGATAAACCGTCATAGCTGCTGCTTGACCGTCTAACCATCCTTTACCGGCTGATGCAACACACGCCGCACCCATTTCTGCCATAGAAGCTTCGTGCAAGTGTGCACTTGGGCCGTGTTTGATCAAATCGCAAACACTGTGTGCAACCGCTTTACCCATGATTCCGCTTGGCATACCCGTACGCGGAGGAGTTGGATTGATCATTGTACCGTTAGGAGATTTCATCGGTTTAGAGATGATGTGCGGAGGTGCGAATGCAATCCCTGCAGCAAATAGATTTTTATAGGTCGGATTTTGGTATGTACGAGGCCAGTCAGACGCTTTCCACTCTTCGTACGGTTTCGGTGTATAGTTAGCATCAACTTTCATAAAGCCGTTTGGTGCAAATACCGTATCGGTAATATCTTCACCTGCTTTGTTGTATGCTTTAAGACCGACACCGGCGAACGGTGGAATCAACATTGAGAAATCAAATGTTTCTTCTCCGATAGAACCGTCAAGAAGTTCATACGTTACTTTCCCTTTTTCTACTTTGTTGACATGTGCACCTGTGATGTAGTTAACACCGCGCTCAGCAAACAAAGACTCGGTAAAGATACGTGAGCTTACAACGTAACCGCCCACTTTCATGTGAAGTCCGCCCATACCGAAGTCACCCATGAATGACTCATTCGAGATCCATTGGATATCGGCCATATCACGGAGACCTGCTTTACGGATTTCGTGTTCAATATTGAAAATATACTCGAATGCCGCACCTTGGCACGTACACATACCGTGTCCTGTACCAACTAGGATTTTTTGGCGTTCGCCTTTGCGCATTTTATCCATAACTTTTTTAAGTTCATGCGCTGCATGATCCGCGTGATCCGCTGTACATACAGAAACAGTGAATTCACCTAAGTTTGACCCTTCACCCAAGCCCGGAGTCGCACCGAAGTTAAGTTTCGGTCCGGTAGCATTGATAAGATAATCAAACGTAATCTCTTCGCTTTGACCCGCTTTGCCTTGTCCTGTAAATTCAATCGTTACAAAAGATTTATCCGTTGAGCCATTCCCCTCAGGATTGATGCTGACCGCTTTTGCTTGCTTGTACGTGATCCCTGCTTTTTCATAAACAGGAGCAAGATCAAAGGTTACGTCCTCTTTTGTCATTCCACCGACACCTACCCAAATATTGGAAGGGATCCAGTTCCATTTTGAGTTAGGGGTAACTACTACTACTTCGTGTTCTTTTCCGAGCCAATCTGCCGCAAATGTCGCTGCAGTATGTCCGGCGACTCCGCCGCCGAGGACAACTAATCTCGCCATATCTTCTCCTTAGATGAATTCCATAAAAAGTGATTATAACCCCAATCCATCACATTTATATCACATCCTTAAAATAAGCCTTGCATTTTATACTAAAAAAAAATTACAAGCAGCCAATGTTACATTTTTTCCCAATCTGTTTGGAAAAAAGCCTTTATATTTATTCTCTCAAACCCCCATAGTGACGTATAAATCTGTTTCTTGTATTGACTTTTACCGTCATTGCTATTATAATTCTTACTGATAGTTAAAAGCTATAATTATTATTTGTATATCGAAATACAACAAGGTATAACAATGCAAAATGTTCTTATCATCGGTGGTGGAATCGCCGGAGTCGAAGCGGCGATCTATTACCGAAAAGAGGGATTTGATGTTGAACTCATCAGCGATCGTCCCTATGTATTCATTTACCCTATTGCGATTTGGATTCCGGTAGGAACGACTACATTCGACAATGTTGCCTTTCCTTTAGAGAAACTCGCTGCACGACACGGCTTTACGTTGAGCATCGATCGAGTGACATCCATTAGCGCGAGACAAAGAACAATCACCCTCGAAAAAGGGGGTAAACGGACAACCGATCACCTCGTAATAGCGACAGGTGCAAGCAAGATGAAACACGCCGGAATCGAGCATACGCTCTCTATCTGCGGTGCGCCCGAACAATCCGTACAACTTAAAGAGAAGATCGACGCTTTAATAAAAAAAGGAAGCGGAAAAATCGCATTCGGTTTCGGAGGTAATCCCAATGACCCTAGCGGCGTACGCGGCGGACCGGGATTTGAGCTCTTTTTCAATCTCCACCACCAACTTAAAAAGCTCGGTATCCGCGACAATTACGAAATGACCTTTTTCGCTCCGATGCCGGAGCCCGGGGCAAGAATGGGGAAAAAAGCCCTCTCAATGATGGAAATGATGTTCAAACAAAATCGATTCGGTTCACGCTATGGTAAAAAAATTGCCCGTTTTGAAGAAAATGGAGTCGTCTTTGAAGACGAAAGTATTCTTGAAAGCGATTTGACGATGTTTATCCCTGCAGGAGATGGATCGGTGTTTATCAAAGAGAGCGATTTGCCGCTTAACAATGCCGGATTTATCCGTATAGATGATTTTTGTGAAATCGTAGGGGTCAAAGGATGGTACGCCATTGGTGATGCGAGTGCGTTAGAGGGCCCGGACTGGAAAGCAAAACAAGGACATATCGCCGAAGTGATGGCTCGAAATGCAGCGCACAACAGTGCTATTGCTTGGGGATTCAAATCAGGCGAGAAAAAAGGATACAAAGACCATCTCAACATCCTCTGTGTGATGGATATGGGAAACGGCGCGGGATTCGTTTACCGCGATGATAAAAAAGCAACTTTGATTCCGATGCCGATCATCGGACATTGGATGAAAATCGCTTGGGGCTGGTACTATAAAATGTCCAAAATGGGCTATATCCCCCGTATCCCTGGGATGTAAAAAAATATAAAATAACTATTAATTTCTAAGGGTTGCTATCAGCCGGTTAGGATTTAGCAGTGCTTCAAGGGCATCATTGATCGATTGAAACACAACATCCGAAGCCAAAAGTGTTTTTGTACTTATCCCCTCTTCTTGAATCACCGCAAATCCCAATGCCGCATGTGAGAGGATAAGCAGATCATTTTTCCCGTTTCCGATCGCGACACAGTGCTCGGGTTTGAGTGATTCGAGAAAAGTCAGTTTTTCCCGATCTTGATGATATTTTCCGATCACATGGACTGAAATATTATGTCCATGACATTGCTCGTGAACGGAGCCGTACGTATCGGCTGTTATAACATGAATATCCAGTAAGACCGAAAGTTTCCCCAATCGCTCCATAACTCCCTCGATGAGTATCCCGTTAATCGCTATTGTCCCGTTATAATCCAATACCAAATGCTCAATCTCTAACCTTTCCATTCCCGGAACTTCAATTCTCACCATTTATCTACTCTCTTCTTTTTAGATTTATCAATTTTTTGATTTACCTATCATTATATTAATAATAAGCTAATTTAAACTGTATTAGAATGAATCCTATAGATTCATATGGAGGTTCTGTTATGAAACTGCATCCGCTCACTTTAAGTCTTCTCGTCATTTCATTGGGAGCTGTAATATCAATGGCACAAGAAAAAGGCTCAACCTTATTCGAGGAAAAATGTGCCGCTTGTCATGTCAAACAAAGACCGGCCTACGAAGAGATGAAAAACTTGATTGCACCTCCGATTATGGGAGTTATGACCCATGTCAAAAATGCTAAAACCACCAAAACTGAAGCGGTAAGTTTTATCAATGATTATATCTTCGATCCGACACAGGCCAAAGCACTTTGTATGAAACAGTCAATCGAACGTTTCGGTCTTATGCCCTCACAAAAAGGGTCCCTAACAAAAGAGGAATCAACCGCTATAGCCGAGTATCTTTATGACAATTATGGGTATGGGAAATAAATTCCAATACTTTTTTCAGTCTATCAGCTCTGCAACCACCGCATCAAGATCGCTGGTTGCGGTTAGTGCAATGCTTATCCCCATCCCTTCTATATTGCGACGTATTCCATCGCCCAATGTTCGCGCAACTAAAATGTTTGCGTCTTCTAAAAGGGGTGGAATGATCCGTCCTGCCGCCAATCCTTTGGCACTCTCGTCATTGACAATCTCTTTTTTGGTTTGGAAAAGCTCTTTATAAATGGGATTCTCTTTATAGGTAATTGAGCCGATAACCCCATCTTCCACTTTGGCAAATGCAAAGTATTTTGCGATCAAAAAATAAGGGTGGACGGAGATACGGTCATCGCTGGGAAATACAAGGGTAAAACTATGAGGTTCTCGTATAAGCTCGATCCCTTTTCCGAACATTATCATCTCCACCATTTTTTTGCGGGCCTGTTTGATAAGCTTGGCAAATGTCGGACGCGAAACCCCTAATGAGTGTGCACACTCTTCATGATAGAGCGCTTTGAAATCGGCGAGATAAAGCGCTTCGAGTTCATCATCTCGTAACTGTATCATCTCTTTTGGAGCTTGCGTTAAAGGGCCGAATGAAAAGCACGTAGGTTTAAAGGTAATATTGCGTTTTTTACCGGTCTTCATCGTATTTCCTAATGTTTACATATGTTAATTATAGTCATTTTAACCCAAACAGTTTCTGAAGCCTTTAAATAGGGGATAAACATCAATACAATAGAACTTATACTCTTTATAAGCTACCATTAATATCCTTTTAATTTTACATATGTTAAATTGTTTCTAGATATTTTACATAAGGAGTTTCACTATGAATAGAAAAATAGTCTTTCCTACCAATGAACACCAAGGGCTTCTTTCAAAACGGGATGCCCATTTCGGCAGAGCCAACTTTTATACCGTTGTTGAACTGAATCCCGAAGGCAAAACCGTAGATGTTCTTGTCGTTAAAAACGAAGGGCACAAAAGCAGCGGATGCGGCGGTGCCGTCGAAAATATCTGTATTCTCGGAGCCGATGCCCTGATCGTATCAGGAATAGGCGGTTCCCCGTTGCAAGGATTTGCACAAAAAGGGTTAGCGGTATATCACGACAATATCTCCGTGAGTGTCGAACAATCGCTGAACGCTTTTTTAGCCAATCAGCTAACCCTCATGCAGCCTGATATGAGCTGCTCACACCATTAAGGATTTATTATGATTATCGCTATGCCGATTAAAACATCGTCCCTCGATGCTGCACTCGCTCCCCTTTTCGGGAACGCCAAATTTTTTGCTTTTGCAACCGATACAACACAGATCGATGTTGTCAAAATGGACCAGCTCGGAGGACGTGACGTCGCCCGTACCCTCGTTGCCAATAACGTTGATGTATTGATCACATCCCATTTGGGATTGAATCCGTTCGCCCTCTTGAAAAGTTATGGCATCAAAGTCTATTTTGCAGGAGAAGAGCGATTAACGATAAGCAATGCCCTAAAGCTTTTCTATGCCAATGAGCTCATAGAAGTAACTTCGAACAACTTTGATTCCCTTTTGGGGGAACATGACCATCACGGAGAAACTCACGGACATTCCCACTCCCATGGCCACAATTGCTGCGGCCAACACTCACATGCGTAACGTATGAGAAAAAACCTCTTTTTCTTTTTCTGTGCACTCGCGTTAAGCGGGTGTTTGGAACGGGAGATTTTTACAGAGATTAATGATCGGCATTTTGTCGGTCATCCTCCATCCGCACTCCGCATCGAAGATTTAAGCGGTACGCTGAAAAGTACAAATGATCCGAATGCCCGTGTATCGGTGATAGTATACATTCACAGTGCACACTGTACCAATGCGCAAAGCAGATCATTAGGATCTGATTTTGACGGATATATCCGTATCACAATCAAAGAGAACAATACCCAAATTGCACGCGCACAAATGGACTATAAAGGGGAACCCGACGGCGACAAAATCCGGCAGGTTTACGATCACCTTATCCAGCAGTTGAAATGGTGAACATTGTTGCGTTTACTCTGCTTCTAAAATCTTTGTAATAATCTCAAATACATTATTCGAAAGATCCGGATGATTTTTAATCCGCTCTAATTCCCTCTGCATCTGTACTTTTTGCAGTACGGAGAGTTTCCCGTAATTTTTAAATGCCCCTGCAAGCCCGGATGCGATTTGCGGATTCAAGGCATCAATTTCGATCACTTTGTCCGCTACAAATTTAAACCCTTCTCCGCTCTCATCATAAAAAGCGACCGGATTTCGGGCAAACGAACCGATCAACGCACGAACAAGATTAGGTACTTTTGGATCATATACCGGATCGTTTTGCAATGCCTGAACGCGTCCAAGTGTCCCATCCCGACGAGATGAGGCACAAACACCGAAGTATTTGTTCATGACCAGCGTTTGGTCTTTATAACGGGTATAAAAATCATTTAACGCTTCGCCAACATCATTTGGAGCATAGTTTTCCAGTAGATCCAGGGCGCTTAAACGATCACTCATAGAGAGCGACTCACGATATTGGCGTATACACAGGTTTCGGATCGATTCCTCATCCAAACTCATTACAAGAGCCAGCAATCGATTTTTGAGGGCACGTTTTCCCATACTTTCACCATCGATCAAAGTATTGGAAGGATCAAATAACGCTTCAATCATATTTTGCAATTCGGAGAAATAACGTCTGGCAATTACCTGTTTCAACTCCTCTTGCGCCTTCACGATTGCCGCTACGTCGATAATTTCCTGACGCTGCATCATAGTCGTGATGGTCGGAAGCTCTAATATTTGGGATTTAAACATCGGATCAATCGTCACGTCACGCAGTAATGCACCATAACTCTCGATATAGTGTTCATTGACCGTATCGCCCGCTATCATGGATTCCAATGTTTCAATACCGAAACGGTGTGCCGCTTCGAAACGGACAAATCCGTCACGCTCATTTGCCATCAAAAACGGGTAATCGATTGTATCGCACTCAATGATCACCGGTGCACTGAATCCGCGGTTTAAAGAGAGACGAGGCGGTTTTGGAATCTCTTTGAAACGAATCTCATGAATTTGGTTTTCTATCCATAGAACATCCTCATGCAAGAGGGTAATATCATCGCTGACCAGTGGGTATTCGCTCCCATCAGGGGCTAAAAGCGCCATTTTAAACGGCATTGCATACGGAAGCTGTTCGTGATTTTTAGTATTTTTCGGGATATTCTGGATGATTTTCATCACCAGTTCAGACGAATCCGGAAGGTATTCGGTTGAAATCTTGAGAGTAGGTGTTCGTTCTTGGGAATACCATCGTTTAAACTGGGTCAAATCAACAGGACTTTGCGTCTCCATTGCCCATAGGAAATCTTCCGTTCCTACCGCTTGGCCGTCAAAATTCTCAAAATATCGATCCATTGCCGTCCGAAACCGCTCACGTCCCAAAAGCGTATACATCATCCGAATTACTTCCGCACCTTTTTCATAAACGGTTGCGGTATAGAAGTTATTGATCTCCATATAATGATCCGGCTTGATCGGATGGGCGGTCGGGCCGGCATCTTCGACAAATTGACGTTCGCGCAATGCCCTTACATCATCCAGACGTTGAGTCAGCTCTGAGTTCATATCAGCACTGAAGGATTGATCTCTGAATACGGTTAGCCCCTCTTTGAGTGTCAATTCAAACCAGTTACGGCAGGTAATACGGTTTCCGGTCCAGTTATGAAAATACTCATGGGCAATGACACTCTCGATCCCCATAAAATCGGTGTCGGTTGCCGTCTCTTCATCGGCCAGGACATAATGAGAGTTAAAAATATTGAGCCCTTTGTTCTCCATCGCTCCCATATTGAAACTATCCACTGCAACGATGTTATAGACTTCTAAATCGTATTCACATCCGTAGGTAACTTCATCCCACTCCATCGATTTTTTCAAACTGCGCATCGCATGATGGCATTTATTTTCATTGCCCAGATCGCAATAGATCGCCAAATCGATCTTTTTACCGCTCATCGTCGTAAACGTATCATGGATACTTTCCAAATCTCCAGCGACTAGAGCAAACAGATAACACGGTTTCGGGATCGGATCTTCCCAAAGAGCCATATGCTTACCATTCTCCAACGTTGCCGTTCCGCGCAGATTTCCGTTACTGAGTAAAACGGGACACGTTTCTTTATTGGCAATGATTTTCGTGGTGAATTTCGCCATTACGTCGGGACGGTCGATAAAATAGGTGATACGACGAAACCCTTCCGGTTCGTTTTGGGTGCACCAAATACCGCCGGAACGGTACAATCCCTCTAATGCGGTGTTTTGATCCGGATAGATACGGTTGATGATCCGGATACGGGCACTATCGCAGTCGAGAGGAAGGATCAATGCCTCTTCGGTTTTGGTATACATCTCTTCGGAATAGAGAACATCATCCACCCAGATGAGTTCCAGATCGAGCATCTCACCATCGAGTCTCAACTCTTTCGCATTAGGATCGCATCGCTTGATTTCCATAATGTTTTCAACCCGAGTCGAGCTGTTTTCGATAATAAATTCAAGCGAACAGGTTTCAACTGTATATGAACTGGGTAGATAATCTTTAAAATAAATCGTTTTATGATCTTGCATGCTTAATCCATCTATTGTTTTTTGAAATAATACTCAAATTACGGTACACTTAAGACATTAAAATATAAAGTCACAATGATGCACAATAATCTAAACCTTGCACGACAACCGATTTTAGACCGATCCGAGAACATTATCGGCTATGAATTCTTTTATCGTGACAATTATGGAGAATGTGTCATCGATGATCCGAGACATGCAACCGCATCGGTTTTGGTCAATCTCCTCAACCAAATCGGCTCTAGTTCAGCATTTGGAGAGACGCTGGCCTTTATTAATACAGATGGTCCTCTGCTGCTCACCGATATCCTACGCACCTTACCCAAAGAAAAATTTGTCTTTGAGCTCTCGGAATCGACCAAAATTACAGCCCGTATTCATGAAGCCTTACGCCATTTTCACTCACTTGGGTATCGGTTTGCTTTGGATAATGCATCTTTTAATCCACATTACCTCGAAGCGTTCATGCCCCTCTTCCCTTATATGGAATTTGCTAAATTTGATGTGACACAAACGGATATCGAACAATTCAACCATGCACCGAACCCCTATGGAAAAATGAAGCTCATCGCTCAAAAAGTCGAGTTTTACGAAATGGCGGAAGCATATGAAGCACTCGGATTCGAGTATTTTCAAGGTTTTTATTTTGCCCATGCTCACCTCATCACCGGACGCCGAATCGATCCTCAATACATGGATGTTATGGAGCTCTTCACACTGCTCCAAGACGATGCCCCGATGGAAGAGATATGTGATTCATTTAAGTATCAGGGTATCCTCGCACTGCAGCTTTTCCAATTCCTCCGTTCGGCACATCCGGAATACATTGAGGGTGCCATTTCCATTCGGGAGATCATCGAACGTTTCGGCAAAAGTGCACTGATGCAATGGCTGTTGTTGATCATCTATTCCAAATCCGGAACCCGGGCGATCGATGAGAAAAATTCTCACGCCGTTTTCGCCCAAAACCGAATCGACCGAATGGTCTCACTCTTGGAAAAATGCACTCCATATCCGACTGAACTACAGTTAGAACAAATTCAGCTTATAGCGATGCTTTCGTTATTGGAAGGATTGATGAATGTTCCGATGGAGAGTCTCCTCCAAACGCTTCATCCAAACCAAGAGATTGAAGACGCATTGATAGCGCATACGGGGGTTTTAGGGAGAATTTACGCCGCTTCTCTCAAACTGGAAAAGGGCGATGTGAACAGTGCATCACTGTTGCTCAAGTCCTACGGGATCACTCCCGAGGAGATATCGATTACATCAATCCGTTGAGCATCAAATAGCGATACATCGGCTGAAGCATATACAAATCAAATGCCCACCATATCCAGCGAGGTTTCGCCGGATCGAGAGGGAAAGATGGAGCCAACCCGTCATAATTGAATTCTGCCATGATGATCTCTCCATAAGAGACTTTTAATGGACAAACAGTATAGCCGTCAAATTTCAACGTCGGCTCTTTTTTCTCCATGACCGAAATCAGATTCCCTACCATAATAGGGCCTTGATGTCGTGCACTTCCCCCCGTCTTACCGATCGGAATACCGCACACATCTCCGATACCGAAGACATTTTTATAGCGGCGGTGCTGAAGCGTCTCACGATCGACTTCAAGCCACCCTTTCGCTGTCCCTTTTTGCCATCCCAGCAAAGAGTTGGCAACCGCTTCCACCGCAGACGTCGGAGGAACGATATGGATAAAGTCGTATTCCATATCGACATCTTCTTCTTTATCAATCATGTCGTATTCGTTAAGGTCTTTATCAAATTCGCCTTGGACTTGATATTTGTGATGGAAAGTCGCTATTTTTTTCTCTGCATCGATACGGATAAGTTCATGAGCGAATTTATTGGTAATATTGCCGTATCCGTCTTGAACTTTATGCAATGCCGCATCGATTTCAGGAAGACCAAACAGTTTTTCACCTGCTGTTGCAAACGTAAATTCTGCAGTCAATTTGTCCCGTTTGAGGAAATCATCACTGAGATAGAGGATTTTTTGCGGTGCACCGCCGCATTTGAGCGGAGTGGACGGTTGGGTACAGATAACACGCGGTTTAGAGGTTTTAGCCGCTTCATGCAAAGCTTTGAACCAATCACGTGTGATTGTTCCGCCCTCTGCCGTTCCTGCCGCCAAATCGTTCAAATAGACACTTGAAATATTATTTTTTCCAAGCATATCAACAGTGAGACCTTCGATTTGCTCATAATGATATTGCACACCTGCCGCAACAACGAGGTAATCATACTCGACTACCGTTCCATTTTTGGTTGAGAGTTTGTTATTGTCGGGATCAAACGTTGCAACTTCATCTTTAATCCATTTGACTTCGTCACCAATATAGCCGGTGTTATCGAAAATAATATCTTCAGGATCGTATTCACCTGCAGCGACAAAAATTTGACCCGGCTGATAAACATGTTTTTCGTTAGGAGCGATAATGGTAATATCGGGTTTGGAAAGAGCTCTGCGTAAGCGTGAGAGTGCCATTAATGCACCGGAACCCCCTCCCACGATCACTACACGCCCTGTAGCATCCGAAGAAGCATTGGCGGTTGCCGGAGCACCTGCACTTGCCAAGACGGATGCAGCTACCGGTGATAGTGCCATCATTTTCAGCGCACTACGCCGTGAAAGCCCTTCATTCTCTTTTACTTTTTTAAATATCTCATCGTAATTCATTTTAAACTCCTTTTCCAGTAATCTATACATTTCTATCTCTATTATCACCGTGAATAGATTAAAGTATCTTAAAAGTGAATGTACTTTCAGTGATTTATTACTATATTTTTACGACACTGGTTTCCCAACCGTCATATTGACCTTCACATTGGTATGTTATCTCAATCAAATGCAATGTCAATGTATCAATATCGTAATAAAATGGTTTATCCTGACGGTAAAAACTGAGTCCAAGCATCGGAGTGTTTTCGTTCGCATCCATCAGGTCTTTGACCTTGAATGCTTCGGATTCGATCCGTTCCACAAAAGCAGCTCTCTGCTCTACCGTTTCAAAATAAGCCTTGTGCTCGATTGCTCTCGGCAAATGCAGCGAATCGCCGTTGGCTTTTAAATTGTCGCATACTTTATGATTGTGAATAATCTGCCACTCGATCGGTGTCGGGAAAAGAAGTTTATTGTATACCTCCCAATCCGAATCCATTTTTGAACCGAATTCATATTGATACCCTTCAAAATCATTCATCGCCGCCGCTACAACATCCGGCCATTCAAAATCATGTTTAAGATAGTAGATAAAAGTAATTTCACCGTTGGAAACGATCTTGCCGACGTAATTACCGATACGGTATCGGAGTGATTCCATCTCGATTTTATCTTCGATGAAATTGAGCTGTACCTCTTCGTTCTCGGAAACGAGACCTCTCTCATTTGGAGCTTTCATGGCCATTTTGATAAATCCGACATAATATTTATCCTCACTTGGCAGCTCGGCTGAAATTCCGGCATTGACTAAAACCGAGGCAATATTGCCATCGATTGTTTTCATATATAATTCCCAATATTCCTGCATACCCTACTCCATTTCCAACGTCATTAAATACATATCTTCGCCGTCGATCACTTTGACATCCAAACTTTCACACGCGGGACATTTATAAAAAATCTCATCCAAGGTTGTCTGTACCCCGCACTCTTTGCACTCGATCACCAGAGGCTGTACGTTCAACACAAAATCGGCACCGTCACATACCGTTTTCTCTTTAAAGGTATTGAATGCGATTTCGAGCAGATGCGGTTCCACTCCAGACATTTTACCGATCTTGACAATGATCTTCGTGACCGACTCCGCTTCATTTTCACGCGCTATATCTTCACACTGCGTTAGTAATGCTTGTACTATCGAATATTCATGCATCTAACAGATCCTCGGAAGCAGTTCGCCGTTAGGGGTCTCTAAAAACCGAGACGTCCCCCACGGACTTTTCAAGATCACTTTTTTCGGGTACTTTTGGGTCACTTCGCCTACCGCTGAAGCCATAGCGCACACCTCGAAACTCTTGAGTATCTCTATGGCCTTTTGAGCGTCCTCTTTTTTGATCGCCAGTACAAACGTCCCCTCATTCGCCAGAGCAGTAGCTTCAAAGCCCAGCATCTCGCAGATCCCCATAACCTCATCGCTTATAGGGAGTTTTTCTTCGTCGATCTCGATACAGACGTTCGATTGGCGCGCCCATTCGTTGAGCACCGCAGCGACCCCTCCGCGCGTCGCATCACGCATCGCCGTGATCTTCACCCCCGCATCCAAAAGCGCTTTGACCTGCGGGTACAATGAGTTACAGTCGGAGCGTAACGTACTGCTCATTTCAATCCCCTCACGCGCGGCGAAAATCGTCGCCCCGTGGCATCCGATGTCGCGGTTGATGAGGATGACATCCTCTTCGCTCACGTTGTTCGAGCTGATCCCCGCTTGGACGATCTCGCCCAGACCCGTCGTGTTGATGAAAATCTTGTCCACGCTCCCCTTCGGCACTACCTTGGTATCGCCGCTGACCACGACCGCACCGTTGATCGCCAATTCCGCTCTCATGCTCTCAACGATCCGCTCCAGCGACTCGACTTCAAACCCCTCTTCGATAATGACGCTGCACGTCAAATACTTCGGCTGCGCCCCCATCATGGCGAGGTCGTTGCACGTTCCGCACACGGCGAGCTTGCCGATATCCGCTCCCGCAAAAAACAGCGGACTCACCGTAAAGCTGTCGGTCGTCATCGCCAGATTCCCGATCACCGCCGCATCTTCGCTCCGCTCTAATATCTCGTTTTTAAAGGCTTTGTAAAACACCTTTTTGATCAGTTCATTGTTCTCTTCGCCGCCGTTGCCTTGGGCGAGGGTTATGGTTTTGGTCATTTCATTCCTTTTAAACAATTTTTTCTTTTACTGCTAACTCAATTTTATATAGGATTCCCAATTCACTGACGATATCTTTAGTAAGTTTGCTAAGTGGTCTTTTATGTAAATCATTAACATCTAAATAATTTGAAAAGATAAAGCGATAAATTTCTTCTTCAGTAGCAAACCCATTACTAATTAATTCATTAATATAACTCTTCGGATAATTAATCTCTTTCAAAATGAGTTCAATGACTATATCTTTATGATTTTGATAAATAGTCTCCAGTTGGAAATATTCATTATTTTTTTCATATTTTCTATCGAGAGTGATTGTAATATTTTTCTCATCTTCTAATTTGATATTTTTTTTATCGATAATATTTAAAATATCAAGATTATTTAAAGTATATGAGAATGTAAAATCACTATTTTTTACATCATAAGGATGCACCAAATCTCCAGTTTTTTCATCTTCGTAACTATCATCATCACTTTTCATATGATTACAAGCACTACAACTTGGAATGAGATTGTAAAAACTACAAGCTAAGAATGGATAAATTGCCTTGGGATAAAAGTGATCAAGTTGTGGACGAGTTTTTTTCTTTGTTTTTTGGTTCTCTTCATCTTTTTTTTCATTTACAAATGAAATATAACTTCTATTGCAATAAGGACAAGTTTTAATTCCTAAATTTTCAACTAATTTATAAGCGTGATATTCTTTTTCTTCTTTGAATTTATTCTTATCTTTTTGCTTCTCAACTTCTACTTTTGATAAATAATCGTCATATCCATTATCTACAAAAATATTATAAACTATTGTATAAATAGGAGGTTGATTCTTTTTATCTTCATGTTTTTTTGCAACACAAGGGTATTTAAATTGAAAAAATTTTATGATTTTTTTCAGTTCATCGGGATTTGCTCCAAGAATGATTTCTAAATTATTTTTTATACAAAGCAAACAAGATTTTATATGATCATTTAAATGTATATCATTGTTGTTTTTAGTAATTTTCCCACCTATTATTATAGTGTCGATTCTGTCTTCAAGTTTGGGTTTTAAAAAATCTATATGAATTTTCTGTAAAGACAAATTCTTTGTAATTTCAATCATTTGCTTAACTCATCATATTGTCTTATTAGCTCATCAATTTTATCTTTCAAACTTTGCTTTTCTTTTTCTTTTTCATCTTCAGAAAGTTTTTTACGATATAAATTTAAAAGCTTATTTCTTAAAAAATCTTCACCGATAGACTCTATAATAGGTTTTATTTGATTTTCTTGTATAGTTTTTAATGCTTCTTTATCATTGAGAAAATTTAAAATTTCTGTGATTTTTCCTTTCGCAAACTCTCCCATCAAACCATCTTTCATAAAAAAACCGTGAGAAAGGAGGGTGTGGATGTTTGCGCCGAAAGTGTCAATTTTTGTTTCTGTAGTTACATTTATACAATTTCCAGTAGCCTCATCTTTTTCCAAAAAAATCACATTTTCTTTGGGTATGTCAGAGAGTATGAAAGGGGAATGAGTAGCTATTAATAAGTGTATTTTTACAAAAGGAGGAAAAACAAATTCTAAAATTTTAAGAAGTTGACCAAATAAAAATTTTTGCCAATTTGGATGTAAATAGAGTTCTATTTCATCAAATAGAATAGTTACATTATTTGTTAAATTGTCAAAACTATGAATTTTAATTGAATATAGCTTGAAAAATAAATTTAAAAAAGTGATTTCACCGGAACTATAAATAATTGGACTTGTCGTTTCATCAAGCATGTCAAATTTTATGATTTGTTTTGTTGTAAGTTTGCTATACAGTTGAATGAATTCATCGTCTATTTTATTTGCTAAGACTGCCCATACTTTTTGAGATTGAGACCAATGAATATCTCCAAGTTGTTTTGTTTTTTCAATAAATTTCTTAATGTTTTCAAATTCAGTCAGAAATGCAAATGAGCCATCATATTCATTTTGTGTATTAAAGTATTCTTCAATGCATGGTTCGACTTCATGTGTTCGTTTATAAGACTCAATAAATGCTCTTTCAGAATTGATAATAGGAACTAAATTTTGTGAGGAAATGTATTGACTCAGTAATAAAGCAAGCCATATTTTTTCCTCATAGCCTATAGTTTCCTCAATTGCATCCATTTTTTGTTTTATTTCAGAACATTGCTGCGGTGCACAACCATGTTTTTTTAATGCTTGAATAAAATTATTTGCTCGAATTTCATAATCTTCAATTTGAATATAAAGTACATATACCGTAGGCAGCTTCAAAGAAAGTTGCTCAAAAACTTTTTGGATATCTTCAAATGCTGCTCTGTAAATTAAAAGATTTTCATTAAAGGTAAACAAAATGTCAGACAATAAAATAATATTGTTATTATTAATTGTTTTGTAATTTCCTAGATAATTAAAATTAGCTGTATTTTTATATTGGATAAGAGGGTCTATATGTGATTCTGTCAAATGAATAATTGAATTATTTTCAAAATATAAACTTTTAACACCATTTAGCCCGTATTGAGTAGAATCAGCTTTCTTATATATATCTTTGTATGTTATCTCGCTTTTGTTAATAAAGTTAATATCGTTAATATTGAAAAATTCACAAGATAATATTGTTTCATTCCAAAATATGACAATAATTCTTTCGTTGTATAAAAATTCAAGACTCAGCCTACATAGAAGATCGAATAATCGACTTTTTCCACTCCCATTTTCTCCAACAATTGCCGCGACATTGATATTTTCGCCAAAAAAGTTTTCGATATTTTCTTTTGGCTTGATTATCAGTTCACACTTATCTTTTAATTTTCCATCCTCATCATATTCATCTTTAAACTCACACTCAAACTTCGGACTAAAATTAAATCCCTGATGATAAATATTTTTATACTCTTCGACCCATAAATAGACTAATTCCATCTAAATTCCTAATTTCGTATTTCTATTCTTGGGATGGATCCCCGGGTCAAGCCCGAGGATGACGAGATACTTTCAGCATTATTCACTATCATTCAACACTTCCCAATACCCACTTTTCAAACTACCAACCCTCTGCAGTCTCCCCTGCTCTTTGAGAGTCGCCATATCCCTTTTGATGGTTTTATCACTTACTTTTAATCGCTCGGCTATCTGTATCGATGTGATCTCTTTGTTTTTTTCGATCATTTTTACGATCTCATTCAAACGATTTTTAGAGACATTTATTGGGACATTTTCACTCAAAATATTTTTCAGTTTTGAGGATAAATTCTATAAACGGCGTACTCTCTCCCGTATCTTCCAAAGCCTTATTTAGATTCATAATCTTTATAGATTATACCAAATTCCCATACTTATAATACGCCGCACATGCACCCTCAGAACTTACCATACAACTCCCCACCGGGCTTGTCGGTTTACACGCCGTGCCAAATATAGTACACTGCGGCGGAGAAGCTTTCCCTTTTAGGATATCGCCGCAGATGCAGAGTTTATGATCGTCGATCTCCTCTTTTGGCAGTACTGCATCGTAAATCTTCTCGGCGTTGTATCGGTCATACTCCGGACGCAGACCCAGTCCACTTTGGGGGATATCGCCTAATCCGCGCCAGCGAAAGTCTACCTTATGGAAATATTTATCATTCAACGCTTGGGCTTTAAGATTTCCATCGCGCGTCACGGCGCGATGGTATTCCACTTCGAGTTCACACCGATTTTCAATGAACTGTTTGACAATCATACTGATTGACTGCATCACGTCCACCGGCTCGAATCCGCTGACGACGATGGGTTTTCCCCAATCTCGCGGAAACTCTTCGTAGATTTTGCTTCCGCTGATGACACTGACATGCGAAGGCCCCAAAAACGCATCGATGATGCACGCCTCGTCACTGATGAGCGCGCGCATCGGTTCGGGAACCGTGACATGGTTGAGATGCAAGAGGATATTGGTAATATTCTCCTTTATCATCGTATCCAAAAGCGCCGCAGTCATCGGAGTGGTCGTCTCAAACCCTATGGCAAAGAAGATAACCGTTTTATCGGGATTCTCTTTTGCGATCTTCAGACAATCCAGAGGCGAGTAGACGAAACGAACGTCCGCACCTTTGCTCCGTGCGTCCTGCAAGCTTCCGTTACTTCCGGGGACTTTGATCATGTCGCCCAATGTCACCAAAATGACGTTTGGCTGCTGAGAGAGCACATAGGCATGATCAATCCGTTCTTTGGGCATGATACAGACAGGGCACCCCGGACCGTGAACGAATTTGATATTCTCAGGCAACAGCTGCAAAATACCGTATTTCATGATGGTATGGGTATGTCCGCCGCATACCTCCATGATGTTGATGGTACGGGAGAGCTTTTGTGCGTCTGCCGCAATCAGTTTTTGATACCCTTTTATAACCTCGGGATCGCGAAACCCATCATAAAGATCTTTGAGTTCGAGAGAGCTCATGGGGCTTCTCTATTGACACAATTATCATCTTCGAGAACAAGTTGCCGACGCTCTTCCTCATCGAGTTTTTCGAGAATTTCCTGATAGACCCTCAGCGATTCGAGAGCATCCTCTTCATCGATTTTGTTCATAATAAATCCGATATGCAGCAACACGTAATCGCCGACTTGCACAGAGCCCTCTTCCATCAAATCCAATCCGGCAGTACGCTGAACACCCATCGTATCGACCGTAGCGATGTTGAGATCCGTATCGATTTTGACCACTTTTGAAGGTATGGATAAACACATAATTATGCTCTCATCTTTCGTTTAAATTCGATCCATTCGATCACCCGTTTGATCGAAGCTTCGTCGTTAATGTTTACTTCCAAAATATCAACGTTCGGTTTGATTTTACGGGCTTCGGCTTTTTCGCGCTCGATGTCGTATTGGAAATACGGAAGCAGATCGGTTTTCGTAATAAGGATCAGATCGGCTGCCCTGAACATCACCGGATATTTGGCGATTTTATCTTCTCCTTCAGGGATAGAAACCAATACGATATTGAGATGCGATCCCACATCATAGCTTGCCGGACAAACGAGGTTTCCGACATTTTCGATAAAACAGACATCCAAAGGGGCCAGAGGAAGATCATGCAGCCCTTTGTGAACCATAAACGCATCCAGATGGCACGCGCTTCCCGTCTGTATTTGCACTGCAGGAATACCAACCGCTTTGAGACGATCCGCATCGCGTGACGTCTCCAAGTCCCCTTCGACGACACCGAATTTAAACGGGGCTAGGCTACCCATCTTTTCGAGCAGCGTTGTTTTTCCGCTGCCGGGAGAACTCATCAGATTGATCGCCAATACTCCATGTTCATTAAAGTGCTCGCGGTTATAGTGTGCTTCTTGGTCGTTTTTGTCTAAAATCTTTTTGATCACCGCAATCGTTTTGGTGTCGTTGAGCTGCGGGTTATGGTGCAATGTCTCATGCGCTGCCTGATGGGTATGAGAATGTTCATCGTCATGATGATGATGGTGATGTCCCCCCTCGTGAGGGTGTGCATCTTCATCGTGTTCATGATCATGTACGTGGGTATATTCCCGACCGAATTCATCGACATGGGTATGTCCGTGCTGGTGGTGGTTTGTTGTTATAGAACATCCGCAATCTTTACACATTATTATTTCCTTGTTATTTAATTTTTAAATTATCAATCCGGCCCGCGTCAGCAGGTCGATCTCATAAGCATCTTCGCTTTTACCATCGTACAGGATTTTACCGTTTTCGTCTAAAATAATGACACGTTCACCCAACCTCGGTGCAATAGTCAAATTATGCGTCGCCGTTATCGTAGTGATAGGGAGCGCAGCGACGATATCGAGAAATTTTGCCGTACTTGCCGGGTCTAGCGCACTGGTCGGTTCATCCAGCAGTAACGCTTTTGGCGATAGGGACATGACACATGCAAGTGCGAGTTTTTGTTTTTGTCCGCCGCTGAGTTTGAACGGTACACTTTGCAGATACGGTGTTAAACCAAACAACTCTGCGTAGTTACGCACCCGTGCGTCGACATCATCGAACTCCAGTTGTCTCGCACCGAAAGCGATCTCGTCATAGACACTCGGGTTAAACAGCATCGCATCAATATTTTGAAAAACAAGCCCGACATTGCGTCGGAAATATTCATTTTTATGTTTATCTTTTAACGTCCTTTTTGTGAGTGGGTTGTCTTCAAAAAACAGTTCTCCGCTATCGGGAAAAACCAAGCCGTTCAACATTCGCAGCAATGTACTTTTACCGCTGCCGTTTACTCCCAGAAGCACTACTTTTTCTCCGGCATTGATAGACAGGCTGAGATTTTCGAAAACTGTGCTGTCATCACGTTTCAGTGTAATATTTTCAGCTCTAAACATGAAATCCTCTCGATTTCATCGCTTCGAAATTTTCCTTGCTCTCTCGGATATTTTTATCCAAAAATCCTGCAATAGCCGAACCCAGATAATCATAAATCTGATTTCGGGTCGGTTTTTTGAGTGTCCGTGATTTGAGGGCGTCGGTATAGTCTCCGAAAGCACGTTGCATTGTCATGATTTTTGAGACGCTCAAAACCAGTAAAAAGCTCAAATCTTTTGAAAAAGCGACTGCCTCATAGATATTGACTCTGGCCGTAAAAAGGAGCGTCAAAAATACCATATCGAATGATCGCAGATTTACGGTTAGAACATAGTTCCAAAAGGGTTGATTTTGCAGATACAGCATCACCGAATAGCTCAGAGTGATAAAGAGTGAAAAAAGGGCAACCAAAATCAACGATCTGCGACCAATCACTAAAACCGATTTTCCGGACATCACCAAAAGTACTGCAAGGACAGCTAAAAGAGGCTCATAGCTCTTGCACATCGATATGGCTATGAGCGCACCGATGTATAAAATGAGATAGGTTTTAGCTTTCACGTTTCACCGATTTTTTGATTCCAACCATAACCGCAAAGACTAAGAGAGCGCCAACAACGGCACTGATCCAGGTAGAAGCGATAGGCGAAAGTCCGCTGATTTCATAATCCGGAATGATTGCCCCGATCAGAGGCTTTGTATTCTCAATCGATTGAGGAACAAAACCTATCATAGCCCGGATCTCCTCTACGCTCCATTCCCCCCAAGCAGGACCTTGTGCAACAAGACCAAGTGGGGTTAGAATGATCAGGACTAGAATAAAAGCCAACAGGTACTTTTTGTTTTGACTCATATCACCACCTCTTTATTGGTACGCTGATTGGAGATTTTCGCAATAAATTTCATAACCAACATCGTTGCAAACCCCTCTACAACTCCGAAGAATAGAACGTGTGAACCGACTACAGCAGGGATAGTAACATTCAGCCCAAACGGAAAATAAATCGGATGTCCTACAGAATCAACACCCAAAAGAGGCTGGATACCCAAAGCTACGGCGACCACAAACGATGCGGCAACGATACCGCTCCAGCCGGATAGAAACAGAACGATCGAATTGTTCAGTCTGTTGTTGAGGAGCTTGTGAACATAGAATGCTGCAAACGAAGCAACAAACCCCATCGCCAGAGAGTTAATAGCAAACACACTAAGTCCTCCATCCCCAAAAACAAGAGCCTGAATAAACAGGGTAAGGGATATGCAAAAAGCCGCGACCCAAGGACCGAACATTATCGCCAGAATTGCAGCCCCTATCGCATGTCCGCTGGTCCCTCCCGGAATAGGGATATTGAACATCATAATGACAAAGGAAAATGCGGTAAGGGAGGATAAGAAGGCAAAAGATTCATCATTAATCGCTTCTTTTGTTTTTTTAAAAGCTATCATCAGCAGAGGAATAGCTGCAACCGTTGCCGGAAGATAGGTAGAGGGAGATATAAAACCGTCCGGAATATGCATAAAAACTCCTCTGTTGAATAGTTATTCAGTTTTGAAATAATTATAGGTAGTTAACCTAAAAGAGAGGTAAAAACAATACTTTCTTATATATTTTTAGCACTTACTGCGTTTCAAATTAAAAGTTGTAACTCATACGGAGAAGAAAGTAATCATAACCGCCATCGTAATCATGTATACCGTCATTCAACCTATTTTTATTTTTATCCCCAATCATTGCATAACTCATTTCAGCGCTAAACGCTTCACTGATTTGATAGGCTGCGATCAAATCAATCTCTTTTACGTTTAAATCCGCAGGTGCACTTTTGAAATTACCGTACAAAGCACTAAACATCAATCCTTTGATTCCGATACTTGCTAGATCCAATTCACCACTTAACTGATACGCTTTGGCATCTTCCATACTACCGATACTCATCTCTTCCATCGATGTGAAGTATGGGCCTCCGCCGAAGCCGTTTACGATTGTTTTTCCATTATCGTTGATTGTTTTGTTGTATGCCGCACCCAAAGATACCATTCCTATATTAAATGTACCGGCGATACCGTATACACTCCCATCTACATCACTTGATTTTTTTTCAGCAAAGTATCCGTATTGTCCGGAAAATTGGGCATCAATGAGTTCATTGACCGAAATCATGTAGGTTGCATCCGTATAAAGTATATTCGACACATTATCGATTCCGTAATACCATCCCTGCACGGCAAGATTTTCGACACTCTCATTGAGTATACCGACAATAGCTGCACCATGACTGTCTGCAGTATCAAGTTTTTTAAAGTGAGTGATATCATCTCCGGAATCGTATCCGGCCCAGCGTGTAATGTATCCGCCAACCAATGTTGTTTTGTCGATTCCGCTATAGGTAGCAATGGCCGCTTCAAAACTGTTTCGGTGCATACGGATATCATCGGTATCCGCTAGCGGAGTATCGATGAGCTGACGCCCTACTCGTAGAGAAAAGTCATTTGCACTGTAATCGATATATCCTTCACCTATATACGCATAGGATTTAGCATTTGCAGCAAACAAATCGTGGTTCGCTTTCCCCTCCTCCTCATCTCCGGTTGCATAACCGATTTTTTGGCTGATATATGCCGCTATTCCCAGTTTGACGTTATTGCTTCTTCCCGTCTCATATTTCAGCTGACCTCCGAGAGATGTGCCGTAGGTATCGATATCGACTGCATTGTCCTGATTTACATAGGTGATACGAAGTTGTCCGCTCGCTTTTCCCTCATTAAATGCTTCATCGATAGTTTCCCCGCTTAATGCAGCAACAATTGCAAAGCTCATCATCAAAGCTTTTTTCATTTTGAAATACCTTTCATTTTATGAATAATGAATACAAATTCACTAAATGAAGCAGTATAACTTTGGTAAATAATATACGATTGAAGAAATAGTATTCTTATATATTTTTAGAACTATTTAGCCTATTTTTTATACTATGCCAATTTCGATACAATATCTTTATGAACGGACAAACTCACTGCATCTATTGCAAACACACACTTTATTATTTGTCAGATGGGATGGTTAAATGTTCCGTATGCAAAAAAAAGTACAGTCCGATGCGAATCAATCAGATCAAAACGCTTATCCAATTTTTTTGCAATGATGAAAATGCGCTCGAAGCATCCAGATCCCTGAATTTAACCTACGTTACCGTCTCAAAGTACTATCAGAAATTCCGGCATATTTGTGCAGAGTATTGTGAGGATCACTACCATCTCCATCGAACGCAGGAGAGCCAATACGAAGAGTACCTTTATATCGAAAAGTCCAAACGACGTGATAAAACGGCTATCTTTGATTCCCATAATTTTCTGACATTCAGCTACGGAGAACGTGTGTACACTCTGCTTATGCCATCACTAAATATGTACAAACAACAGTTTTTGGAAGATAATCTCGAAGGGGTATATTATAAAGAGTTTTCAAAATTTATGCGTATGAGCAAAATCATCAAGATATCCGAGCATGACAATGCGATTACCAAGTTTTGGCACTATTTTGAACAGTTTATTACTACCTTTAAAGGGGTAAGCAAAGAGCATTTCCCCTACTACCTCAAAGAGGCGGAGTTTAAATTTAATACTCCCATCAAGGAGCGTGTAGCGATTTTAGAAGATCTCTATTTTCGCTCTAATAACCCTTAGATTATTACTGAAAAACCGGCGGTTTCGCTTCTGTAAATGGTGCATTTTTATCAATATTTCCGAAATATACGGACAAATCTTTTTTGGGTTTAAAGTTTTTGAGTTTTACTTCGTAAGTTGTCGGACTGGTTTGTTTTATCGATTTTGAAAAGCAGGATGAAACCGTTTCATCAGGAGTTTTGCTTCGAAGGATGAGATGAAAATCTCTTATACCGTCCTTCCAAGTGTTGGCTGTGCGCAAAATATAACTTATATCAGCACCTCGAAGGCAGGGATATCCCTGCCAATTACGATCATTTTTGGCAAGATTATCTAATTTATCAAGTGTTTTTGCATCAGCACATAAGTATTTAGCAAGTCCTTCTCTCGAGCTTTGCAAATCTCCTCCCAAAAGAGTATTTATATAACAAGCACTCATCCCACTACTTGGAAGAGGGGTATAGGTATGTGATACTTTGAGTTTTTGATGAGCTTTAAATGTTTGTTTCCACTCGTAGGTTACGTAGTTTTTCCAGAGCGATTCAATATCCCAACCTCCAGTGTATACAAAGTCTTGATCAAGTAAACCATTTTTTTTGAGGATATCAGCTTTATCTTGTAATATTTTTTTAATATTATAAGCAGCCATTACAATATCATAATCACTAAAGCCCATACCTCTCAACTTTTGGGTAATATCAGTTTCAGTTCGATTTTCATCATCAGTAACGGCTCTCACCTTCGTCTTAAATTTTACAGGTTGACCGTTAACTACAACTTTAAAGTCTGGTATCGTACCGATATATGCTGGATTTGGGTCACCAACATAATACGGAGGTAAAGGAAATACTATCGTCTCCGTGATATCTTTATCGCTTTCATTGACAAATTCATAATCGACTTTGATTTTGTCGTAACTGATGTCCAAAACCTCTTTTTGCATCGCTATATCATCAGTTTTTCCGATAATGATCCCACCAGCATCAAGTGCTCCGAAACCGTCATTCGCAAAGACTAAACATGGCAATATAAACAACGATAAAAAACTCAAAAGTTTCATAGTATGACCTGCGATCAAGATAGTTAACATTTTATACCATTTAAGCATAAAATCTGTATTTCACAACCCTTGATGACTCGGGTATTTAAATTTTTCAATAATTTCCAAAAGACTCTTTGAAGTCTCTTTTTTTACAACATCAATTCCGTATGATGATTTGAGATATCCGATGATAGTTCCGATATACGCTTCAAATCGTTCTTCAAGTTCCGCACTGAGCCCCATATGAAACGTAATACTTTTAGGGACAATCCCTATCACATTGGATTCGGGCATGGGGTGTCCCATCAACTCAATCATATCCAGACACTGCATGACTCCCACTTCATGTGCACCGCCGCTGTTGAGGCCGTAGCCGCTGAGTTCGTAGGAAGGGATATTGTAAATGCTTCCGGGAGTGTCGTCGAGATTGATCGTATCGAGGATAATGATATAGGCATTTTCCAAAAAGAGGTTCAGCAGATTGATCCCCTCGACCCCTCCGTTGATGATATGGACACGATCATTAAAGGTAAAATTGGCTTTGAGAAACGCCGCCGCATAAATGCCGACTCCGTCATCTTCTTCCAACACATTTCCGACACCCAGAACGACGATAGACATACGTTAGAATCCTTTGCCGTGTTCGATGCTTGGATTGGCGAACTGTTCGAGGATTTCATCGAGACACATGACTTCAGCTTTTTTACTGCTCTTAATCCCCAGTTTTTCGAGTTCATCCACAATCACATCAATGTATTCCGACCATTTTAATCGAAGTGCGGGGGTCACACCCACAGCGACACTGATGATATCTTCGGGAACGATACTGATCATCGACGTTTGCGCACAGTGATGTGCCATCGAGCAGATTTGGAGCATTTCGGTGATCTCGACTTCGTTCGCCGTTTTTTTGATCCCTTGATTGGCAATCAACTCATCGCCGCTTAACACATCGATGGTTCCCACCGCTTTGGTATCATCGGAACTGGTGTTGGCAATAACGACATGCTCATACTCTTGCAACAGAGGCATCAATCTAAACCCAAGCGTTCCGCCATCAACGATGTCCAATGCCGGTTCAAACGTAAAATTTTCTTTGAGATATTTGCCGGCATATAAACCGACTCCTTCGTCCATAAAAAATGCGTTTCCCGAACCGATCAATGCGACTTTAGCGTTCATATTTCCCCTTTGGTATTGTGTATTATATAATAGAGCTGCCCTAATGCAATAGATCCGTCATTGATCGGTGTTTGCTGTTGGGCATAAAAACGTCCCTCACCGAAGCGGCGATACAAGCGTTCCATCAGCGCACGGTTTTGAAATACCCCTCCTCCGACAACCATCGGCAAATCGGGATACATCGAAGCGAATCTAAGCATAATGGCCTCAACCGTCGCGATAAAGCGGCTCGCGATATAGTGTTTCGAATCCGTTTCCGCGGTGAGTGCCATGATCTCTTTCACCATCATTGAAAGATCGATAACTCCGTCTAAAACATTAAACTCAAACGGTTCCGTGATCGATTCATCGACGAATGATTCCATGATCATTCCCCCCTGACCTTCATAATCAAGTGTCTGGATAAATCCGCCCAAGGATGCTACGCCGTCAAACAGCCGACCCATCGAACTGCTCAGCGGGGCATTGATCTTTTTCGACCACATATGGTGAAGCGTCCGTATCTCGTGAGGCAAAAAAGCTTCCGTTGTCGGGGATTTTAACTCCAGAACTTCATCCAGAGTATACGATTCAAATAACAATGAGAGCGCGATTCTGCGAGGTTCTTTGATCGCTTTGTCCCCGCCGAGAAGTGCAAACGGTTTTAAAAAACCGATCCGCTCATATCCATGCGTATCGGCGATCAGCACTTCACCGCCCCAAAGGCTCCCGTCATCCCCGTATCCGGTCCCGTCATACGCAAACCCCAGCACTTTTTCATCCAAATCGTACTCCGCCATACAGGCGAGGATATGGGCATAATGATGCTGTATAGGGATATGTTCTCTTTTTGTGGCAACGGCATACTGCGTCGAGCTGTAAAACGGATGCAAATCACTGGCGATTATGCTTGGTTCACACTCATAAAATCGTTTGAAAGTTTGGATAGTGCGATCAAAATAACCATCTGCTTCCACACTTCCCAAGTCACCGATATGTCCGCTCAATACCATATTGTTGTGTACCCCGAGGGCAATCGCACTCTTTTGGTGCGCTCCCACCGCTAAAACACTCTCCTCAAGCGTGTTGGTCAAAGGGAAGGTACGAGGCGCATATCCCCGACCCATTCTGAGCATAATAACCCTTCCCTCTGCGATTTGAATTACGGAATCATCGAGAGGGTTGATGATGGTGCGGTCATGGCTTAAAACGGCATCGACCACATTTCCCAATCGGCTCACTATCTCATCCGTACGGACAATAATGGGTTCATCGCTGATATTCGCACTGGTCGCAACCAGAGGAAAATCGATTTGTTCGAAAAGAAGACGGTGCAATGGGGTATAAGGTAAAAAAACACCCAGCCGATCGATTGTAGGAGCTACATACTGAGATAAATCCGTCTCTTTTTTGGCACGTACAATGACGATCGGTTTAAGCGCTCCGGCGATGTGTACTCGCTCATCACTCGTAATTTCGGTATAGCTTTCCAGATCTTCCAAAGAGCGAAACATCACGGCCAACGGTTTGGCCTTGCGATGTTTACGGCGACGCAATTCACTCACGGCGGCATCAGAGGTAGCATCGCACATCAGATGAAATCCGCCCAATCCTTTGAGTGCGATAATTTCCCCCGATTTCAGCATTTCCACGGCAAGTTCAAGAGGATTGCCCATGATTGGGTTCCCCTGATTTTCGATCAATTTCAACTTCGGGCCGCATTGCGGACAGCTGATCGGTTCGGCATGATAACGGCGGGAATTGGGGTCGGTGTATTCTGCTTCGCATTCCGGACACATCGTAAAATGTTTCATCGAAGTTCTGACACGATCATACGGAGGAATTTGTATGATCGTATAGCGCGGACCGCAGTCGGTGCAGTTGATAAAGGGGTATTGATAGCGGCGATTTTGCGGGTCATCCATCTCTACTTCGCATGCGGGGCATAAAGCAGTGTCCAGAGGGATTGCGACAGACCCTTCCCCCATAGAACTCTCTAAAATAGTAAAATCTTCGTAGGCAGTGCTACCCGTTGCTTCACTGACACTCAGCGAGTCAATACGGGCTCTTGGGGGGAGATTCGTTCGCAGCGCCTCTACAAACGCATCGCAGTGTATCCCCTGAGCTTCGATCACAACACCCTCAGGAGTATTGCACACCGTCCCTTTTATGTGATGCTGTTTTGCAGTCCTATAAACAAACGGGCGGAATCCGACACCTTGGACTAATCCTTTGATGGTGATTTTGAAATTGTTCATCATCAATTTCTCTCCCGTATCCGAGAGATACGGGTAGCTTTAGGGGGTTGTAGGGACATTTGTCCCTGCCACTTTGCGGGCTTTGCCCGAAAAGTGTGTAACGTTAATTTATAAGTACACTCCACCGACAACGCAATTTTCCTTCCCGATCGGATAATTCACATTCAGCAGCGGAGGCGTTGCTTTCAAATTTCTCTGCAACCGGCTAAAGAGCGATTGTCCACCGAAATAGCTGCCGCACAGTACTATATCCGTCGCTTTGGTTTTCCCTTTTATTTCATTCAACAATTCACTGAAGTAGTCTCCGAACGATTCGAAGATAGAATAGCTTAGATATACTGAATCTACACCCGCTATCTGATAGCTGATGATACTGGATAAAAAAGCGACATGATTAAAACGGTTGTCATGCACTTTCGTATCGATTTGAAGTCCGCCTTTCCCGATAAACTTCAGAGCTTCCCGCATTACACCCTCATAGCTTTTATCTTCCAGTCCCAAAATCATGGCCGTCGCTTCAAACAAAGTGGCATCGCTTTGTTCCAGTTCCAAGAGCAATTCATACATTTGCGGCAATTTATTTTTGATGTTGTCCATCAATCGATTCGAACCCTCACGCAAGGTGCTCATTTTATCGATCAATCCTGCCGCACTGAAGGTATGAGGAGGGACAACGCGAATCACTTTTTTACCGTCATAATACAAAAACGAGGGTTCTTCCTGAAAATAGGCTCCGACCACTTTGGATCCGAATTTACCGTGTTCCGCGATGACCGACATAAAAGAGGCTTCATCTTCCGCCATCGTGTGAAAATTGTTGGATTCAACCGCGGGTGTCTCGTTTTCGAGCTGATTGACTTTCACTGTTGATGCAGAGGTGAATCGCCCCATTTGATCAAACAGCATCCCCTTCTCATCTTTGATTCCCACCAGGCCGTGTGCGATACTCAATGTATCGGTTCCGACAGGAAAACGTGAAGGGAACGAAACCCGCTCACCGGAGGTGATAAATTTGATATCTTTGTTAATGAACAGACGCATATCGCTCTGATGCTGAATATTCAGATCAAATTCCATCACAAAATCCGCTTCGCACGGACTTTCCAATGCTTCGTAAGCAATGTAATCCAGTCCCAGCAGTGTCAGCTCTTTCCCCAGTAAAATCGAAAAACCTTCATCGGGATATTTGACGTCAATAGAGGTTCCGAAAGTACTGCGCAAGCTTTCATCTTTAAGAGCGACATGCAATATCGGACGTTCGATACTGAGCAATGCATTAAATTCATCATTGATCAAAGAGCAATAGTCGGTGATTTTCGCTGCATTGACCAGCATTAATACGGAGCCGTGTTCCAGTTTCTCTGCTCGGTAGAAACGGCGGTATCCCATCGTCGTTTTCATGAGCAGTGTTTTACCGTCACGCAATGCTTTAGCCGCGACTTCGAACATCGTTCTAAAACTTCCCGCATCATTGGCATAGCGTTCTTTATCTTTATGCAGTAATTTAACCGGGATACCGCACTCATGACATGAATTCAACACCTGTTTTTCTCGACGCCCGACATTTTGTGATTCATGTTCACACGTCGGACACGGCTGTACATAACTCAGTGCCGTATTGCTTCGCTCATACGGATAGTGCTCGAAAAACGCGTATTGTCCTCCGCAATGGGTACATTGGGTAAATGGATAATAATACCGTTTTGACGAAGGGTCGAACATCTCTTTCTGACACGAAGGACATAAACCGAGACCGAGAGGATACTCAACCTCGAAATCCGGAATCGCCTCAGGTTCCCCTTCTATATCATAGTGCTGTGAACCGCTCATAAAACACGAAGCGGGCAATGTAGAAGCAATCGTTTCCAAACACAATTGAAGCGTTTCATCCTGAGAGTCGAAAGCACAAATAATTTTTGATTTTTGCTGATGGACAACGGCTTTAATATTAAAAGAGCGAATCGTAGAAATCAAATAATTTTTAATAGTAGGTTGAGAAAAAGAGGTCATAACCTCTAACGTAAATGCCATAATAATCCTTGTTGAATACGCTATTTTTCATCTCATCCCCAATGGGAGGTTAAGAAAAACAGAGTACCGGCGGGCATGAAAGCCCGCACTAGTCTTTACACACTTTTTAACGTATCATCTTTAACAAATTTTGAGCCGCCGATAACGATAGCGATATCTGCTTCTTTCCAGAAAATCGTTCTCCATACTTGATAGTAGATATGAAAGACTACCCAGCAAATAATAAACCACATACTCATATGATGTGCGATACGAACATCCATATTCGTTCCGCCTGTCACATACAATGTCCAATCGGTTGAAACATGCAAGAGCCATGGCCACCATGATCCGATAGAGCTGAGACCTGATTCCAATCCTTGAACATACATTTGCAAGCCGGTCAACAACATCCATATAAGGAGCAAATGGAAAATTGTAAAATAGACCGTATTAAAACTGTCCGAATGCGTTGAATCAAAC
This sequence comes from Sulfuricurvum sp., assembly GCF_028712165.1. Classification (GTDB taxonomy): domain Bacteria; phylum Campylobacterota; class Campylobacteria; order Campylobacterales; family Sulfurimonadaceae; genus Sulfuricurvum. Next base: position 22,513 of record NZ_JAQTQR010000002.1, on the reverse strand, counting down.
CCTTTTTTGCGATTAAGTGTCAAAAGGTTGACTAAGACTGCAAAAAATTCCGTTACATTTTTCCCGTTTGGAATCAGTTTTTTATACGGTTTTTCAAATCGGCTGAAAAAATATAGATACGCGATTACAACTGACGTAACATCAAAAATAATGGCAATCATAAAATGCCCGTATCGGTTCCATGCCATAACATACTTGTCGACTGCACCATCCGCTATCAATGTCTGATAGTACGGATGACCGATGTAAAGACCCGTTATGATGGCACCAATCATACTAAACGCATTCAACCAATGGATGATGCGCATAGCAGGTGTCATACGTTTAACTTGTTTGTACCCCTGTTTCATGATTGGCTCCTTAGATACTGCAAGAGGTATCTACTTTGTAAACAGCAAGCTCTTTACCTTTGGTATCGACAACGTGTACCGCACAAGCAATACAAGGGTCAAAACTGTGAATGGTTCGAATGATCTCAAGAGGTTGTTCCGGATTCGCCACTTTGGTTCCGATCAAACTCGCTTCATACGCACCCAAACGTCCTTTATGATCACGAGGAGCTGCGTTCCATGTAGAAGGGACAACCGCTTGGTAGTTTGCCACTTTTCCATTCTCAACGCTCACCCAGTGTCCCAATGAACCACGTGGAGCTTCAGCCATACCGTGACCTTTTGCACTCACACTTACTTTATCGAAGTCAAAGTGTGTCCATGTACTCTTATCTCCTGCCATTACGTTAGCAGCAAGTTCGTCTACCCACTCGATCATCACATCGGACATCAATGATGTTTCAACAGCACGCGCAGCAGTACGCCCGACGGTACTAAAGAGCACTGCAATCGGTAAGTTACCGCGTTGTAAAAATTCTGTTACATATTTGGTAATACGAGGATCTTTACGTGCTACACCGATTACCATACGAGCCAACGGCCCCACTTCAACACGGGTATCGTTATAGATCGGAGATTTGATCCAGCTGTATTTTTCTTTTGTTTTAAGATATGCGATACCGTCTTCACGTTTATCAAGACCCGTATATTCCGGAATCGTTTGTCCCTCATACGGGTGAAGAGGTTTATCCCCTTTATACCATGAGTGTGTCACGTCTTCCGCAATTTTTGCTTGATCGACATCTGCTACTTTACTGATGTCACCGCCATAAACAACACCGCTTGGGAAGAGAAGTGCTGATTTATAAAAACCGGTATCATCGAGACGGAAATCACCGTAACTCATATAGTTGAGTAATCCGCCGCCGGTTCCACCAACCCCTTTTCCGCCCATAAGTTCCGTAAAGGTCGCTTTTGAGTCGGTTGCTTCACCCGCATACATCGTACCCGCCATGTAAACATCCGGCAAATACGCTTCTTTTACAAATTTACGCCCTGCAAGGAGTAAGGATTTAAACAATGCGATACGTGCCGGATTTTCAATGTCTTGGACACACGTTACACCACCGACAACAATCGATTGAGGATGCGGGTTTTTACCCCCGAAAATCGCCTGCATTTTTGCCAAATCGCGTTGAATGTCCAATGCTTGCAAATAGTGTGCAACACCGATAAGGTTTTGTTCCGGAGTCAACTTATAATGAGGATTACCCCAATATCCGTTACCAAAAATCCCTAAACGCCCTTGTTTTACAAATTTAGCCACACGATCTTGGATCGCTTTAAATTCGCCCTCACCGTCGATAAACGGTGATTCACCCGCAACTGCCGCCCATTTACGTGCTTCAGCCGCCGTTTTAGCCGGATCTGCGGAAAGTGCAGAAACAACATCGACAAAGTCAAGTGCATGAAGATGATAGAAGTGAACAAGGTGATCGTGTACATACAACGCACCTTGGATCAGGTTACGTACGATACGTGCATTTTTAGGAATTGTAACTCCAAACGCATCCTCAACCGCTTCGATAGAACGTTGATAGTGTGTACCGGTACAAACACCGCAAATACGCATTGCCAATAGTCCGCAGTCACGTGGGTCACGCCCTTGTAAAATCGTCTCAATTCCGCGGAACATAGTCGATGCACTGTACGCATCAACAATCGTGTTATTTTCATCAATTACCGCCTCGATGCGTAAATGTCCTTCGATACGGGTAATTGGGTCAACTACTATATGCTTACTCATGGCTCTCTCCTGAATTATCTCGTTTACCTGCTACGGTGCTTGCTGCTGCATGGATCGCGATACCGATACCGGCTGCGGTCAACATACCCAAACCGAATTCATCCACACTTTTCTCAACTCCACCTGTCGGTGCTTTGATCTTAGCATCCGCCATCGGACGTTCATACGCGTATTTATCCCAGAAATCAGGTTCAGAACACCCGATACATCCACGTCCTACACCGATCGGCCAGTTCACCGCTTCGTTATAACGGACGATTGAACAGTTATTGAATGTCATCGGCCCTTTACAACCCATTTTATAGAGACAGAAATTGTTTTGTGCCCCTTTGTCGCCCCACTCTTCTACATATTCACCAGCATCAAAGTGTGCGCGGCGTTCGCAGTTATCGTGGATACGGTATCCGAATGCGAATTTAGGACGGAGAAGTGAATCGAGTTCCGGTACTTGACCTGTCAATAGATAATGCAAAATAACCCCGACCATATTTGCCGGATTTGCAGGACATGCCGGAATATTGATAACCGGTTTATTTTTAACGAGATTCATAACCCCTACCGCACCGGTAGGATTCGGAGAAGCAGCCGGGATACCGCCGAACGTTGCACACGCACCGACAGCGATAACCGCTGCCGCATTTTCAGAACAACGCATGAGATGATCGTGGAACGTTTCACCGGCAGCACCGATCGTTCCGTATTGACCGTTCATCCCCATCGGAATAGAACCTTCTACGAATAAAAGATATTTTCCTTTGAACGTTTCCATAGCCTCATCGAGCTGTTTTTCAGCCTGAAAACCGGCTGCAGCTTGGAGGGTCTCATGATATTCGAGGGAGATGATATCCAGTACGATTTCATCAATTTTCGGTCCGTCAGCACGTAAAAGCGCTTCGGAGTTACCGGCACAGTCTTGAAGCTCCAACCAAATAACAGGGGCACGGTTCATCATCACCGCAGCATCAGCAACCAACGGTGTAAACATCGGAGGGAGCATCAACATAGCCGTCGTCGCACTCGCCCATTTCATAAACTCTCGTCTGTCAATTCCATTCTCTTCTAAAAGCTCAGAAAAGTCGAGTCTATTTGCAGGCGTTTGAGCACGCATTTCATTTAATCGCGCTTCACATTTCGCGAACAACTCTTGGTAATATGTATCACCCTTGTTCGTTTCAACGCGCGAACTTTTCGAAGTAAACAGTTTTTTAACCGCTTCTATTTTATCGGACATGGTCCCCTCCTCAAAATATTTATGAACAATCATTCAGTATTGTACGTCTGGATAACTTAAACGAATATTTAAAGCATAAAATTTATTGAAAAATATAATTTCTTATACATTTTAAGGACAAGAAATAATTTTAATTTCCTATATAAGGATAAAAAAAAATTATTTCTGTTTAAAAAGTTAATTTTTAAAAAGTTATGTTAGTGTGACGGAGTGATAATAGAGTATGACACAATTTTCTCTTTTTCAACCGTTGCACGGTGGATCAAAGAGCCTCTGGGTGCCTCTACAACCCCTACACCTTTACCGCTTATACTCTCAATCGGTACGGGAGGAATAAAAGAAGATTCCGTAAGATCAAGTGAAGTGAGGAGCATTCGAATATAAGCTATAAGGGAAACTACCTCATCGATTCGGGCCGTAATTCGGACAAATGCCATTTCTCTATTTCGAAATCCATACCCGAATTTGAAAAATCATGATACGGAGAATGATGATAAATAAAATCAAGCTCAAAATGCCCAGAACCGAATTAAGAACAAGTTTCTCTATCAATAAGCTTTTAGTCTCTTTTACTTTTTCGTCCAATACCTCTAATTTCTGTCCAAGTAAAGCATAAGCTACCACATCTCCTGAGAAATCTTTCACAGGAATGACTTCCGTATAATAGTGTTTGGTATTGAAAGTTTTGAGATTGGTATTCAAAGCCGTTGTCTTCAAATCTTCTAAAAATGTTTTATCAGCCATCTTTTCATTTGTTGCCAAAATTAAGTTTTGATTTATTTTAGTGGCATGTTGAAGCTCTTTTGCCGTATCACTATAACGATTATCTAATGCAATGATTAGATCTATGTTGAATTTATTTTTTAATGCTTTAACAATCGTGTCGGTTCCTTGCATGAATTCAACCGAACCAACATATTCATCAGCACTAAATATTGGAATAATACCGCGCAGTTCAACTCCGGTGACCCCTACCTCAAGAGCAACAAGAGGTGCGTGTTTTTCTTTTACTGCAACGATAGACTTACGAAATCCACTAAGATCATCGCCATATTTATCCGGATTCCAAAGTCGAACGAAACTGTGAATATTTCTATCATGCACGTGAATTTTAACATTACCGAATATTGTGTTGCTTTTATAACTTTTTTTAATCGATTTAAGACTCTCTAGTACCATATTTCTGTCGTTTATCTTTAGACCCTGTATGATTCCGCTGTCTCTTGATATATTATCAGCATTGGTCATTACCACATCGCTTTCATCTTTAATGGCTTTTGCATAAACTTTTTCCATTGTTATTGTCTGCTCTGTATAAATCTTATCTTTGACTTCAGCGATAGAATCTAAATTCTTTGACCAAATGACAACAAGAGCAATAACCACCGCAATGGTTATAAATATGTAACTTTTTTTAAAAAAACTATTACTATTCATGATTTTAATTCCCATATCTAAATAAGATTTTTTGATTATGGCAATCGTATTGTTTAATTGTAAAAATAAAGTAAAATATTTATACACTGATCAAAACAAAAAATGTATATCTTTTAATATTTGGAAAAAACTGAAAGAAAACCTCTTGTTATTTTACACATCTATATTAGTGTGTTGTGCAGACAGAGCAAACATCAAAAGTGCGAAAGAGCAATGAGGCTTTCGCAGTGGACTCTGCACCGATCATTGCTTTCTGTGCTGTCCCCGGATTCGTCATTGTTCCGTTACCGAGGTTCCATTGGGTCGGGGTGATGATCGAATACGATGCAATGCGCCCTTTTTCAATCCTTGCACGATGGATCAACGATCCGCGCGGCGCTTCGACGATGCCTACACCAGAGCCGCTGATACTCTCAATTGCAGAGGGGGTAATAAATGAGGGGTGAGAAAGATCGAGCGTGGTAAGAAGTTGGCGCACATGCGCTGTAAGGGTGAGAATCTCGTCGATACGCGCTGTAATTCGAGTCAATGCACTGTCGCTATGTCGCTGATGCATAACCGATATTCCCTCTCGTTTCGATACAAGGGCACGTGCCAAAGGGCCACTTTCGTAAAAGTCTCCGTTGTAGAGGGCATTTTTAGCGTAGGTATTTCCACCCTCGGCAAAGGTCTGCGAGCTGTCTTCACTCACCAGTGCGATATCGGCGATACTTCGTACACCGTTTGCTATCGATTCGGCATTGTCTCCCAAAACCAAAAATCGGCCGTGGCTCTTTCCCGCATCTAGCAGCCCCAAGCGATCCATCTGTCGCAAAAGTTTTCCGAAATCTCCCTCCAATAAGAGGAGCGAATCGTTACTCATATGATTGCCGAACGCTTCTGCACTGCATCCTAGTACTTCATCTTCGATAAAACGCTCTACTTCGGAGAGGATTTTAAGTGCCTGCATCACTTCGATATGGGTCGGATCGCATGTCACACCGCCCGGAAGTGCATACGAACTATGGGGCCACTGCCCGCTGAAAAGGGCACAGAGTTGATTAATCTTGGATGAGGCATATAGAGCTTTTAGTGCAACCGAAGGCTCTTCTCCCAGCAGTTTTCCGCTCTCATGGAGCATGACAAGATAGAGCCATTTGATATGATTTTGGATGAGTTCGCACGAGAGGGTGATTTCACGAATTGAATGAGCTTTTGGAGTAATACTGAGCGAAAATCCGGCATCGATATACGCATTTTCGATCATCCGAGCGGCTGCAATCAGATGTGAGTGACCGCAGATACCGCAGACGCGTGGCGCAATGACAAGAGCATCGAGGGCATTGCGCCCTTCCAAGATCGCTTCCATTCCCCGAAAATGCAAAAAGCGTATCTCGGCGTCCTGAACCGCTCCGCTCTTATCCGTTTTAAAATCGAGTACCGCTTCCCCCTCGATCCGTTCGATCAGTTCATGCGTTATCATCGATCAATTTCCCCTCAAGCCGTTTGATATGAAACGATTTCGCCGCCCCTGCCAATGCAAGATAACTCCGTTTAGGAATTCCAAGAGGCATCTCAGCGGGAATCGACATATAGGTTTTGGTCGTAAAAAGTTCCCGTTTGGGAAAAGAGGGCTCGGTGCATCCGACACATGGTGTACCGGAACGGGTTTTGGAGCTTACATCATTCCAAAGAATTTTATTACAGCTGCCGTGAGTAAATGGTCCTTGGCATCCCTGATCGTAAAACAGACACCCCTCTTTGGTTCCGAATGTATCGCAATCGACTTTCCATTCGAAATACTCGTTACGTAAACATCCGTTATGGACGAGATAGCCGTACAACTCTTTCGGACGGCGAAACTCATCTACTAAAATTGTTTTACCCTGACATATCATGTCGATTACAAAACTCAGCCACTTCGGATGGGCAGGACAACCGCTGAGAGTAATTACTTTCTCACGTATCTCCCTCAAAGGTCCGCTCTCTTTTTCTTTGTCAAACAAAATACCGCTTATATGATCAGAGTCCGCTTCTTTGAATATTCCTCCGAAACTCGCACAGCTTCCCATTGCAATAATATGTTTTGACCTGGAAGCAAGAGTCATCAAAAGTTCTTTCATTGCCATACCGGCACGCTCAAAATCAGCTTTATACGCCCCTTCGAAAATGAGGATATCACTTTTTGGAAGTTTTTTAACGAGTTCTTGGAGTGTTTTACTGCACGGGAGGAGCGGATGATGGATAAACTCCACCGATTCCAGAAGTGATCCTAAAGAAAGATCATTTAAAAAAGAGTGCGTGTTGCCGTTGCAGGTGATTCCCTGTAGCCAAATGACTTTGAGTTTAGCGGGTTTTGAGGGCATAATAGATATTTTCAGAGATGGAGGATTCATAACTTTCCAACGGTTTTGGGAGAATTTTTTCACCGTTTATAAATACCATTCCGCCCAAATACCCCATAAAAAGACCAAATGCACTGAAAAAATCCTGATCTCTGAGATCACCGGAGCGAACCCCTTCTTCGAAGAAAATCATCAATTCGGTCACAAAGGCTGATACACAGATCATCCCTTCGCAGCAGTTTTGAAATACTTCGCGGTTTGAGAGATAAACACGCAAAAAATACTCGATCGTCTCAGGACGCTCTTGGGCGATTCTAAAATACATGTGAACAATCGCATCGATTTTTTCTTTTGTATTAAGAGGACTTTCGTTGATTTTCCGAATCTCTTCACCCAAAATATTGGCGATATAGAGGATAAGGTCTTTCGCAAGCATCTCTTTGGAAGTAAAGTAGTTATAAAGATTCCCGACACTCATTCCGATTTTTTCAGCAATAGAGGGCATTGTCGTTTGATAAAACCCCTCTTTGGAAAAGAGTTCCAATGCTTTCGTCATGATGGAAACTTTACGTTCTTCTTTCGTTAATCGTGCCAAATGCTATTCCTATTTTAGATTCATTGGCATAATTATAGCGAATACTAATTCAGAATTTTATAGTGTGACAATTCCCGTCCTGTTGCATCGATCACATGTACCGCACATGCCAGACACGGATCGAAAGAATGAACCGCGCGTAAAACTTCGAGCGGAGCGGACGGATCGGCGAGTTTAATCCCGATCAACGACTCTTCATACGCTCCGCGTCCTTCTTGTGCTCCCTTAGGTGATGCGTTCCAGGTTGTCGGAACAACCGCCTGATAGTTGGCGATTTTTGCATCTTCGATTCGGACAAAATGTCCGAGTACCCCGCGCGGCACTTCAAAAATCCCCGCCCCTTTTGCCTCATGCGGCAGCTCTTCGAATACATACTTCGTCCACGTCGTCTCATCGTAGTATTTGATATTTTCGATCAAATCGCTCATCGTATCAAAAAGATAATCGCAGCAGATCTGCGCTTCTACCGCACGTGCCGCATTGCGTCCCACTGTGGTCGAGAAATCAATCAACTCCATACCGGAACGTTTCATAAAACGCTCCATATAGGGGCGAATCACCGGAGAATGTTTTGCATACCCGACAATCATGCGAGCCAACGGTCCCACTTCCATGACATTGCCATCATATCTCGGCGCTTTTACCCACGTGTATTTTCCCTCGGTTTTAAGCGATCCGTCCTCGTTTAGATCGGTATAAAACGGGGTTGTTTCCCCCTCATACGGAGAGAGAGGGGCATCGTTTTCATACCACGAGCGGGATGCCTCTTCGGTGATTTTACTGCTGTCAAACGGCTCGATGGAATCAAAATCATGCCCTTTTATGACACCGCTCTCAAAGAGCTGCTGATCTTTACCGAAACGATATCCGCCGCAGCACATGAAATTCCCGACGGCACGTCCTTCTCCCGCTTTGATCGAGTCACGGTAAGCATTGACGAGCATCAAAGTATCGGGGATATAAGCACGTTCGATAAAGTCCCTCACCTCTTTGATAATAAATAAAAAGTCGTTCAGACGCTGAGGGTTCAGCATATCGGCAACGCTTGTCACCCCTCCCACAACCAGATTTTGGGGATGGGGAGTTTTCCCCGCAAAGATCGCTACCGCTTTGGAAAGCTCGCGCTGAATCCGCAGTGCTTCGAGGTAATGGTTCATGTGTACCAGATTCTCCTCAGGACTCAAACGATACGCCGCATGTCCCCAGTAGCCGTTGGCAAACAGCCCCAACCGCCCCGCTTTGACAAACCCTTCCAGCTTCTCTTTGATTGCTTCGAGATGACCGTCCGAGTTGCGATAAGGGTGATCAGACCACGTCTCGGCATCTTTGGCGGCTTTTGTACAATCGGCGCTGAGAGCACCCGTGATATCGACAAAATCGAGCGAATGAAGGTGATAATAATGAACAATATGATCTTGGACAAACAGTGAGAGAGTGACCAAATTACGGATTATCTCGGCATTATGGGGTATTTCGATACCGTATGCCGCTTCCACCGCACTGATCGAGGCACGATAGTGAACATTTGTACATACGCCGCAAATACGCTGGGCAATCAGCCCTGAATCGCGCGGGTCACGCCCTTTTAAAATCGTCTCGATCCCTCGGAAAAGCTGCCCTGAAGCCCATGCCTCAGTCACAACATTATTTTCATCAATCTCGACTTCAATCCGCAGATGTCCCTCTATTCGGGTAATCGGGTCAATAATTATTTTTTTCGTTTTATTCATTTGTATGTCTCCTTCGAGAGGAGCAAAGCCCCTCTCAAATTCCTTTCACTAAAGCTACGGCTGTCGCCGAGAATATCATTTCTCATTTTCAACCTCCAATTTACGGTTGTTTGCGTAGCTGTCAAATGCGATTTTCCCCTGACCGCATGCGAAACATCCGTGTCCCGCCTGCACCGGCCAGCTCGTCCCCTCGTTAAATTTCACGAGTGAGCAGTTGAGATCGGCGTAGGGTCCTTTGCACCCCATCTCAAAAAGACACCATCCCTTCTTCGCCCCCTCATCACCCCATTCACGGACAAACTCTTCCGCATCGTAGTGACCGCGGCGTTCGCAGTTGTCATGGACACGGAAACCGTACGCCCATTCGGGACGGTTTTTGGAATCGAGTTTCGGAAATTCATCGAACATGATGTATTGCAACAGGGTTCCGACGATATTGATCGGATTCGTCGGACAGCCGGGAAGGTTGATAATATCCGATCTCCCTAGCGCTTCCGCAACACCGACGGCACCTGTCGGATTGGGAGCGGCGGCGACTACCCCTCCGTCATACGCACACGATCCCACTGCCATTACGGCTACGGCATTTTTGGCAACACGTCGCAACAGATCGACACCCGTTTCCCCCTTCGGACCAATCCGTAAAAATTTACCGTCCATTCCTAAAGGAACCGCCCCCTCGACGATCAGAAGATATTTCCCGCTGTCATTACGCAAAATATTCTCCAGCGCCGATTCCGACTGATCCCCAGACGCCGCCATCAGCAGTTCATGATAATCGAGCGAGATGTATTTGAGGATCAGATCGTCGACTTTTGGATGGGAAGTTTTGATAAACGCTTCGGAATTACCGGTACAATCGGCGAGTTCCAGCCAGATAATCGGGATTTTGTTCAGCTGCGTCACCCCTTCTCCCACGACCTCTTCAAACTGTGGATGCAGATGCATCGATGCGGTAATCATCGAGATCCAGCGGTTGAATTCCCGGCTCATTTCAAACGATTCCAATGCCTCGTGGAAATTCTCCGCATTGAGCTGATTTCTCGGATGAAGACGATTGTATTTTTCGATCCGTGCGCGCACTTTTTCGAGTTCCGCCGCCTGAGCCGCCGCTTCTTTTTCAGCACGCAGACGCGCCGCTTCTATCGGATCGACAGGGGTTGCGGAGATGATCGCACAGACGTCTTGTTTGCACCGTCCGCAGGTACGTCCCGCTTTGGAGAACTCTTTGAGATCGGCGAACGAGGTGACGGCATTTTCGCGGATAATGTCGACCAGTTCCAGCTCATGGACCCCTTCGCAGCTGCAAATGAGTTTTCCATATTCAGACATCAGACGGTTTGAGTAGAGATACGCCGCATCGATCGGGGCATCGGTTTCGATCAAATGCTTAAGAGCAAGCAGATCGATGTTGGTATTGATCCCGATAAAGCGTTTGAGCCGATCATGATTGACGATGTACTGGTCGATCCGATCTCCGTGAGAAATGAGGATATTTTCGTTCTCTTTGTCATTCGGATCAAAATCGGTCGCCGTAACGTCGGCAAACAAAAACGATCCCACTTTAAGTCCGTCGATAGAGACCTCTTCTTTAAAAGTTTTACTCGCATCACCCAAGATATTCGCAATGGCGACATCGGCCTCTATCGTGCACTCTTTCACCCGTCCTGCGATGAATCCACCCTCACGAAGTTGTGCCGCTTCGCCGACACAGTAGATGTTTTCATCCGAAGTGCGCATCCGTTCATCGACCAAAATGCCCTTATCGCATTCGAGCACGTCACGGGCAAACGGAATGTTCGGATCTATTCCGACTCCGAAAATAAGGAACGGATCTTCAATTTCCGTCCCGTTACGGGTCAAGATGCGAGTGATTCGGGATCCGACGATCTCCCGATCCACTATCGCGTCGTTAAAATCGATTTTGATACGAGGATCGGCTTCGAAAATCTCCCGTATCAGCGCCAATCCTTCACGGCTGATTGAGGCGGAGTAGAGATAGTTTTTTCGTACCAGCAAAGTGATGCTTTTCGGAGCATCGCTGCGCATAAGGGTATCGAGAAGCTCCAAAGCGATGGGACCTGCTCCTACGATCACTACATTTTTGCCGATCATCCCCTGCGCGATCGTTTCGCAATCTTTTTGACTTCTAAACGTTGCCGCATTTTCAATGCCGGTGATATCAAAAAGAGACTTTGGACGCGAACCTGTTGCGATGATCAGCTTGTCATAATGAAATGCAGCATTCTCGCTGAAAACGCGTCTCTCCGCAGGATCGATAGAGATGATTTTTTGGTTCAGTTCCAATCGAACGGCAGGGTGAAGTTCCAATTCTATAGAATCAATACACTTGCAATCATCTACCAATTTACACAGATGTATCCGATCATACGGAGGATGTTCTTCATCCGAAACGATCACTACCTCTGAGCCGCTATTTTGTTCCATAAGAGTATTGGCAATATACACAGCGGCTATCCCGCCTCCGACAATTACGATACGCATTCTCTACTCCTCACTCTTATTTTGGGTTTTAGACGCTTGTTTCGCCGCTTTAAAATCTTCACGGCTTTGTTTGCATGCTTCTTCGTAAACAAACCATCCCTCGTTTGCCCCATCCTCTTTCACAGCTGAATGTTGTTTTGTTTCACTTTGCCACAACGCTTCTTCGGGTTTGGGGCAGGCGCGTACACATTCACCGCAGTAGATACAAAGCCACGGGTTATAGCGGTACTCTTTTTCACCCTCTAGCGGCTGATAGAACAAAATCGCCCCCGGAGGACACACCTTTTCGCATTTATCGCAGAAAATACACGATTCTTTGTCGTATTCGATCAGTCCCCGATACCCTTTTGGAAGAACAATATCTTCTGCGGGATAGTTTACCGTATGTACAGGTTTAAAAAGGTTTATCAACGCCGTAAACATAGACTTAAACATATGCCTCTCCTACTTCGCCGTACAAGACATACACGGATCAAACGAGGCGAGGATCGCAGGTGCATCGGCATATTCAGAACTTTTGAATACTTCCATCATCGCCGGAATTCCCGAAAAAGTCGGAGTCTTGATACGAACCCTCTCAAGCATGTTACCGCCGTTACCGCGCACCAGATAAAAAAGCTCTCCGCGAGGAGCCTCGACACGAACCACCGCTTCCCCTTTCGGTTTTCCTTTGGTCTTCTCCAGTATCTCACCTGCAGGGAGGTTATCTGCGATATTTCGACACATGGCAATCGAGTTTACAATCTCCCGAAGCCGGACAAAATTACGCGCATGAATATCCCCTGTGGATTCGAGGATCATTGTGTATCCTATATCCTCATACGGAAAATCGCTCGTCTCGACGCGTACATCCGTCGCCAGGCCGGCTGCTCGGGCCAACGGACCCAGAGCATTATAGGTATAAGCATCCTCCAAACGCAACACGCCTACCCCTTTGTATTTGAGCGAGAGCGACCAATTATTATTGAACAGTCCGATCAATGCATCGATTTTTTCTGAGAGTAAAGTGAGGTTTTTATGAATGAGTGCAGTCAATTCAGGGGTCAGATCCCGATTCACTCCGCCAATAGCGATAAAATCAAACTGGACACGGTTTCCGCTGATCGCTTCTTGAAGGTCCATCACCAGTTCCCGATCGGCCATGATCTGCATAAACAGCGCTTCAAATCCTGCATTTTCCGCCGTGTGCGCCAAACACAGCATATGCGAATGGATACGGTCGAGTTCCACCATCAGCATCCGCAGATATTTAATCCGATCATTGGCCTCATACCCCAGCAGTTTTTCCGCCGCGAGGGTATAAGAGAGCGAATGGGTAATAGCACAAAGCCCGCAAACACGGGCAACAACATACCCTACCTGCTTAAACTCAAAACTACGGGTACAGGCCAGTTCTACTCCCCGATGGACGAATCCGACATCGGCATCGACCCCGATGATCTTTTCGTTTTCACACTCAAATTTAAACCGGATCGGCTCGAGCAGGGAAATATGCTGAGACCCCAGAGGGATTTGGATTGTTTTTTTCATGATTCACTCCGTAACGGATGTTGCAAAGAATCCTCATCGAGATAAAGCCCTCTCTCCGCTCCGTCCACTTTAAGACCGAACATATCGACGATCTCCCTCTCCCCCATAAACGCCGAAGGTATCAAACTCACCAGTGAGGGGACAGGAGTTTCATAATCACTAAGTGCATAATAGATGACGATTTCATCTTTGACTCCGTATTTCGAAAAAATCCATTGCAGTTCGATTTTTCCTTCCCCCAGATCGATCCCGTTGACCGTCAGAAAATGCCATTTTTTCGGCTCATAAAAAGTGCCGATATCCGCTAAAAGGGTCGCTAATGTTGTCTCTAATTTAGTCATGTTTCACCCTTTTTGCCATATTAAGACGACTGAGTTTGTTGCCGATCGTCTCAACGCTTCCGAATAGTTTGAACGGTTTTTCGATCTCTTTGCTTTTATTTTCCAAAATCTCCAACGCTTTGACGATCGCATCAATGATGAGCTGAGGCGTGGAAGCGCAGCCGGGAACATAAACGTCTACCGGAATATACTGATCGATCCCGTCTTCAACGTTGTACATCCCACGGAATACCCCCCCAGTGGTTGTACAGGATCCTACCGCTATCACCACTTTGGGTTCGGGAATTTGCGAATAGAGTTCGACGAGACGTTCACGGGAGCGGTACGTCACCGGCCCCGTCACCAAAAAGATGTCCGACTGCTTCGGATTCCCCGTATTGATCACCCCAAACCGCTCCAGATCGAACTTCGGTCCCAGTGCAGCAAGGATCTCGATATCGCATCCGTTGCAGCTTCCGGCATTGTAATGCAGTATCCAGGGTGATTTTTTACGAAAAGAGGTAAAGAATTTCATAGCACGATCCACAAAATATTAGCGATAGCCAAACTCATAGCTACAGCATAAATGATTTTAACCATATGCATTGTATGTACACGGGCAGTCGCATTATCGACCAGATTCACCAGTAAAAATACCCCTGCGACTAAAGCCGCTCCAAGAGCGTACGATACACCTGCGAAGATAAAAACAAAACTATAAATAAAAATATATTCAAGAAACCGTGCCATATATAAGAATTCGTAAAACATACCGCTGTACTCGATCTCAACACCGCCGACAATCTCCTGATGTGCCTCACCGACATCGAAAGGGGACTTTTTCACTTTAATCGGAACGATCATTAACAATGCGATAAACAGCAGTGGCATTTGGGCTAAATATCCGCCCCCGCGGACAATCTGCGCGATATCGAAACTTCCCGATACCAAATAGAACCCGACCGCTACGAGAATCAATATTGGTTCATACGCAACGAGCATCAAAAGCTCCCGATTCGCACCCAGATGCGAATATGCCGATCGCACGCTGTAGCCTGCGAGAATCAGCACTATTTGGGCAAACAGATGGAGAAACACGATATAGAGGAGATTCCATCCCAAAAAGATCGCTGCAACACTAAACCAAAGAGCAAAAAAATGGGCTACCGCCAACAACGCATGAGGAGCATGCACGATCAGCGTCCGCTTGTCCAGAAGTTTGAACATGTCATAAAAAGGCTGTAAAAACGGAGGTCCCTGACGTCGCTGCATCCGTGCACGCAATACCCGCTCCCCGCCGTAAACCAATCCGCCCAAAATCGGTGCAAATGCAATCCATATCCAGATCATGAGAGGGCTCCGACAACGGCTACGGCTGCAAACAGCAGGGTAAAACTCCAATAAATCATCTGCTTCACCCGTATAGTAGGTTCATAATAGATCAATGCCGTATCAAAAGGCTCTTTTTCACCGCAATGGTAAGGCTCAGTACGATCATACCGTTCCATCCCCCTCATAATCCACGGCAGAACAAAGACAAAGATCAGAGGAAGTGCCAGTAATGCAAGTAACGCATCATGCTGGATGACAATAAATCCGGCACCGGTGCCCACGATAAGAACGCTTAAAAGAATCAACGGAAGGCTAAAACCATAGGGAATGCGCTCTTCTTCAGCAGAAAGCGTATCCGACGGATTGGAGAGAAGTGCCGAAGAGACTTTAAAATACAAAAGCACCAGCAAGGCACTCCCGATAATCATGGAGACCAGCACGATCAAAAGCAATGGCCGCTCCCGTAAAAGCGAAGCCACCGAGGTGATGGCAAAAAGTTTCCCCATAAAAAGACCGAACGGCGGCAAGGTCAACGAAACGAAACCCAGCAAGATATATCCGACCGTTTTGGGGGCACGGTGAACGAGCGCGCTCATCTCTTCAATGCTTTTAAGATGATACTGTTTTTCCAGTACCCCCGCCGCTAAAAAGAGGAGCGCTTTGGAGAGGGCATGAAACCCCATCAATACCATTGCGAGCATCATACTCTCTTTCGTGCCGATCGCCGCCAACGCCATCATCAGCCCCAAAAGGGCCACGGTGGAGTATCCCAGGATCTCTTTGAAAACAAAGCGGGACAATGCCAGATACGAGGCTGTGACAAATACCAGACCTCCTGTTATCGATAAAACCCCGCCGAGCAGCGTCGCCCCCAGTGCCGGTGCAAGTTTTAAAATCAAATACGGCGCGATCTTGACCATCGTTGCCGAATGAAGCATCGCGCTCACAGGGGTCGGCGCGACCATAGCCCCAAGCAACCAACCGTCAAACGGAATCGAAGCTCCCTTGACCAACGCCGCCATGCTCAGCAATGCAACTGAGAGAAACAATACTCCGCCTGAATGTTGCAACAGTGTATCAAACATCACGGTGCCGAATCCTAGAACTGCCACCAACACTCCGAGCAAAATAACCACCCCACCGATCTGATTCATCCAAAGCGCTCTGAGGGCATTCGTGCGACTGACCTCATCATTTCTAAAGGCGATAAGGAGATACGATGCCAATGTCGTCATCTCAAATAAAAAGAAGAAAAGCATCAGTGAATTGGCGCAGACAAGAGTATTCATAACCGAGAGGAACAAGAACATTGCAGCTATAAAAAGCTGTTTTTTACGCGGTGTTGCCGTTTCATCTTCCATATATCGAACCGAATAAAGGACAATGATTCCGCCGACGATGTTGATGATCAAGAACATAAATCGAGAAAGCTCATCAACTGCTATCTCTGCTGAATGTCCAGAGGAAGTATCATATTCTATTGTAAATTTAGTGATCCCATCGACCACTACCTGTGCTGAATGCCCTGCTGAAACATGCTCAATGTATAGAAATAGCAATAACTGTACGGCAGCCAACACTATAACTTTCAGACTGTTATATTTCTTACCCTGATATAAAAAATAGAGCAATAAAACGATATCTGCGGCAATAATAACAGTATTAAAAAAAGAAGAGAGATAAAACGACACGTTTTCTGCGGAGGTAAAAAGTAAAATCGAGTAATAACTTCCACTCGCTAAAACGGCTACACTCAAAAAATACTGTATATACTTAGAGGAGAACAGTATTAAAAAAGCCGCTGCTATCGGTAATAAAATAAGTGTTAATAGCATCTTTGCATCCCTTTTAGGTGCTAATTTCGAAGATTATAACACATGAACCGTTCAGAAAAGTTACTAAAAAAATGTAATTCTGCGGTAATAAATGCGGTTTAAATAATTACAAGTGTCATCTTTTTACTGTGCTCGTGTTTCAAAGGGGATCTTCTATACGGTATCTTCTAAAAATAACTATTTTTTAATTATTTGGGTTTTTTATTATTATTTTTTAAAGAAAGCATCGATAGAATAATTTATCAATGGTTGGAATTCAAAATAGGGAATTACGATGACACAAAAAGCACTTATAGTTGGATTACATGAAGCACAAAAATCACATCATCGATGGATAAGCAGGGTCGAGGAGCTTGTCAAAAACAATCTGCCCGATTCCCCTCTGATCGAATCATCCGCTACCGAATGTGTACTTGGAAAATGGCTTAACCATGAGTTTAAGTCAATCGATCGAAATTCCAAAATCTTTAATTCATTTACTACCGTTGATACACTTCATAAAGAACTGCATGATATATATTTAGAAATTCTTTCATTAAAATCCGGCAGAGGGCAAAATAAGATGTTATTTGGATTCCAAAGAATTGTTTTATGGTGGCATCCAACCCTATCCATTTCTTCTCAAATAAAAAAGAAATTTCATCTGTTAAAGAAAAAGTCAGAAGAATTGTTCGCCGCTCTCGATGTTCTGGAAGGGGCTATCAGTATGCATGGAGCTCAGTTATTTAAATATACAGGGAAGGTTTTCTCCGATGAGATGGTGCAAAGGCCGTAAATACTAAATGAATGAGAAAATACCAAGTGGCTTATTATCGGGATTTCTAAGGAATTTTGGATGATTGTAAGATGGTGGCGGGGGGGGGACTCGAACCCCCGACCTCCGGCTTATGAGACCAGCGCTCTAACCAGCTGAGCTACCCAGCCATCTTATGTAGAATTGGATAAGGCCGGAATTATAGTGAACCATTGCTTATTAAAAACTAAAAGCTACACTAAATGTAAAAATAAATAAGGGTTAACTTCAATATATATAATATAAGCTCACATTAATTGAGTCATAGAGACTAAGAGATTGACAATTAACCCAAACTCGTGTACAATCCCGAGCATATAAATCACTTAAAAGGAAATGCTATGAACTTCCAACCGCTTGGAAAACGTGTCTTGGTCCAACGTCTCGAAGAGGCAACCAAAACCGCATCAGGGATTATCATCCCGGACAACGCAAAAGAGAAACCTTCACAAGGTACTGTCCTTGCTGTGAGCACCGAGGTAGAAAACGTTTCTGCAGGAGACACTGTTGTATTCGGCAAATATGCCGGCAGTGAACTTACTCTTGATGGAAAAGCGTATTTGGTCATCGAAACAGACGATTTGCTCGGAATTATCAAATAATCAACCACTATATAAGAAGGAAATATTAACATGGCAAAAGAAATCCATTTTTCAGACGACGCACGTAATAAATTAGCCGCAGGTGTCCAAAAACTAACCGACGCTGTCAAAGTAACTATGGGGCCTCGCGGACGTAATGTTCTTATCCAAAAAAGCTATGGTGCACCAACCATCACAAAAGACGGCGTATCAGTAGCTAAAGAAGTGGAACTCAAAGACCCTCTTGAAAACATGGGAGCGCAGCTCGTTCGTGAAGTAGCTTCTAACACTGCAGATGAGGCAGGAGACGGTACGACTACTGCAACTATCCTTGCCAACGCGATTTTCAAAGAAGGACTTCGCAACATCACGGCAGGTGCCAATCCGATCGAAATCAAACGCGGTATGGACAAAGCTACAGAAGCAATTTTGGCCGAGCTAAAAGCAGCATCACGCGTCATCAACGATAAAAAAGAGATCGCACAGGTTGCAACCATCTCTGCAAACTCCGATGAACGTATCGGTGCAATGATCGCAGAAGCGATGGATAAAGTAGGCCGTGACGGTGTTATCACTGTTGAAGAAGCCAAAGGGATCAATGACGAACTTGACGTTGTAGAAGGTATGCAATTCGACCGCGGTTACCTCAGCCCGTATTTCATTACGAACTCTGAGAAAATGACCGTAGAATTGGATCATCCGTTTATCCTCCTTTTCGATCAAAAAATCTCAAATCTCAAAGACCTTTTACCGGTATTAGAGCAAGTTCAAAAAAGCTCACGCCCTCTTCTCATCATCGCTGAGGATGTCGAAGGTGAAGCGTTAGCAACATTGGTTGTCAACAAACTTCGTGGTGTATTGAACATCACAGCCGTAAAAGCTCCGGGATTCGGTGACCGCCGTAAAGCAATGCTCCAAGACATCGCAGTATTGACTCGTGCACAAGTGATATCAGAAGAGATCGGACGTACACTCGACAGTGCAACCGTAGCTGACCTCGGACAAGCGGCACGTGTCGTTATCAGCAAAGACAACACTACCATCGTAGACGGTGCAGGTGAAAAAGCTATGGTTGAAATGCGAATCAAAGAGATCCGCACCCAAATCGAAGCAACAACCAGCGAATACGACAAAGAGAAACTTCAAGAGCGTCTTGCGAAACTCTCAGGCGGTGTTGCCGTTATCAAAGTCGGTGCAGCTACCGAAACTGAAATGAAAGAGAAAAAAGACCGTGTAGACGATGCACTTTCAGCGACCAAAGCGGCAGTTGAAGAGGGAATCGTTATCGGCGGCGGGGCGGCATTGATCCGTGCGGCAGCCAAAGTAACACACGATCTTAACGGCGATCAAAAAATCGGATGGGAGATCATCCTCCGCGCAATCAAAGCACCGGTCAAACAAATTGCTGAAAACGCGGGATACGATGCGGGTGTTGTTGTCAACACAATTGCAAACGCAACCAACGAAAATATCGGATTCAACGCTGCTACCGGCGAATACGTCGATATGTACGAAGCAGGAATCATCGATCCTCTCAAAGTTGAACGTGTTGCATTGACCAATGCTACATCGGTATCAAGTATGCTTCTAACAACGGAAGCAACGATCCATGAAATCAAAGAAGACAAACCTGCAATGCCGGACATGGGCGGAATGGGCGGAATGCCGGGTATGATGTAACTCTAGGACATCAACCGATTTTGTAAACCTAAATATACCTCTAAAGTTCCCTAAAATAGGGAGCTAAAGAGGTTATTACTTCACACTATCTTTTCCTAACTACTTCAATTTTTCTAAGTCATTTCAACCCATACATCAAAATACGAGCAAATATTTCACAGTTCCTTAGAAAAATTCTGAGCTGAACTTAGAAAACTAGAAAATAATTTTACCCTACTGAAAGCACCTGAATAAGGTACTTATAGAGTATAGTGGTAAATGAAATTATTGCCATAGAGTATCGATTTCTAAGGTGATTTTATTTTCTAAGGTCTTTTCTAAGGTCGTATCATTTTTCTAAGAAGACGATTGATTTGCTTGTGACAGGAATACTTCATGAGTGCAATGATTAAATCAAAGAAATACAAAGGTGTCTATCATAGACAAAGAAAAGATGGTGATGTTACTTATTACTTCACTTATCAAAACGAGGATAACAAAACCCAATTTCAAAAAGTTGGCTTAAAGTCATCAGGTATCACTGAAACATATGTAGATGATTTACGAACTCGAACCATATTAAGTTTGCGTAATAATGAACTACCGCCAAAGATAGTAAATAAAACTCGTTACGACACCAAGGTTGATGATATTGCTGAGGTTTATTTCTCTAGCCATAAAACTGTCTCTACTGAGAAACGACACAGACAATACAATAATCGGTTGAAATCATATTTTGGTCATATGTGTATTTATAATGTAACAACTGAGCACATTGAGAAATACAAGCAAAAAATGCTTAGTGAGGTATCTCCGCACACTACTATTATGTATCTTGAGTTACTATCTACTATCTATAACTATTACATCAAACAAAACGGGGTTAAAATTTCCAATCCCCTATTAAATGTAAAGAAGCCACGGATAGATAATAAGCGTGAGCGATTCCTATCCAAAGACGAAATTAATACCTTATTGGATGAGATATCCAACGACTTCACCCTGACTCTGTTTGTTGCATTATCATTAAGTACGGCAGGTAGAAAAGGTACTGTACTTAATTATTCGGTCAAAGATGTTGACCTGAGCCACAGTATGATAACTTCTGAGGATATAAAGAACGGTTCTACCTATAAGAGCTTTTTAGACGAACGCACTATTGAGCTTGTAAAAATAAGAATCAAGCAATCAACTAATCCCAATGATAAATTGGTATACAACCCAAATATAATTGATTTGGATAGATGGATATCTAGGAGCTTGAAAATTGTCTTTGATAACCTATTCAATATAGGTCTTGAAGCCGATGACAGGAAGAACCGAGTTGTGATACATTCCCTACGCCATACGGTTCTATCCCACTTGGGAATGAAAGGATGTAATCAGTTTGTACTACGAAAAATATCCAATCATCAATCATTATCGATGTTGAATAGATACGTAAAATTAGATGGCGAGACGGGTCGTAAAGAAATTGAAATGTTATGGAAATAAAGACTTCTCATCGAAAACTATAATCGATGATGGCATATTTTAAGCTTTATAATCGTTATTACAATACTTCGTTGCTTGTAATAAATATTGTTAAAAGAAAGTATAATATATCAATTTTAATTGATTGGAGTCAATATGAGTAAAACATCAATGGGTAAAACCTTAATAAAAATTATTTGGCCATTTGTTAAAGATGTAATCTTGCCTATGGTAAAAGAATTTATAAAAGCCGTAGTAGTCAAATATCTTGCTAAGTTTTTAGAGAAAATGCATAATGAAATGGATAAACGTTTCAATAATAGATTTAAAGATGCAACTGAAAAAGCAAATGAAGCTGATGAAAATGCTTCCAAAGCTACGACTGATTGTGAAAAAGAAAAGTATGAGAATATCGCAAAAGTATGGAGAGAAGTAGCAGATAATTTCAGAGTTGAAAATGAAGAACTTAAAGCAAAACTCGAGACCCTTACTACTGAAGCTAAAGAAAAAATTATTATTGAAACTGAAAATATGAAACCAAAAATAGATGATAAAGATGGAAGCATATTGATTGAAAACAAAAAGAAATAAGCAGTTTCTTTCAGAACAAATTTGAAAGATGAATATATAGAAGAAGTTTTCAAAACTTACCACTATACTCTATAAGTACCTTATTCAGGTGCTTTCAGTAGGGTAAAATTATTTTCTAGTTTTCTAAGTTCAGCTCAGAATTTTTCTAAGGAACTGTGAAATATTTGCTCGTATTTTGATGTATGGGTTGAAATGACTTAGAAAAATTGAAGTAGTTAGGAAAAGATAGTGTGAAGTAATAACCTCTTTAGCTCCCTATTTTAGGGAACTTTAGAGGTATATTTAGGTTTACAAAATCGGTTGATGTCCTAGAGTTACATCATATTCCCACAGTCATATACCCGAATTGTACCACATACCAATCAGCTCTATTTCTAGTAGTTATGTACAGATAAATACATCCGCAAACTATCTTATGCAACTAATTTACGCTTCTTCACA
>NZ_JAQTQR010000116.1 GCF_028712165.1 Sulfuricurvum sp. | reverse complement strand
CAACAATGCACCCAGACCCAAGAACCCGTAACTCGCCGTAATCATAGCAACGTGGATAGCCAGCCAGTACGATTGGAGTACCGGAACCAGATTGGTCACCTGAGGATCCATCCAGTTTAGATGGGCAACAAAAAGGATTAATCCTGTCATGATCGATGTAGCCGCCATCGTCATTAACGATTTACGAGAGAAGATAAATCCGGCTAACACACTCGCCCATCCGATATAGATCATCGATTCATATCCGTTTGACCACGGAGCATGACCCGCGATATACCAGCGCATAATCAAACCTGCCGTATGGGCTAAAAAGAACCCGATCAAGAACCCGAACGAAATCTTGCGAAGCCATTCTGCACTAAATCCGGGTTTGAGAATTTTAATAAACGACAATATCAACAGCGTAAACCCTACTACAAAATAAAGCGGCCACAACTGTTCAAAAATATTGGCGTGATTATAGAAAATCTCGATATTGACTTTTGCATCATTCGGATACACACTTGCACCAACGAAGCGTTGATATTTATCGATTCGGGCCAGTGCTTCATCCGCTTTGGACCAGTCACCGCTTTTTGTCGCTTCATCGATGGCACTGAAATAACCGATTGCCAACAATCGAATGACTTCTGCGTCTTTCGGAGGCATGCTTTGCAAGGCATCAATCGTAGCATCCCATTTATGATTTTTATCATTCGGTACCGGCCACATGCGCATCAACGATCCGGTATAGACCATATAAGCAACATTCACCCGTTCGTCAACCTGCATTAATGCTTTGTCAAATTTATCCCGTTTTCCCGGTGCTTTACGGTTGGCTTCATCCACCAAAGCGGCTAACTTATATCCGCTGATTTGATCGGGTACTGCAAAAAATTGTGAGAAGGCCGCTGTTTTTGCATCTGCAGGGAGTCCGATCAGTTTATTGACCTCTTTGTCTCCCGTACGGATCATCGCGATTTCACGCCATGCATCAGGACGAAGCATCATCCCTAAAACAACTTGATTCGACGTCAGTCCCAAAAACGTATCATTGCGATTGAGTTTCGCCAGAATCTCGTGAGAAAGAGTATCGATCGGTTTCATACGACCGCCGGCATCTTGGATGATCAGATGACCGAACTTGTCCGCATGGGCTTTATCAAACGCTTTTGCCGTTTGAATTACCGGATTGTTTTCATCCGCCGCCACAGCATTTGTTGTTGAAAATGCCATTACAACCAATGCCAATGAAGCAACGATTTTTTGTGAATCCATTTTTTTGAGTTTCTCACTGAGTGCGTTGAATCGACCGTTTCTGACAATCAATACTCCGAACATTCCGATAGCAAGCAATAGGTATCCGATATACGTGATCAAAGTCCCCGGATCATGATTGACTGAGAGAACCGTACCGAGTTCATCCTGATCGAATGACGATTGGAAGAAACGGTACCCTTCGTAATCCAGAATATGGTTCATATAGATACGGAAATCAAATTTGGATTGTTTGATCGGATCAATAACCGTCACTTCACTCGCATACGATGCAGGGGACATTGAGCCAGGATAACGCTCAAGCTCAAAATCGCGCAGTTTGATCGCAACAGGGAGTTTACGTTCGATTGAACCGTACGATGCTTCAATCACTGTATCTCCCAACGCTACACGTTTAGGATCGCCGACATCGCCCGGAGATCCTAAAACAACGGCTGAGGCTTTCTTGTCTCCACTGACAAAACTAAGACTCAACGCATCCTGTGCTTGTCCTTGCTGCATCATAGGTCCGCTTTTGCCTTTGGTAGGTTTTGAAACCAACTGCATTGACGCTTTCGGAATGAAATCACGCATTACGAATCCGCTTTGCGTCGTTTGGAAAAGGGTACGCTTTGTCATTTCATGTTTGCCTGAGGCTAAACTCGAGCTTTGCTGTGTATCCATGCTGAGAGTATTCAAAGAATTTGGAGTATCGATATAGGCTTTATCCCCTTCAACACTCAATGCAATGACCGGTTTTTCAAATGTTTTATTCGAATCAAAATCGATTACAACGTCGTTTGCTTCAATAAATTCACCCCGTTTAAGTGACACTTGCTGTGCACCCTCCGGTCCGGTAACCATCAGCTTAAAGATCGGTTCCCCCTTAGGATCGGCAACCGCTTCATAGCTGGCATCCCCCATATAGTTATCAAGATTAACCTTGATCTTTTCGCCGCCGGCATCCAAAATACGTTCAAAATGGTTAGAACTGCGTTTGGAGAGATACAACTGCTCTTTAAACGGATAGGTTTTATCCCCTTTGATAACATTGAATGTCACATACGGCTCTGAACTGACCAGTACATCGCTTTGTTCCCCTTCACGGATATGCATAGTCCCCTCATATCCGACATAACGTGTTACCGCTGCACCGACTAAGATGATCAAGAAAGCGGCATGAAACGTAAAGACTAAGATTTTAGCTTTTCGAGCCATATTAAAATTAATAATATTCAAAACGAGATTCAGGGCTAAAAGACCCAATAGAACTTCAAACCAACGGGCATTGTACACATCCGCTTTCGCAGTCATCGTGCCATAATCGTTTTCAATAAAGGTAGCATAGCCGATCGATACGGCAAAAATGAGCATAAGAGCCGCCATGGTTTTCATGGAGCTCAGGAGAGAGAGAATTTTATTCATTGAAAGACCTGTCTGTTATAGAATGATGGCATTGTAGTCATAGTTGGGTAAATATTTGTTAATTGAATATGAATAGTTACACGCCCTCAAGAATCATTGCCTCCGCAACTCGTTTAAAAGCAGCAATATTTGCCCCGTCGACAAAATTGCGCTCCCTGCCATATTCTTTGGCAGTCAATGCGACCCTTTTGTAAATCTGACGCATCAGTTCATCGAGCTTTCGATCTACCTTGTCATAATCCCATTTTTCCATTGAGGCGTTTTGGGACATTTCAAACTCACTGACCGCTACTCCTCCTGAATTAGACGCTTTTCCCGGTGCAAACAGTACCCCTTCTTCTTGCAAAAGATCGATCGCGTCCGGAGTTGTCGGCATATTCGCCCCTTCAACCACGGCGATGCATCCATTTTGGATTAGTGACGCTGCATCCGCCTTGGTCAGTTCATTTTGCGTTGCACACGGGAATGCCGCAAAACACGGATAGCTCCAAACTGCATGTGCACCTTCCGGATAATCCGCTTTTTTTGTATAGACGGAAGTAGGAACTTTCTCTTTATAAAGCATCAATGATTGACGTTTTTCATCCCCTTTGATACTCTTGAGCAATTCCAGTTTTATCCCCTCCGGATCATATATTGTCCCTTCGCTGTCACTGCAGGTAATCACTTTGGCGCCAAAAGCCTGTAATTTTTCAATCGTATGCAATGCAACGTTTCCCGCTCCGCTAACACTGCACACTTGAGCATCCAGAGTCTCCTGAAGTTCCTCTTTCAACATCTCTTGGGTAAAATAGACAACTCCGTATCCGGTTGCTTGAGGTCGCATCAACGATCCTCCGAAAGCATAAGGTTTTCCGCTGAGGACACCGTCATAATTACGGCTGATCCGTTTGTATTCACCGAACAAAAATCCGATTTCTTTTGCTCCGACGCCGATATCTCCGGCAGGGACATCGGTACGTGCTCCGATGTACTGATGCAGTTCGCGCATAAAGGCGCGGCAGAACTTCATGATCTCAAAATCGCTTTTCCCTTTCGGGTCAAAATCCGATCCCCCTTTGGCTCCGCCGAGCGGCAAGCCGGTCAAAGAGTTTTTGAAAATCTGTTCAAACGCCAAAAATTTTAAAACACCTGTCGTAACACTAGGATGAAACCGAAGCCCCCCCTTATACGGTCCGAGAGAATTGTTAAACTGGATGCGATATCCGTTGTTGATGTTTACGCGATTGTTATCATCGAGCCATTGCACTTTGAACTGAATAATCCGATCGGGTGTTACGAGACGTTCAACGATACCGTGCATCTCATACCGCGGATCACTTTCTACAATCGGAGTCAAAGAGTG
>NZ_JAQTQR010000115.1 GCF_028712165.1 Sulfuricurvum sp. | reverse complement strand
TACAACAACAAAGTTTATTCCAAGATTTTTTACTTGATTTGTCATCTTCGTTTATTAACCTTTCCATTGAACATATGGATTCCGCAATCAATACTGCTTTGGAACGGATGGCACTTTTTGTCGGAGCAGACAGAGCCTATATTTTTGATTATGATTTTGAGAAACGAACTATGTCTAATTCCTATGAGTGGTGTGACACAGGAATTTCGCCTCAAATTTTCAAACTTCAAAATGAGCCAATAGACATATACCCGGAATGGATTGATCCGCATCTTCGCGGTGAAGCAATACATATAGAAGATGTTTCTAAAATGCCAAAAGGAAATATACGTGAAAGTTTAGAATCCCAAGAGATAAAAAGTATCATAACCTTACCTCGTATATATAATGATAATTGTATTGGTTATGTCGGTTTCGATGCCGTACGCCAAATTCACCCTTTTAATCAGGGAGAAATTCGACTTCTTAAACTTTTTGTTACACTTTTGGAACACTTAGAAGATCGCATGCGCGATGAATCTGAACTGTATGAATCAAAAAATCTGTTAATGACAATCATCAATACCATGCCAATTCGAATCTTTTGGAAAGACACACAATCACGTTATCTAGGCTGCAATACACTTTTTGCCCTGGATTCAGGTTTGACAGATCCGTCTGAACTAATCGGAAAAGATGACTATCAAATGGGATGGTCAGAACAAGCGGAACTTTATCGTGCGGATGACCTGAATGTAATGCAAAGCGGCAATTCACGACTCTTTTATGAAGAACCTCAAACAACACCGGAAGGAAAAACAATTTGGCTCAGTACCTCAAAAGTTCCGTTAAGAGACCATGCTGACAAAATTATAGGAATAGTTGGTGCCTATGAAGACATCACCGTTCGAAAAGAAGCCGAATCAAATCTGAGACTTGCCGCCAACGTATTTTCTCATGCCAGAGAAGGTATTATGATTACAACAAAAGATGGGAGAATCGTAGATATAAATGAAGCATTTACACAAATTACCGGATATTCCAGAGATGAAATCATAGGAATCAAACCGAGCGTATTAAAATCAGGCCGACAGAATAAAGAGTTTTATACGAATATGTGGCGTTCTATGCTTATAGAGGGACATTGGAACGGTGAGTTATGGAATCGCCGAAAATCGGGAGATATTTATCCTCAAATGCTCACTATCTCTTCAATTCGGGATAAAGATGGAGAAATACAAAATTTTGTTTCTCTTTTTTCAGATATCACTACCATTAAAGAACATGAACAACAGCTTGAGCATATCGCCCATTATGATTCTTTGACAGGATTGGCTAATCGGGTTTTATTTGGAGACAGATTAGAACAAGCTATGATTCAGACAAACCGTCGAGGAAACCATTTGGCTGTAACCTACCTTGACTTAGACGGATTTAAAGAGATCAATGATCTTTACGGTCACGAAGCGGGTGATAAAGTTTTAATTGCAGTCGCGGCCAATATGAAAAAAACGCTTCGTGAAGGTGATACCCTCTCACGGCTCGGAGGAGATGAGTTTGTCGCGATACTACATGATTTATCTGATCCGGATGCGAGTATACCAACACTTGAGCGACTTCTCAATGCAGCTTCACAACCGATACAAATCGATCAACTTGTTTTAGAAGTCTCTGCCAGCTTAGGAGCAACATTTTATCCTCAAGCTCAGGATATTCAAGCGGATCAGCTTCTTCGTCAAGCTGACCAAGCCATGTATCAAGCCAAACAAGCCGGCAAAAATCGTTTTCATCTTTTTGATATTGAACACGATCATAATATTCGCATTTTTAATGAACAGCTAGAGGAGATAAAATCGGCATTGCAATCCAAAGAATTTTGTCTCTATTATCAGCCGAAGGTTAATATGCGCACAGGAGAGATTATTGGAGTTGAAGCTCTCATCCGCTGGGAACATTCGACAAAAGGACTTCTCAGTCCAGCTACATTCTTGCCAATTATCGAAACCCATCCTTTGGCCGTTGCAGTCGGAGAGTGGGTCATTGAATCTGCATTGCAGCAGATACTAAAATGGAGAGGGGAAGGGCTATCCATCCCAATCAGTGTTAATATAGGTGCAAGACAACTTCAACAAAATAATTTCATCGAACAATTACAGACACTTCTTAAATCATATTCGGATATACACCCTTCGATGTTGGAGCTTGAAATACTGGAGACAAGTGCACTTGAAGATATCGTTCATATTTCAAAAGTGATTGATGAATGTAAAATATTGGGAATAACCTTTGCCTTGGATGATTTCGGTACCGGATATTCGTCATTGAGATATCTGAAACATCTTCCTATCTCCGTGTTAAAAATAGATCAAAGTTTTGTTCGTAACATGAATCAAGATCCGGATGACTTAGCCATAATTGCAGGTGTTATCGGATTAGGAAAGGCATTTAAAAGAGAGATCATTGCCGAAGGGGTTGAAACGATCCAGCAAGGAGAACTACTCATACAAATGGGATGTGAAAAAGCTCAAGGATATGCTATTGCACGCCCTATGCCACCACAGCTGTTATTGGAGTGGAGTAATACCTGGATCCCTGAGCCTGAATGGATAAAACTACCCATATTTGATCGCTAAGACTACTCCGCTTGCATTGCTTTTAAATAACACTCGTCTAGATGGTTACAGAGTATCTCAACAATGGCACCATCGAGCTTAAACTCGTCTCGCATTGTCTCAACAATTTCCAATGCTGCCTTCGCATCCATACCGATTCGATAAGGGCGGTTTTGAACTAATGCCTGAAAAATATCGGCAATTGCAAGTACTCTCGCTTCGATCGGAATCTCATCTCCTATGAGATGATAGGGATACCCTTTTCCATCCAACGTTTCATGGTGCAAAGATGCGATTTTAGCAATCTCGTGAAATCCTTTTATTTTTCGCAAGACAACATTAGAATCAAAGCCGTGCCGATTCATCTGTGATTTTTCTTCCTCATCCAGCGGTCCGTCTTTATAGAGTATCTCATCAGCAACCCGCAATTTTCCTAAGTCATGAAAAAATGAAGAGAGCTCGATAATCTCTTGCTGTTGTATCGATAAGCCATATTTTTCAGCTAAAAAACGGGCAAGGGCAGCAACACCATAGGTATGTTTTGCTGTAAATGTGCTTTTGGCATCAACAATATCGGCAAACATTTGAGCAATACATTTTAATATGTCAAACTCTATATCTACCGGATGACTTGATTCAATCCATTCATTAAAATACCCTTCAAGAGATTCCACATCAAAAAAATACCAAAACGAATCCGCTTCAGACACCGATAAAAATGCATTGACTAATTCCGCTGAAAACATCTGATCGGAGTATTTTAAAATTGTTTCTTTGATAGCTTGTTTTTCGTGTAAAGTGTGTGATCCGAGTTGTACCCGTAATGCATCAACACGATCCGTCAGATAAATCAAATTCGCATCATTTTTTGTTCTGTCATCGAGCGAAGAGGGGAGCGAATCCCAATGAGTATGATGATATAAAATCGTTGTAGCATATTCGTGATACAGTGGGACTTTTTGGAGAAGCAATTCTCCCCTTATACAGTGTACCTGTGAGTTATCCCAATCAAGTTCAGTTACAAGATGATGATGAACATCTGTTGATGAGACACCGCAGTCATGAAGCATCCCCATCAAAATAAGCGCATCGATACGATTTTGTTCCCAGCCCAATTTTTTTGCGACTTCAGCTGACATGTACGCGACTCGTTTACCGTGCATAGTATCATCAATGCCCACATAATCGAGTGCTTCAGAGAGTGCATAAGTCACTTCTCTAAGATTTAGTAAATAATCCATATCCATTTGCCTTCTAAAAATACATTATTTTTAATAATATCATTTTTTTAATACATCTCATACTTATTATACAGATATCCGTATAGTACTATTTTCAATATAATATATATTATGTTAATCAAATACAATTTCAGTTTGCCTACGCTACACTTTTAGTATGGAATCTACAAAAGAACAACTCATTACAGATATCGAAA
>NZ_JAQTQR010000114.1 GCF_028712165.1 Sulfuricurvum sp. | reverse complement strand
ATGCCGCTGGGGAATACGTCGTTTGTCGGGATACCGATCGTCCATACATTGCTGGGCGAAGAAGCCATTCCGTATGTCTTGATGTACGATCAGTTCGGGACGTTTTTGATGCTGTCGCTCTACGGTGCGGCGATTATCGCGCGCTATGAGACAGGGACGTTTCACAAACGGCTGATAATGAAAAAACTTCTCCTCTTTCCGCCGTTTATTTTTCTCCTGTTCGCGCTCATTTTTGGAGAGATGCCGCAAGGCTCCCAGCCATATCTACAGCTTCTCTCATCGACATTGGTTCCGTTGGCATTGGTATCCGTCGGATACTCGATGAAATTCGGAGGAGAAGTCGATTACGGACTGTTTACCAAAGCATTGGTTCTAAAACTGATGATTATGCCGTTGATTGCATTCGGGATTTTATACACGCTCGGCACCGATCCGCTTGCACTCAAAACCGCCGTACTCGAATCAGGCATGCCCTCTATGATCACCGCAGGAGCACTTGCAATCGCAGCAGGATTCGCACCGGAACTGAGTGCGGCACTGGTCGGATATGGGATTATTGTGTCATTGGTGACGCTGCCGTTGATTAGCTATTTGATGTAAAAAAGGGTTAAATTCTTCACCCATCTGCCAATATTTCCGCAATAAAAAATAACATAAACTATATTAGTTATGTTTCTAAAAGTATCGTTTGTCTACATACGTCATAAAATAACTATAAAAAATTAAAATGATTTTACTAAATTTGCTATAGTAATTCATTATAACTTTTTCAAGATTTAACATTGAACGATAAAGGAAATTCCCGCATGAAACATATCATCTTAATTATACTCCTCACATTAGGAGTCTGGGCGGAGGAAGTTGGGGTGCCGTATGTTTCAGCAGAAGGTGAAGAATGGACGCCAAGACATTACAGTCAAGATCATAAATATTTTATTGAAGGATATGCCGATAAACGTCATTTTACTGGATTAGTCCTTTATGATGCAGAAAGTTACAGGTCTATCCGAAAGATTGATAACTTGCCATGTGCAGGGCAACTGACAGAGTTTAAGTCACTTAATGAAGTATTGATATATTGCCGAGATAAAACAGCCTATAAATTTAGTCTAATCGATGGTAAAGCTGAATCTGTAGAACCTAGTAAGAATATCCTCTTAAAAATGAAACTCGGTAAAGATTTTAACTCGACTGCTGTAAAAGACAAAATTAAACTATCGGGCTATAAATACGATGTACTATTAAATAATCAAAATTTGTATTTTACATTGGATCACGCGCAAAATTTTGTTATTTGGAATTTACAACCGTTTGGCAGAAAAAGTATGATCCATCTACCGGATGCGCAACGTTTTACATTCTCTGCTGATGAGGAAAAGGTGATATTTTTAATAGATGATGATATTAACAATAAATACTCTTATATCAGTATTTGGGACTTAGCGAAAAACAAAGAAATAGCAACACTACCCCATGAACAGAGAATTGTGGATATGGCTGTTGATAAAAACAGTATTTACACCATCACCCATAATAATATCATACGCCAATGGGATGCCACTACGTTTAAACTCATCAAAAGTATTGAACATAATGAAACAAAAATCTTAACACAGACATTTGCCGCCAATATGGGATTAGGTCAACCAACGAGATCTCTTGCACACCGCTTATTTTTAAGTGGAGATGGTCAAAAGCTGATTGTCCAATTTGAAGAAAGCTTTGTCGTTTTTGATGCACATACACTTCAGATGATAGAACGGATAAAGGAAGATGATGCGTTACGAGGATATTGCTTCACGGATGTCAATAGAACATCGTTAACGTTCTCTAGCGGAATGAATCTGGATTTTAAAACCTTGAAATGGACACAACAAGATGCTGAGCCAAAAATAACAGCTCCATGGACTGGAATGAAAATTCTTAATTATTCATTTAAAAGGATTCGAGGTATTGCGCCAAATTTCAATGAAAAATTATTGGCAAAAAGTGGAATATTTATTAAAACTCAGTCAGGCGAAACTATTGCAGAACTGCATATTTTTGAAGATGGGGAATGGGTGATTATGACACCGGAGGGATATTTCGATGTTTCAGCCAATGGGCGTAAATACATTAACGTACTAACTTCGCCGTTTGAAACAACGGTAATCGATGATGTAACGTTTCAAAAATTTCACAAACAAATTAATCTTGGAGAATAACAATGAAGTTAGCAGAATTGACGAGTATCTATACGATTCCCACTGCTTTAGCGGAATTATTGCAGAATCTTGATAAGGAATTAGGCAGAAATAGTTTTTATGGTGATCCAACTGACGGAATAGATTATGAAATCACTTTTGATGATACTAAAGATAGTGTAACGACAACCATAGGCAATGTTGCAACAATCAATATAAATTCAAAACCTGTATATGTTCCAGTAAACTCAGTGTATGGTAATGTGACGTTTGCCTACGTTGATCAAGCCACAATATTGGTGCATGAGTTATCGCATGTCGCTTTACGATTGATGAGCAGTAAAGATACTTATGAACTAGACACGGAATACAACAATGCAAGATTGGCAGCAGCAGTATCTGACGCATCAAGTAGCGGCATAGAAGCTATTATACAAAACCTAAGCCCAACGAGTACAATCAGTCCAAAGGCTTCTGAAGCCAGTTTCGAAAACGTTTTTAATAGCAACGATCATGGAAGAGGGTATTGGAATAAAGTTACAGGAACAGAAGCCACCGATCTCCATCGTACAGGATATTATGCTGATGGAGATTGGGTAAATACAGTTGATCCATTACCTAATACGGTAAATGTATCCATAATCGGAAATGAACAAGACAATAGCCAGCTTTCCGGTGGCGCAGGCAATGATTTTATTGATGGCGGAATGGGGAATGACACACTTAGAGGCGGAGGGGGAATAGATATCCTCGACGGCGGTAATGATACGGCTCAGGACCTCCTCTACGGCGGAGACCAAGGGGATCTGATGTTTGCCAGACAAAACGATGCAGCATTTGGCGAATCGGGTAATGATATCATCATTTGTACGGCTGCCACGAATGTTTCTTTAGGAGGTGGAGCTGATTATGACTACTATTTTGTGGACGGAGCCTATGCGGACATAAACGATTCTGATAAAAAGGGAGCCATCTTTATCGGAAACATAAAACTGACAGGAGGAACCCTAGTATTTAATGATAACGGTAACTGGACGGGAACGTGGAAAGGACAGTTTGGGGAGATTTACACTCTAAAAGATACGAATATAGAGGTTAAACTAGGCGGGACAACTGTTTGGATACATCACTATGATTTTAGCAAAAATAACGATTTGGATATATCTTTATATTTCCCGGGACAGCAAAGTTCACTAATCTCTGCCAATAGTGTTATTGCAAATAGTGTTACTGTTAGCGGAGGTGTCGATTCTTTTGTCGGCGATAATAAGAATAATACTTTTATTGTTGATAATGTTGGCGATACGATTGCGGAACAGCCTAATGCCGGTTATGATACTGTGCTCTCCAGCGTGAGCTATACCCTGAGTGATAATCTCGAAATGCTTGTCTTGATGGAGGGTTCGACCATCAATGCCACAGGAAATGCTCTGGATAATTTTCTAATGGGAAATAGTGCTGGTAACGTCCTTAACGGAGGAGCTGGAACAGATATAATGATCGGAAAGGATGGAAACGATACCTATTATGTCGATGATGTCGGTGACAGAATTATTGAAACGAGCTCTTCCGGCGGTATCGATACAGTCGTGAGTACCATCAGTTGGAAACTCGGAGAAAATATTGAGATACTCCGACTCTTAGGCACCGGAGCAATAGACGGAATGGGGAATATTCTAGATAATACGATTTATGGGGATGAGGCAAACAATGTACTCGATGGCGGTACTGGAAACGATACTGCTGTCTTTAGCGGAAATTCATCTAATTATTCTTTTGTCAAAAATTCAGACGGCTCAATCACGGTTACCGATAAAACTGCAAATCGTGATGGTGTCGACAGATTAATTAATATTGAACAACTCAAGTTTTCAGATACAACACTCCAAGCTACTTCATTGGTGTTCACAACAAATGCAGCACCAACGTCAG
>NZ_JAQTQR010000062.1 GCF_028712165.1 Sulfuricurvum sp. | reverse complement strand
ATTCTCTCACGCGAGGATGATCTCTTCGGCGAAGAGTGGCTCGTAATCGCAGAGAGTGACGGGGATGCAACGATGGCACGGATCTATCGCTGTGCACCGCTGGAGTTTGATCTTTTGGAACGTTTTGGCAATGCACTGTTTGTCACCGAACAAAGCGTTACCTGGAACGCCGATTTTCAGCGTGTCGAGGCGAGAGAGGTTCGACGTCTGGGTGCGATTATTATCGAATCGCGTCCTCTCTCTAATCCTGATAGTACATTGGTAAAACGGACCCTCATAGAGGGTATCCGCTCGCTTGGGTTGCAGGTACTCTTTACCTCGCCCAAAGCCCTCTCGCTCCTCCGTCGCCTCCAAGTGCTCCACCATCATGAGCACTCGTTCGGCGATTTCAGTGACGATACCCTCTTAAACACTCTCGAAACATGGCTGTTGCCCCATCTTACCACCCAAAGCTCACTGCGTGAGTGTGAGGCTCTCGATCTTTCCATGATCCTCACATCGCATCTGTCATGGGATCAGACGAAGCGATTGGACACTCTATTGCCCACCCATTTTACCGCCCCGACTGGAAGCAGTATCCCGCTGGATTATTCCGATCCCGAAGCGATTGTTTTAGCGGTACGGATTCAGGAGGTTTTCGGACTAAGTGAACATCCGAGCGTCATGGAGGGAAAAATTCCTCTTCTGGTTCATCTGCTCTCTCCGGCACGCCGTCCGATACAGGTAACACGGGATTTGGTAGGGTTTTGGAACGGTTCGTACGCGGATGTCAAAAAAGAGCTAAAAGGGAGATATCCGAAGCACTACTGGCCGGATGATCCGCGCGATGCAGAGGCGACGAGTAGAACAAAGAAATATATGGGGAGTTAACTTTGACCGTTCGCCCTGAGCTTGTCGAAGGGTGACATTCATGGTTCGACAAGCTCACCACGAACGGGACTATATGGATAGCTTTAAATACTCACCCGGTCTTCCATCGCTTTGGTCAATGAGAGGATATCGACATTTTCCAAACTCACCCCTGTCGGAACCCCCTGCGCGATACGGCTGAAACGGACATCGCAATTGCTCAGTTTGTCTTCGATATAGAGCATGACCCCTTGGTTGGCGATAGAGGGGGTCAGGGCAAAAATGATCTCTTTTATCCCGCTTTGCACGACACCACGCAGGTGTGCGAGATCGAGTTCTTCGAGAGAATCGAGGACAAAATAACGCCCGTCAAAAAGGGCATTCTCTTCAAACGTCAAAATATCTTTGGCATTTTCGACGATACAGAGAATTTCGTGATTTCGGCGTTCGTCGCTGCAAATAGAGCACAACTCATCTTCACTCAGTCCGCCGCACGATCGGCATTTTTTGAGGCTCGTAATCGCATTTTCGATCGCATGGGCGAGTTTGAGGGCACCGAAACTGTCATTCATCACCATATGATACGCCAGACGGGTAGCGGATTTTTGCCCGATAGTCGGAAGTTGTTGCAACGCATCGACAAGGCGGTTAAATTTCTCTAGGGAACGTTTCATGGACGTATTGTAGCAAAGGTTGTTCCAAATACATTCATGTCTCTTGGCATTTATATTGGGGATAACGAAGCAGACTCCATATGCAGCTTAACTACACTTTTGTTTTTCTAAAAATCTTGAGAGCTGATTGCATTCCACTAATTTTTTATTACCTATTTTAGAGCTAAAAATAAGACTTATATAGCTACTCATATTTTCATCTTCTGCTAAACTAATGCCTTTGCAGTATAAATACACGGTAATTGATTTTGCAGTTTTAACATTACAAAATGCGTCGTCACCATACAGTATAGTCATTGTATCTCTTAGCTTATCATCATGAGACAGTGCTTTATCAAAACAAGCCTTATACATAAGTTCTTTTTTTTCTGATTTTTCCAAGTGAGAAATGCCTGTTAAAAAATCATCCGAAATTTCACCATTGATTGGATGAAAATGTTGGTCGCATTTTTTTCCTGCCAATCTATAATAATCAAGCAAAAAACTTTTTTCTTCTATGAAAATGTATTTATCTTCACATTCCACAACGTTGTCAACGGAAGACATACTTTTATCAGGCTTATATTCATCTAATTTGACGGTAGGAAGCGAGTTTAATTCCTCACAACACCCTTCACTTAAAGAGCTTAGAGGTATTCCCACATTATTTCCTCTAAAGGTTCTAGTAACTCTTCACGCAGTTGTGACCAGTTCGTACCGTCTAAAATTGTATTTGAAACGACACCATTTGTTTCGTTCAAAAGGTTGAATGAAATGCGTTCTCTAAGCTCTTTCTTTTTTGATAATGCATTAAGATAATCAGCCATATATGGGCTATGGGTAGAGAATACAATTTTTACCCCTGCATTCATAAGCTCTATAAACAACTCTACCATTTTCAACTGCCATGTAGGATGAAGATGAACTTCTGGTTCTTCCCAGTATAAGCTAGAACCTTTTTTAAGCGCTTTATTTGTAACAAGATATTGCAGCAATCCTATACTTTTAATTCCTGAGGATGCATTCACTATGTCATAGTTTTTATCATTGGTTTTGAATATAAAACTATCTCCACTATCCTCGATACTACCTTTAATAATTTCTTTCGATTTAGATACAAACGATTTTATAAATTCGTCTTGTTCCTCATCTGTAAACGAATAGTCTTTATCTAATATTTTCAGCAATGACTCGATGTGATAAGGTGTTTTACCTTCTTCTCTATTCATAAATTTTTTAAACTCTAAAATTAAAGGTGTCTCTACAAAAACTACGTTATCCATGATTTCATTTTTGCTGTCTTTAGCTTCAATTCTTAAAATATTTTTTGAATATTTTAAGTTCAAGTTTTCATGACTGATCGAAAAAGTACTTGAAATTTGATTTAAATTATCAAATATTGATACTAAAATATTTTTATATACTTGAGTGAAATTTTTATCTGCCTTCATCTTTAAAGCATCTAATTTTTGCATTTCAAGTATAAGATTCGCAAGTTCATTAAGTTCTTTTGGTGTTAATTTTTCTACTTTAAGATCTTGAATCTTTCCATGTTTTTTAATTATATAATCTATTTTTTCATTTGCATATTCATGTTCAGATTTTAATTTACTAGGTGTTTCATCAATTGCATATAACACTTTCATAATATAACTTTTACCAGTCCCAGGTTTTCCTGCAAATACAGTTATATCATTGATATCGAAATCACTATCAGCAATTTTGGCAAAGTTTTTGAGATTTAAATTGGGCATTCTTCTACTTTCCATAGAAAATATTGAGTTTATTTATTAAATTCTATCTTATTATAGCTAATATAACAACTTACACTATTTACTTTTATCACATCTTTTAGTAACACAGTTTCATCTTTAGTCTATACGACTCAATTAAGCTAACACTCTTTTTGACATGGTATAATTGCGCGAAAATATGTTTTCGGAGTCTATGCGTGGAAAATCTGAGTTATTATGAAATTTTAGAAGTTAGCAAAAGTGCAAACGGTGACGAGATCAAAAAAGCCTACCGAAAAATGGCGAAACTCTACCATCCGGACCGCAATCCG
Source organism: Sulfuricurvum sp. (assembly GCF_028712165.1). Classification (GTDB taxonomy): domain Bacteria; phylum Campylobacterota; class Campylobacteria; order Campylobacterales; family Sulfurimonadaceae; genus Sulfuricurvum. The sequence continues at coordinate 13,798 of NZ_JAQTQR010000062.1, read as the reverse complement.
GGTGACGAAACGGCGGAACATAAGTTTAAACTCTGTAATGAAGCGTATCAAGTCCTCAGCGACGATCAACAGCGCTCGATCTATGACCGTTACGGTAAAGAGGGTCTGCAAGGCGGAGGCGGTCGCAGAAGCAGCGGCGGGTTTGATGATTTAGGCAGTATTTTCGAGGAGATGTTCAACGGTTTCGGCGGCGGCGGCGGACGCAGACAGTCCCGTGCCCCAAGTGATAAATTCCCTCTCGATATGGGTGTCGAGATGCGCGTCAGCTTTAAAGAAGCGGTATTCGGATGCGAAAAAGAGGTGACATTTACCACTAAAACGTCGTGTAAAACCTGTAAAGGAACCGGAGCCAAAGAGGGCAAAGTAACTACTTGTAGCCAATGCGGCGGCAAAGGACAAGTGTATGTACGCCAAGGGTTCATGACCTTCTCCCAAACCTGCCCGGCTTGTCACGGCGAGGGGACGATGGCGAGTGAGAAATGCGGCGATTGTAAAGGCAAAAGCTACACCGAGACCAAAGAGAGCGTCACGATCAAAGTCCCTGCGGGTATCGATACCGGCAACCGTCTTCGTGTCTCAGGACGTGGGAATACCGGCAAAAGCGGTGTAAGAGGTGATTTGTATGTCACGTTTGAAGTAGAAGAGGACAGCCACTTTATCCGTAACGGAAATGATATCTATCTCGAAGTTCCGGTATTCTTTACCCAAGCAGTTTTAGGTGAGGATATTACGATCCCATCACTCAACGGTGAAGTGACACTCGAACTCGAAACGGGAACCAAAGACGGACAGCAGTACCGTTTCCGCGGTGAGGGGATATCGGATGTGCATGGTCGCGGTAAAGGGGATTTGATCGCTCAAATCCACCTCACCTACCCGAACCGTCTAAGCTCCGAGCAAGAAGAGCTGCTCCAAAAACTCCAAGAGAGTTTCGGCATCGAATCAAAACCGCATGAAAGCCTCTTTGAGTCGGCATTTGAAAAAGTCAAAGGGTGGTTTAAATAAACCCTTCTTAAAGCCTGTCCACGGCAAAATGGGCGGCTCCCAAGAGAGCCGTCTCAGCGTTAAGCGAAATTTTTACCGGCATACTGCGAAGGAGCATTTCAAAACGCCCTTTTTTCACAAACGCTTCCATAAACGTACCGCTCACCATTACAGGCAAAATTTTAGGGGCAATCCCTCCGCCGATATAAACACCGCCCAGCGACATCGTTTTCAGTGCCAGATTTCCCGCTTCCGAACCGTAGATTTCGACAAACAGCCGCAAGGTCTCAACACATAAGCGATCGTTCTCTTCCAATGCGCATTTACTGATGATCGCACTGCGGTCTTCTCTCTCCGAAATACCGATCATCGCCTCAGGCTCCGGTGCAAAACCGCTCTCAGCCAAAAAATCATAAATCGCGGCAACTCCCGGACCCGATAAAATCCGTTCAATACTGACATGACTCGGATAGCGGATACGCAGCCATCGCAATAAATCATCGTGCTGCTCGTTCATAGGGGCAAAATCGGTGTGTCCCCCCTCCGAACCGACGGGATAGTGCCCTGCTCCGTCCCAAAACAGCATTGCTTCCCCAAGACCCGTACCTGCGGCGATCACGGCACGGTTGGCATCTACTGTATTTCCCGTATTCAGTGTCACGAACTCTTCTTCGCTCAGATAGAGCATCCCGTACGCCGTTGCTTCGAGATCGTTGAGGAGACGGACTTTGTCGGTGCCGAGCTGTGTTTGCAGATCGGAGGTTGTTATATCCCATGGCAGGTTTGTCGTTCGGCAGTTTCCGGCGATTACCGGCCCTGCGATCCCGAAACACGCCGCATCTATCGTCCATTCCGCAATATCCGCTTTAAATGCCGCAAGAACGTCGTTCAGACTTGAAAAAGCACGGCTCTCATACTGCTGAGCTACCCGTATCTGCGGCGTACCTTCGACCATCTCAAACAGTGCCAGATTCGTTTTGGTACCGCCGATATCCCCTGCTAATATCATGTGTCCCCTTTAGCTGTTGTTTTCGTGAGAATGATCGGGAGTGAGCAAATAGACAAACGCTTCGATAAAAGCTTTATCGGTTTCTCTAGGGGAAAGTTTGTAAAACGCATGCCACGCTTCCGCACGCTGTTCATCGTAATTTTCCAGCCCGTGTACCTTCTCCCATGATATTCTAACCGCATGTCCGATCAAAACGTCCAAGATCAAATCGTTCTCAACTCGGAGTTCCGGACTCTCATGCAAAATTCTCGAGAGGCTTTCGATTGCTTCCATATTGAGCTGACGATAATCGGGAGCATGGATACTTTGCAGCAGGGTATCGACACACAAGGCAAAATTGTGTTCGCCTGCGGTTGATTCGAGGGTAAGCTCTGCACCGATACGGCTTTGGATACTGTATTTATCCCCGATAACGAGGCCGTTGCATTGCTGTAACAGATGCCAGATGTTCTTGTAAAACTTCGGGGTAAGCTTACCTATCATCCCCATCTGCTCGCGCCAGTGACCCCAATCCTCTACATCATGCCCCTGCATATCAATACTAATCTCTCCTAAAGTGTCCAAACTCACCGCACCTGAGACTTGGAGATTTTCCTGATCGATTAATTGAGTCACTTCGATTGTAAATGCATTCAATATTCTGCGCAGCCGCTCATAAATGTCATGCGGTGCCAAAGAGATCAAAAGCTCATACGCATCCCCCATAGAGATCCTGAATTCACGTGTAATCTGACCGACAAGAAGCTGGACAAAATACCAGGTACGCAACGTTATCATATTGGTAAACAGCTCCGGTTCACTCCGGATAAGATGCCCTAGATGCAGCAGTATCTCCTGTGTCAATACCCTCTCAGCGGGATTGTTTCCGCAAAATTCGGCAATAATTTTGGTAATTGCCGTACTTTCGTGCGGTTTTGAGAAGGTCGCATTTTCATTGTACGCGCGCCCAACAGCGAGACGTTTTTGACGGATAACGATGTCAAGCAGCGCATCTTCCATACGATCATCGTAGGTTCCGATCAAATCGGCCATACGACGGACTACCGCCCAGTCATGACAGATCGCCGCCGATTCGTATAAACGCTCGGCAATCCTAAAGAGGCTAATCTCTTCTCCCTCGCTCTGCACGGTAAAATCAGCGCCTCTCGATCTCCATAACAGTTTGACGGCATTGGCTTTCAGCTGTGGGTTCACACTGTCCACGAGAACCGCGATCAACGCGTCATCGTTCAGCATCTCCAAATCCTGAAGTTCCTGTGCTGTGAGAGGATGATAACGGTTCAGATTCTCATTCGAAGAGCAAACCTCTTTTCTGAGGGCACTTAGCTCTATCTCTTTGGGTTTAAAACCGCTCAAATGATTGATCCGTTCTCTGTCCGTATGCTGCAATAATTCCTTCATTTCTCCGGTTTGGATCACCAGTGAATCGCATTTTCCACTCTGCAAAGCATTCAAGAGATCTATTACAACATCTTTTTCACTCTCGGCAAACATATCTTCACGTACCAAAAATACGACGATCGGCTGGCCCGGCTGATCCCAGTGTCTGGAAAGAAATTTCAAGGTCGAGCGAAAATGCTCCACCAGCAGTTTGTTGTCGTAACTAAAATAAAAACCCTGCGGATTGAAATAATACGGGAGAAAAACGATCTCTTCTTTCTCAATATCATGAACCCGTGACGTTGCGATTACCCGCATGACGGCAAAAGGGCGGCCGCTTAATCCGAGTTTCTCATTTATCCCAAGCAGGGTATGTACCTCTGAGAGGAGCGATGCGTGCATGATACGAAGCGGTCGTAACTCCTCGGGGGTTTCGCTTTGGACTCCATACTGTGAGAGTTTTTCTTTAATAGAATCATTTTCAGCCAGTATTGCCACCATCGGGTGGATTTCTCGTTTATGCCCTATCCGTTTGGATCGGCGCAGAGGATCGATATCGCTCGGATGCAGCAATCCGTCGAAAATCATATCGGAGAGGATATACAAACTCTGCGCCCATACCAACGGGACATTTTCATTTGCATACCGTACCTGAGAGCCGGGGTTGAGCTTTTCATCGGCGATCCGTTCTTTCGGGACGATATAGAGCTCCGGTAAAAGCATTTCTCCATCGTGTTCGACAAACAATGGCGCAAGCCGTTCACGCCACTCTCTCGCTTCGTCGTGATTTTCACGCATCAGTGCATCGAGAAGCAGATAGGTGAAAAACAGAGGCCACTCCGACTCAATGTGTTCAAATTCGCGCAGCTCTGCAGGCTCGTAATAGAGTCTGGAGACATCTTCGACGGCGCTTTGGTGACCATCAAGTAAAAACCGCTTGCAGCCATAGCGGCCTGAGAGTTTTTTGATGATCTTATCCCGCGTCAGCTGAACCAGCTTTTCATCCTCAACCGCGTAGCCGGGATAGCCGATGATGCTCAACAGTGCCGCATCGGTCTCTTTGGAATTGGATTCACGCGGAAGCAGCCCCTGCAAGGTAAAGCGAGAACGGGCGATATCACTCGAAACCACATGTATGACACCTGCCTGACTCATCACAGATCCAAAAAGATTAAACCCGTCAATCGCTTCAAGAGCCGCTTTCGCCATCCCTACCGAGCTGCAGTTGATCTCTGCCGCACCGTGATTGATTTTGTTCCCTCTTTCCCAGATTCCGTAATCGGGAGTACAGTAGGTACGGCTGATGTAATGGACGAGATTTTGGACAAAGTTCACCTCATCGATCGTATAAATAATTTCCAATCCCGAAGCGATCATCTGTGCCATCATCAATACAAAAAGAGAGGTCGCATCGAGCTGTAGGTGTCCCCATTCATCATCTCCGACCACCGGCAATCCTGTGTGGGTACCGTACTTCGCATGCAGTGCATCAATCGGATTGAGCGAATATTTGAATGCTTCGACATGGTTGGATTGGCGCATCATTGCCATGAGCAAACCGCGCATCAGCTTGACGACACTCTGGCTTAAGACATAACTGCGATAATGTTCAGGATAGTATGTACGATACGAGATAGCCAGCCCCCATACGCTGAGGATACTGTAGACATTATCCCTCACCCATGCATCGGTATAATCGCCGTGGGCATTGACTGCGGTACTCGCCGGCAACAAACCCGTAATCGGGTCTTGGCGGGATAATATGATCTTCTTGATCGTATAAAAATGCTTCTCTAGGGAAGCGTAGGTTGTATCATCATTCATTTATCTTCTGTTTCTCCGTTCTCTGCTGCGTCTTATTTTAACCGGTCGAATGCCTCTTTGCATAGGTTCGTGATCGATTGAAAATTCTTTTGTGCTATGGCATCTTTAGGGACAATCCAGCTCCCTCCGACACATAATACGTTGCCGAGCTTTAAAAAATCGGTAAAATTCTCCCCGTTAACACCGCCCGTCGGGCAAAACTGCATTGAACCAAACGGTCCTGCAAACGCTTTTAGTGCTTCTATTCCTCCGGCAACCGTGGCAGGGAAAAGTTTACACTGCTCGAATCCGCCGTTAGAGGCCATCATTACCTCGGATGCGGTGGCAACACCGGGGATAAACGGAGTATTCATCTCCCGTGCACTCTGCATCAGCTCTTCGCTGATACCTGGGCTGAAAACGAACTGTGCCCCATGTTCGACCGCCTGAGCAAAGGATACACGGTTCAACACAGTTCCTGCACCGACATGCATCTGCGGACGCTCGGCAGCAATCGCTGAAATCGCGGCAAGTCCCGCACCGGTGCGAAGGGTGATCTCCATGATGAAAATCCCCCCTTCCATCAATGCATCCGCAAGCGGCAAGGCATCTTCTGCCCGCTCTAGTGCAATTACCGGAACTATCGGGGAAATCCCCATAATGTCACGCGGATTCATCCTCTCTCCTTGCCGACGATATCAAAAATGGAACCGCCCTCTTCCGCACATGAGACCGAAGCACGGATGGTACTGAATAATTCACGTCCGAAACCGTGCCGATTACCGCTTAGATCAGGTGGAATGATAGCACGTGCTTCCAGCTCTTCCGCAGAAACCAATAACTCCAGCGAACCGTTTTCGACGTCGAGCCGCAAACGATCACCGCTCATCACTTTGGCCAGGATTCCGCCATCCGCTGCTTCGGGTATCAGGTGGATCGCCGAAGGGACTTTTCCCGAAGCCCCAGACATCCGTCCATCCGTCACAATGGCTACTTTGAATCCGCGATCTTGCAAAAGACCCAACGGAGGCATCAGGCCGTGAAGTTCAGGCATCCCGTTCGCCTTTGGTCCCTGATAACGAACAACTGCGATAAAATCGTGATCCAGTTCTCCGCGTTTGAACGCACTTTGAAGTTCTTCTTGGGATTCAAATACAAGAGCATCGGCTTCAATCATGTATCCATCGGGTTTAAGTGCAGAAGTTTTGATGACACTACGCCCCAGATTGCCGCAAAGGAGCTTCAATCCCCCCTCAGGGCTAAAGGGCTCTGAAATCGATGCAATAACCCCGCTATTACGCGACAAACGCGCCCCTGACATAAATCCGAATACACCGTCAGTAATTGTGGGTTCCACCATGTAACGTTCCAGTCCTCTGCCGACTACCGTTTCCACATCCGGATGGACAAGTCCCCCCTCTAAAAGCTGTGCAATAACGACGCTCATCCCACCTGCATCACGGAAATGGTTGACATCAGCCTGACCGTTGGGATACATACGGCACAGCAGCGGGGTCACTTTCGATATTGCATCAAAATCGTCCCAATTGAGACTTATTCCCGCCGCTTTGGCCATAGCAATCAGATGAATCGTATGATTGGTGGATCCCCCCGTTGCCATCAGCCCGACGATCGCGTTGACAAAACTCCGTTCGTCGACTATATTTCCGATCGGTTTGTACTCGCCGCGCCCTTCGATCAGGGTAAGAATCGTTCTGGCCGCTTTTTGGGTAAGTGCCTCGCGCAAAGGGGTGTTGGTATTGACAAAAGAGCTGTTTGGGAGTTGAAGACCCATCATCTCAAGAAGCATCTGGTTCGAGTTTGCGGTACCGTAAAACGTACACGTACCGCTGCTGTGATACGATGCAGCTTCCGCTTTGAGCAGCGCATCTTCACTTACGGCCCCTATGGCATAGCCTTGACGGATTTTCGCTTTTTCCGCATTACTGATCCCCGATGGCATCGGACCTGCCGGAACAAAAAGTGCGGGAAGATGACCGAATGCCAATGCACCTATCATCAATCCCGGAACGATTTTATCGCATATCCCCAGATACAATGCCCCGTCATAGACGTTATGAGAAAGGGCTATCGCTGTCCCCATAGCAATATTATCACGGCTGAAAAGACTCAGTTCCATTCCCGGCTGTGACTGCGTTACCCCATCGCACATAGCCGGAACTCCTCCGGCCACCTGTGCGGTAGCACCCGATTCCATCAATGTCCGTTTGATCAATGACGGATAGAGTTTGTACGGTTCATGCGCAGAGAGCATATCGTTATAGGCAGTGACGATCGCGATATTGGGCTGAGACATATGGGACAGCGAATCTTTCTCTCTCTCATCCATCGGAGCCATCGCATGGGCAAGATTGCTGCACCCCAAACGCTGACGGTTGACGCCGTGCACCGATGCGGCTTTTATGCGTTCAAGATAAAGAGCTCGCGTGTGTGCAGAGCGTTCAATGATTCGGTCAGTGACGGTTCGGATTACTTCATGCATAATAGACCTCTATTTCTTTAATCTTTTGATGCAAAAATGCGCGGATCGGCATCGCTAGTGCATCGTTTCCACGCAATGCTTCTTCAAAAACCAAACGTTTTTGCTCCCCTTCGAAGTGGAGATAGAGATGGCGTGCACTTATAATAGCGGAAAAGGTTAAACTCATTCTCGGATTGGGAGCCGTTTGCGGTGTTATCGAGATGCACAGACTTTTATTGTTCTCATCCAAACCTTCCGAAAGCTTGGAATTATGGGGAAATAACGATGCGGTATGGGCGTCGTCTCCCATTCCCAAAACGCACACGTCGATAGGCCACAACTGGCTTTTAACCCTCTGGGAGCATTCATTCTGTGCTTCATCCGCATTTAGACCGGCGCAATACAATCCTACAAAACGGGCTTTTGAAGCATAAGCCTGAAGTAACACATCCCGAACCAACTTTTCATTGCTGTCAATGTGTTCAGGATTCACCCATCGCTCATCACACAAGCCGATACGGACATTTTCCCATGCGATAGGTGTCTCGCTAAGACGCTTAAACAATGGTTTTGGGGTGCTTCCGCCGGATACGAGCAGTACCGCACTCCCATTTTCTGAAATCGCCTGTTCCAAATCGGCAATGATCGCTGCGCACAAGGCGCTGAGCAATTCATCCGAATGAGCAAAGGGGTGATTATTCGCCATTCCAGTTCACCCCGTCTTGCACCACCAGCTGAATCGATGCACTCGGGCCGTCGGTACCAGCTTGATAGTTTTTCATCGGGACAACATTGTCTGCCCAACCCTGCAATATCACGTCTGCCCACTTCCATGCCGCTTCCACTTCGTCCAACCGCATAAAAAGGGTCGGATTGGATCGGATGACATCGAGAAGAAGCCGCTCATAGGCTTCGGGTTTCCGTGCTTCGTTGATCGGTGAGTTCAGTTCCAACTCAACCTGTTGAAGACGCATTTGATCACTCAATCCAGGGATTTTATTCATCAGTTTGAGTTGGATACTCTCTTTGGGCTGGAGTGATATCACCAATTTGTTTTGAGAGATGCAGCTCCCTTTGTTGGCAAAAATAGAGTATGGGATACTCTTGAACTGAATCACGATTTCCGAGTTTCGCTTAGACATCCGTTTGCCGCTTCGAAGATAAAACGGGACGCCGTGCCATCGCCAGTTATCGATATCGACACGAATAGCGGCAAAGGTTTCGGTAGTACTTTCAGCCATTCCCGTCCCCTCCCGGTATCCCGGTACCAATTTGCCGTCAATCGAACCCGGAGTGTACTGTGCACGTACTGTTTTTTTCTCAATATCCGCAGGGCTCATCGATCTCAGAGAACGGAGCACTTTCACCTTCTCATCACGCACACTGTCGGCTTCCAACGAACACGGCGGCTCCATCGCTATCAGACACAGCAGCTGCATCAGGTGGTTTTGGATCATATCGCGCATCGCACCGTACTCATCGTAATATCCCCATCGCCCCTCAACTCCGACACTCTCTGAAACGGTAATCTGAACGTGGTCGATGTTGTTTGCATCCCATAACGGCATAAAAAATCGGTTCGAAAAACGCAGTGCCATAATATTTTGAACCGTATCTTTGCCCAGATAGTGATCAATACGGTAGATCTGTCTCTCCTCAAAATATTTCAATACCTCGACATTGATTGCCCGTGAAGAGATAAGGTCTCTTCCGATCGGCTTTTCAAGTACAACGCGGCTTTGCGGTGAAATGAGATCCCACGTTTTGAGCATTTTACAGATCGTTGCAAAAAAATCGGGAGCCGTAGAGAGATAATTGACCCGTTCACGATCCGGATACGTATCCAGAAGTGTTTTAAGACCTGAGTAGCTCTCTTCCTCATCAAAACTGATGGTTACCATATGAAGCTGTGAGAGGAAACGCTCAAACTTCGATTCGATAAATGCTCCCGCTCCTAAAAATTCATCTAATTTGGTTCTCAGCAATGCTTCATGCTCTTCATCGCTCATATGCTGACGCGTTACAATAACGATTCGGCTCTCAATCGAGAGATAACCGTCATTGCTCAGATGATACAGTGCCGGAATCAATTTTCGAAATGAAAGATCCCCGTGTCCGCCAAAAATAATAATATCACATACATTGTCCATCGTTGCCATAGTCTTCTTCCTCAATCATAAAAGTTAGTAAATCAATATCATTGTAAATTGCATTTTTTATACACTACTCTTTCGGGAGAGTTTAACTCAATACAATTCTATACCAATTTACGATACAGATGGGTTGCGAAAAGATCAAAATATAGACAATACCCGATAAATATCATCAAAAGTGCATTATTTAAACTGTTTTATATAAACTGCCGATATCATTAATATAAATATTTTTATCTTTTGGAAAGGTGACATGAAATCACAAGAAGAACAGCTTTCCAAAATATTTATCGTAATCGGTGTAATATGGACCTTTTTTATTGCTCTGATGATCGTGTACTTAACCTACCAACGATATCAGCAAGTCCAAGAGCTTGCACTGCTTGAAGCGAAAACCAGTACCAATAAAGACATTGCCTATCGCAAATGGGTTGCAACGCACGGCGGTGTGTATGTCCCCATCACCGAAGAGACACAACCTAACCCCTATCTCAAAGTCACAAATCGTGATCTCAATACCACATCCGGACTGCAATTAACGCTCATCAATCCTGCTTATGCCCTGCGTCAGATGACCGAACAATACAGTTCCCTATACGGTATCAAAAGTCATTTATCCAGCGATAAGTTCATCAATCCTAAAAATGCTCCGGATACATGGGAAAACAAGTCGCTTCAAACCCTCCTCAAAACCAAACAGGACGTGTATGAATTTCATACCGTTAACAACCAAAAGTTCCTTAGTTATATGACCCCTTTCTTTGTTAAAGAAGAGTGTATGAAATGTCATGCTGAACAAGGATACCGAATCGGAGATATTAGAGGGGCATTAACAATTACCCTACCGATGGGCCGGTATGATGATATATTTTTTAAAGGGCTTATCTCTACTATCATCATTTTGCTCTTGGTATGGATATTAGGGATGATGAGTTTTAGATGGGGATATCGATTTTCCTATTTGCATACTCAGGAAAAAATAAATCTTTACGAACAAAATCTTTTTTCGCTTGTATCGCTTATCGAACAAAGAGATAACTATACTGCTGGGCACGGAAAACGTGTCGGAGAGTATTCACGGCTTATTGCAGCACAAATGGGGCTCTCTGCTGCGCATCAAGAGGAGCTGTTCCGTGCAGGTGCGCTGCATGATATCGGTAAAGTTGCGATCCCCGATTCTATTTTATTAAAACCCGGAGCACTGGAACCTATCGAGCGGGTCCTGATCGAAGAGCACGTTAATGCCGGATATACCCTTTTGAAACGGGTAGATATCTTTTCTTCTATCGCAGAAATTATCCAATATCACCACGAAAGGCTTGACGGAAGCGGGTATCCGAATAAAATTTCCGGAGACGCTATCCCTCTGCTTTCACAAATAATGGCAGTAGCCGATTGTTTTGACGCTATGACAACTACCCGTATTTATAAAGGGAGAAAATCTTTAAAAGAAGCATTGGAAGAACTCTCTTCCCTAAAAGGGACTAAATTCCGTTCCGATATCATCGATGCGACGATGATTGCACTTGCGAATGTATCTCTGGAAAGCAGCCATTCCCAGCGCCCTACCACACCGCTGGAAATGGAGCGCTTTTCGTATTTTTACAAAGATTCCCTAACAGGTGCATACACCCCTGCCTATCTCAATTTTCTCTTTTTTGAACCCGACTTTGGACAATATCGGCAAATGTGGCTCATCAATCTCGGAAATATCGGCCATTTTAACAAAGTGTACGGATGGGCAGAGGGGGATAATCTACTCAAGCGTTATGCTCAAATGATTCAAGAACGTTATCCGAATTTGCCGATTATCCGATTTCAGGGGGATGATTTTATAATTTTCCGAAAAGATAATCAAAAGCCGTTAGTGGATGAGTTTTATGCGGATTGGTTAAAAGAGATTAATATAGTCGTGTCCGTATCCGCCATCGTACTGGATACTGAAAGCACCCGCGATCTGGATACATTGCATTCACGTTTAGCCAAACGTTAAATGCTAGATGACCCACTCAGCGGCAGATTCTGTCGCTGGAGGCGGAAGCATCTGTACAAAATTATGCACTTCTTTGATCAAAGAGAGTTGTTGCGCGTTGAGCCACTCTTGTAAAAGAGATCCATTTGGGGTGTCATAGGTGATTTGGAAGGCCGATTTCATCAGCTTCTCTTCATTTGCCAATGCCACCGTATAAAGCCATGTCACCATCACCGATATATGTTTTGAACCCAATGAAAGATGCGCTGTAATCGTTTTACCTTCCAAGTGCGATAATGCGATCAAACTCTCGGAATCACCGGTCTCTATCGCTATTGCCCTCTCCGATACATCCCGCAGCGGCAATTGAAACCGTTTTTTGTCGACAGTCACAACCATAGTGTCCTGATCATTGGCATGATATCGTATAACGTTTCGCTGATGAAATGCACGAGTTATGACGTGCAGGTTATTTAGAGTGACGGTACCGATTGATAAATCGTAATGCGTTAGCGTTGCCGCTATCATGGCATTTCGTTTAAAGCCAAATAACCACTCTGCACCGTTATGGGCTGCTATAAGCTGCTTTTTGTCGACTTCAAGCGTAATACATTCTTTATCAATCATTCGGATAAGGGCATAGCCTTTGATCGGGATCCCTTTGTACAAAACAATCGAAGGGATCTTAACTTCTTCATACATACCCAGAGTCTGCTTCAATAAGAGATAAATGTCCTGAGATTCTGCATCACTCGGAGCCAGATGTGTTTTCTCTCTCAGTTGGCGCAGCGAGTGCGCTGAATCCACGGCATCGATCGATTTATCATTGAGCCGTACTATGACAAAAACGGTTATATCATCACGTTCGGAACGCTCAATCTGCATAATACGATCGCGATACCAAAAGAAATCGTTTTCCGATAAATAGTCATACATTGAGAGGTGGGAAGGATTTTCCAAACTGAGCATACTGCCGATAATCTGAATAACGTCATCACCGGGAATGTTTCCTAAAGTAAGAATATTTCGGAGATGATCGTTTACGAAGAAGAGCTGTTGTTGTTTAAAAAAAATCACCCCGACAGGGAGATTTTTATAGGCGCTAAAAAGTTCTTTTAACGCTTCAGTCATACTATTTTGTGACCCGCTTTGGGTAGGCCATGGCAATCACGATGAAGATCACCGCGTATGTCCAAGGAACGAAATCCGGTACCGGCACTGGATCGCCTTTGGCATACGAGTGCATACCGGCGAGATAATAGTTGACTCCGAAGTAGGTCATCAATACCGAAGTAAACGCCAACAAAGAGATGACGCTGTAGGCATAATCGGTATAAAGACCTTTGATAAACCGAATATGGATAACAACTGCATAAACCAGAATCGTTACCAATGCCCATGTCTCTTTCGGGTCCCATCCCCAATAGCGTCCCCAGCTCTCATTCGCCCAAACGCCTCCGAGGAAATTTCCGACAGTCAAAAGAACCAAACCGAAAATCAAACTCATCTCGTTAATTGCGTTGAGTTCTTTGATCGCAAGGTTCAGGCGATCTTGATTATGCGGTTTTTTGAGAATAAAGAGGATGAGGGTAATCATCCCCAACAATGCACCCAGACCCAAGAACCCGTAACTCGCCGTAATCATAGCAACGTGGATAGCCAGCCAGTACGATTGGAGTACCGGAACCAGATTGGTCACCTGAGGATCCATCCAGTTTAGATGGGCGACAAAAAGGATTAATCCTGTCATGATCGATGTAGCCGCCATCGTCATTAACGATTTACGAGAAAAGATAAATCCGGCTAACACACTCGCCCATCCGATATAGATCATCGATTCATATCCGTTTGACCACGGAGCATGACCCGCGATATACCAGCGCATAATCAAACCTGCCGTATGAGCTAAAAAGAACCCGATCAAGAACCCGAACGAAATCTTGCGAAGCCATTCCGCACTAAATCCGGGTTTGAGAATTTTAATAAACGACAATATCAACAGCGTAAACCCTACT
>NZ_JAQTQR010000061.1 GCF_028712165.1 Sulfuricurvum sp. | reverse complement strand
TATTTTAGTATAAAAAACTAAAATTAAGTTATTTTTGTTATTAAATCACAGCTTAATATTCTAAAATTACTACTATTCACCAACATTCTCGCAGTACAATTATCTAGCCTCAAACTATAATACTGATTATATTTTGGATCCGCTATACTTGGAAATACACACTTTGGAGATTACTATGCGTTCGATCACACTCGCAACTTTACTTTTATTCGGTTCATTACAAACAGCAGGAGCTTTTGATTTCGGCTCTTTGATGCAAACCGTGGCTCCCGTCGCACAAACAGCTGCTCCTATTGCCGACAGTGCCCTGACTTCAAACCCTCTCATTAAAAATCTCACAACTACTCTCGGTGTTACCCCGACACAGGCGATCGGAGGGTCAGCCGCTCTTATCAATAACGCCAAAGGCAATATGAGTCCAACCGACTTCACAACCCTTACTAAACAAGTTCCGCAAGCAGGAACTCTCCTTAATGCCGCACCTGTGGGATTGCTTGGAATGGGAAATGTCGGATCTCAATTCTCCGCATTGGGAATGGATCCATCCATGGTCGGTAAATTTTCACCCCTGGTATTGCAATACCTCCAAGACGGAGCAACGCCGGGAATGGATAAAATTCTCTCAGCCGCTTTCGCACAGTAATTTTCTTTATCTCCTCTTCGCAAGAAGAGAGATATTCCCTACCCTTCATACCTTATATATTGACCATCTTTTGTTACAATAGTTTCATGAATATGCAAATTTTATTTCCGTTAATACTGACGATTCTTTTTAGTCTGATTCACTCACTTGCCTATACCCGTATTGTTAAACATTTGCACATTAAACCTTCGACACGCACATTATTAAAGTATCTCCTGATCGCCAATATGATCGCTGTTTTAGGCTATCTTTCCAGCCGTTATTTTTTCAGCCCCCCTAAATTTATCTACTTTATTTTCTCCCTCAGCATCGGATTCGGATTTATCCTTTTGATGGCCATTATTCTGTATGAACTGCTCCATTTTTTACAGCGGATTGCTCCGTTCAAAGAAGAAAAGAGGATCTTTTTTAAACGCACTACCGATCTGGGTTTTTTAACGCTTGGTAGCGCTTATATAGGTGCGGGTGTGTTGGAAGGGGCAAAAGAACCGATAATCAACCGAATCGATATCCCCCAAAACCGGTTTGGCGGTAAACAATACCGTATTGTCCAAATCAGCGATATGCATGTAGGCGGCTTGATAGAGCGGGATTTTGTTGCTAAAAGTGTGGAAACGATCAACGCTCTCAATGCCGATCTGATAGCAATTACAGGTGATTTAACGGATGCGCATATCGATACACTCAAAGATGCCATTAGCGAGTTACGCCACCTCAAAAGCCGTTACGGCACCTATTATATTGTAGGCAACCATGAATATTTTCACTCCGTCGGTGACACCATCGCCTATCTGAAAACGATCGGTATCCACGTGTTGGAAAACAGTTCGATGAAAATCGATGACTTTTATATTGCCGGAGTGTATGATCTATTCGGATATCGCAGCAATACCTTTGTTCCCGACATTACCAAAGCGATGGCAGGTATTCCGACCAATGCACCGACCCTTCTTTTAGCCCATCAGCCCAAATACATCGAATATCTCGAAGGGTTCACCCCCTCGCTCATTCTCAGCGGCCATACGCATGGGGGGCAGGTCTGGCCGTTCGGATATTTGGTCTCATTGGCACAGCCTTATCTCAAAGGGCTGCATTCATTGGGGAATAACCGCCATATTTACGTCAACAGCGGTATCGGTTTTTGGGGACCTCCGATGCGTCTGGGTTCACACGCCGAAATCACCTGTATCACATGGTCATGATACAATGGCACCATTATTTTAGGAGTTGATTTTGTTTGATATGCACTGTATTCTTTTTGCCGGAGGTAAAAGTTCACGAATGGGAGAGGATAAATCACTTCTGCCGTTCGGAGGTTTTCCCACTCTCACACAATTTCAGTATGATCGTCTCTGCAAACTTTTCACCCATGTATCCGTTTCGACCAAAACTGCCGACAAATTTGATTTTGATGCCAGCTTTATTCTCGATCCCGAAGAGGTCGCTTACGCTCCGACGGCAGGATTTGTCAGTTCATTTCGAGCGATAGAGGATGAACGGATCATGGTGCTCAGTGTCGATACCCCGTTTGTTGATGATGCGGTATTTCAATCGTTAATCGATGCAGATGAGAGAGAGTTGGATGCCGTTGTCGCCAAAACGGCAACAGGATCGCACCCTTTATGCGGTATTTATCATAGATCCTTGCTGGAAGAGTTTGAGAGAATGCTGCGCGAAGGAGACCACCGTTTAGGCAAACTGCTCGCTTCTCGCCATACCAAATATGTCGAGTTCGAGGATGAAGAGGTATTTTCCAACCTCAATCATCCGCACGAATATCAACAGGCTCTTTCTCGCTTTTACGAACCAAATAAATAAAGATGGCAAACACCAACAGCAAAAAGGACAGTGCCGCAATCAGCGTTGATGCATACGGTAAATCTTTATAGTTGTGAATCGAAATTTTAAATACAACCAACAGCGCTTCAATGAGCAATGCGATAATGATCGATACCGAGAAGTTGAGCAATGTTTTGGCATTAAACGTATCGCTGACATGTTGCGTTCGCGGTAACACCTCTTGCTCGAAAATTGTTTTCCCCAAATCATAAACGGCGAGGCCTAATGTCAGTGCAATAATAGGCTTAAATACCGCATCGATATTCAACGGCTCTTCTGCAATTAAATACCCTGCAAACGTATAAAATCCGTACAATACGACAAACACACCGAAAAAAAGCAACCCGCCGCCGATGATGGCATACGACGATCGGTTCATATATTTGAACAAATTGTTTTTCTCGATCAGATCAAACCGCTCCAACAACTTTCGAAGCCTAAAATCAAAAAAGAGATAACCGTCACCTACCGCATACACTACCGTAATACACAAATGACGGGTAGCCGTTGAAATATACGGCTCGCTGATATAAAATCCTTTTTGAATCGCCACCTCATCGATCAAATAGGAACGATCCACTCCGATATGATGGTGTTCCTCTTTGCTCGTCGAATAAATATTGGGTGAATTTTGAACAAATCCTTCGTCGCACTTATACAGCAGTTCCAAACTTGGAAAGGTTTTGTATAACCGTTCGACCAATTGAACATTGAGGGATTTAAGACTTACATTTCCTAATGTTGTTAAAATAAATTTTTGGATCAACGGGGCATTAGCGGCGTAACTACGTACTAAATCTTGCATTATTTTGTCCCCTTATTTTTTGGTATCTGTTTATTTCAGGATTGCTGTATTTATATACTTGGATAAATAGGGGCAATCCTATGCTTTGAAAGAGGTATGAGGATTAAGGAATTACATGCCATCTAAAGCAATACCGAAATCTCATGCTGAAACTATAGCCCAGTTTTAATCAGCAGCTTGATTATTTTTTAATCAATGCCCAATTTACAACTCTTAGCTATAATAATAAAAAGAATAAAAGAGAATACATTATGAACCTCACCCATCTAGATGAACGTGACCGTCCGAAAATGGTCGATGTCTCGGATAAAAATACCACCTCGCGTGTTGCCGTTGCCAGCGGACTGATCACAATGAGCCGTAGCGCCTTCGACGCGGTCATTAACCAAACCGCTAAAAAAGGGCCGGTACTGCAGACTGCAGTAGTTGCCGCTATCATGGGGACCAAAAAAACCTCTGATCTTATCCCCATGTGCCATCCCCTGAACCTCAGCGGAGTACACTGTGATATCGAAGAACTTCCCGATTTACCGGGATTCAAATTAACCGTCACGGCAAAACTCAGCGGTCAGACAGGAGTTGAGATGGAGGCACTCACCGGTACCAGTATCGGGCTTTTAACCATCTACGATATGCTCAAAGCCATTGATAAATCTATGGTGTTGGGGCCTATTCAACTTGAAACCAAATCAGGAGGAAAAAGTGGAGATTATCAACGAAATACCCCAGAAGCTTGAACTGGAATATCCATGCACATGGTGTTATAAAGTCGTTGCTTATGAGCGTGCAGGGATCGAAATCGCTGCGATGGAAATTTTCATGGAACGTACATATTCACTCAACCCGTCCAATACCAGCAAGGGTGGAAAATACATCAGCATGAACTTAGAATTATTAGTTCATAATGAAGACGAACGTAACTATTTTTACGAAACACTCAAAGCGCACCCCCATATCAAAATGGTATTGTAAAAGGAAACATATGAACCTCGAAACCTTTAAACGTGACATTAAGAACCGCTATACCTCCATTACAAACGGTGAAATCGACGCGAAAGTATCCGAAATGGTTGCTGCATTAGCAACAGAATGGGCAACGTCACCGCATGCGCTTTCAATACAAGAACTTCGTATTTTCACCGGAGCGATGATCGAAGAAGAAGGTCACACACTCTATGGTGAGATTGAAGATTTAATTGCCCAAAAAGAGCGTATAGAGAGACAAATCGCCCGCAAAAGTGAAGAACTGCAACATCTAAAATACAACCTCTACAATGCATTGGAAAAACATCTATCCGGCAATGACGAGACCCTAGAAAAGCTCCATCAAGTGAAACTCCAATCGATTGATCTGCTTGAAATTCTCGAAGAGATCACCGAGAGCGCCATCATTACAACACTGGAAAAAGGGATCGATACTGAAGAGACCCTTGAAGAAATTATCAAAGAGATCACCTTCACCGCTCTCAATGCCAATGTCCTTAATGCAACACGTATTCGTCGAATCCTTGCCAGTATCCTCCAAAATGCGCTCAATATCGCGGAAGCGTCTCCAAACCAGGCTGAGATCATCCTACGCGGGACACTGCACGGTATCCATAATGCATTGCTTCGCTCTATTGAAAAATTTCATCAATATCTCCTCTATGTTCCGGAAGAGGTCAAAGCACTCTATCGTGATGAATATAAAACGATCGAAGTAGAACTTGATAACGTCGATACCCTCTATACACAGATCATACACGGATTACACGCGCATAATGACCCGATTTTAGTCGCTCAGCTTGAAGCGATCAATCACGAACTTTCATCCGGCTCCGACGAGCTTAAAGACCTTTCAAAAGAAACCGTCGAATTGCTCAGAACCAAACTCGCAAGAATTAAAAAAGGGGTTACCGAGCGCGGCAATAAATTGCTCAAATCAAAATCGGCTCAAGAAGCCAAAGCGATGGGTACCCGAGCATGGAGTGTCGCAAAATCGGCCATGAACGGTGCGATCAAAGGTGCTAAAGACGCGATGGAGAAGGATAAGAAGTAGACTATAAGTCCTTCGCCATGGTAAACATATTCTTAAACTGCTTCGTATAGCTGTCACATCGATCGCAAATAGGATCTCCCCCTTTATAGGGGAAGGGGCATCGACACTCATGACACATCACCATTTCATAATGGACTAATTGCTCCGCTCTCTCGAATGCAATACTCACAAAATCAAAATTGTTTTTTGCACTGATCGCTTTAGGCTTACAGATATCTTCACAAATCCCGCATCCGATACATTTGCCTTGACTAAAAAAGATCCCCTGTTTATCAGACGTAGGAAACAACGCATCCGTAGGGCAAAATTGTGTACACTCCCCGCAGTTAGTGCAGCTTTGAAAATCGATTTGCTTGTTAAAGAACAAAGAACTCGGTCCTTCAAAAGTCGTTTTCTCCATATCTCCTACCCGCTCTTTGAGCGAATTTTTAAGCAATATACGTTTGAGCGGCATTTTCATATCCGGGAGCTTGTGATGCGCAGTTGTCATAGCGATATGGGCTTGAGACTCGTTCGTGTTCACAATGGATGTTTTGACTTTTTCAATCCCTTTTCGGAATAATGCACGACGTTCACTCTGTTCTTCTTTAACTTCGATCGTTTCAATACGCTGCTCTACCCCGATTTGTTCTAACAGCACATTACTCTCTTCTATCGTTGACCGGATAGATCCACCTAGAACACCGTTTGGATTTAGTACGCATCCCTCACAATGGCTCAAATCGCATTCTACACTTCGATTTGAACGCAAAGCCATGACAGCATAATGTTCAACATCAAATACACCTAAACACGGCGTAGAAACTTTACATGAGAGGGTTGTATCTTTCTGATCCTGATACGATACAGCAAAACCGTTCGGATCAAAACTCTCAATTTCCAACGCTTCCGTAGGGCAGCTTCCGATGCATCCCGCACATCCGACACATTCATTTTCAAAAAGGGTCAATTTGTTGCGAACGATGTGAAAAGCACCTTTTGGACAAAGATCGATACATATTTGACAATCATTATGAAAATATTCGTTACGCAAACACCGTGTAGCCGTAAAACTAAAGAGGTTGCTCTTTTGGATGAAATTCATGTTACCCATGTGTTGCACTTTGTGTTAAATATTCGAAATCCGCACTAATAAATTCAACGGTGAAATCACAGATATCTCGATAAAAAGGGGTATCAGCCATACTTCTCATTCCCATCATATAAGGGATCACCCATGGGATAATATGATCTTCCAAAAACTTGCTCTGAGGTTCCATTTCATTACGATAAATCAACGTTTGCATAAATGCCAGTTCTATTCCGAGATGATCAGGAGCCATAATGTCCGTTTGATTCATATTCACTTCAAACCCGTGTGTAAAATAAAATCCCATAACCGGATTTTGCAATCCGACAAGGGTCTCATTTTTAGCATCCAATACAAACGATTCTACAGGCTGGGTATTGAGGATGAACATTGATGTATAATCGATATTCAACGCATCGTATAATGCTTCTACATCTGTTGCCCTCATCCATTCTTTCGTCTCTTCACCGATAATCTCCAAGAGTGCATCATTACTTATGAGATCATGGATAAAACGACGGTCTGGGATGTTGCTCATTACACGCGATAAAAAGGCATAGATATAAAGACGATATTCATTATTCATTCAAGTGTTCCTAAAAAAAGTAAGGGATTGTGTCATATGAGGACTTTGAGACAGCAAAGTTTCGACAATTAAGACTCTAACCCCAGAGGGGGGCTAGGTTGGTGTTATAAGCACCCTTTAAAGAATGATTTTTTAGGTGGTGGTGGAGCTTTAAACTCAGTGGCATGGATCGTATTGGTCGCTTCATCAAGCGTTCCGACGATTACCACACCGTTTTTATTGTATCCTTCACCAAGTTCTGATGCTTTAAGTTTTGTTACATCAACGATGTATGTCTTACCGGTATTGTGTTGGAACAATGCCAACGGCACTTTTTTCATCGAACCCGGTTCAGATTTTTTGAAACATCCATCCGACCCACAGCTGTAATTTTCTAAATAACAGCTTGAAAATGAACCTTCAGCCGCACATCCAGGTGTGGTCAATAATCCGTCGAATTCTTGTCCTTCAGGTTCAGCCGCAAACGCACTGAAAACCAGTGCGGCGCATAACAATGCAATCTTTTTCATTATTCTACCTCCGCTTTGAGAGTTTTAAGGTACGCTACGATGTCCTCAACCGTCTTTTTATCCAAAAAGCTAAAGTCAGTCATCGCAGAAATACGTTTACCTTTTTCAATTGTATACCAAGGTGTATTACTATGTGCATTACGATTATAACCTGGTACTACAACCGCAGACGGTTTTAAGATTGACTCACGAAGATACGCTACTGTTGAGTATCCACCTACGTTTGCCAATGATGGTCCCATAAAACTTGGAGCATCTTTAGAGGTGATTTGGTGACAACCGGCACAACCGTTTGCATCAACCGCCGCTTTACCTTTTTCAGCATTGCCTTTTGACTCTTCTGTAATTTCTGCGACTACTTTTGTATCTGGTTTCATCCCTTCTAAATTCACGGCAACCCATGAAGAAAGATTTTTCAAACCGTTGCGGCCCATTTTGTCACCATCCCATACAGCAATAGCAACCGGAACAGTCCCTTTTAAATTGACATAGTCATCTTTAAGAGCGCGTGTTATTGTCCCTGTCCAGCCATTATTTGCATAGGCCATAGCAGCATTTGATTTAACGGAACCGTCTTTAATTTCTGTTAATGAACGGAATCCTTCTGCAACAAAAACACGCTCATAATCGGTTTTTGCCAATGAAGCGACTTTTGCATCATAATCTGCAAGCTCTTTTCCGAATAACGCCGTTTGATTACGGTTCACTTGTGTAGAAACATCTTTGTTTCCGTTTGGCTCATATACTTTTTCCGTTGCTTTTTGCAAATGAACCACTACTGGACGTCCGTCTGAACCCATTCCGATATATGGAAGAGCGTGAGAACCTTTAGTAGCTCCTGCAAATTGAACCGCAAAACCGTCACTGTATGTATCAGACGAATAGGCTCCTTGAACACTTTTAGTGCCATCAGCCCATTTAACCATCAAAGCAATATTTTTTCCGTCATACAACGCAGCAACATCTGCTTTTTTTGCTTTATCATCTGCGTTTGCAGCATTCGCTTTTTTATCGTTCATATGAACAGCAGTTTGAGGATAAAGTGTTACACTTGAAAATTTAGCTTTTGCCCATGCATTTGCATCCGTGACATCACTGACTTTAACCGCAGTAATCGTATCCGCAGCCAACGCCGCAGAAGCGGCTAGACCCAATGAAAGGATAGAAGTTAGAATCTTTTTCATTAGTGGTGTCCTCCAGCTTGTGTAAACTTACCGGCAAGATAGCGGGTATCTACCGGAGCCAATGGATTGCGTTTATTCTCTTTTGCTACTTGTTGATAGTAGTTATTATCCAAACGGAACATATCCGAGTGTTGATAAGCAATCAGAAGATCAAGCAATTCACTGACACCTGTCTCTTTACGTTTTTTCATCTCTGCTTTCAATGTCGCGATTGAATCGTGAACCGCAGGTCCGAATAGTTTTTCAAGCTCTTCGATCGGAAGACGTGTTGAACCTTCGATGATTTTACCTTCTGCATCAAATTTTGCAGGAGATTCGGTCGGAGGAATGTAATATACATTCGGTTGCGTACCGTAATCAGAACGTAAACCGATAGCTACTTTATATTTGTGTACTAATTTATAGACTTGTGAATCTTCATCATCCAAGAATCCAACGAAACGGATACGACCGACACATTGTTGTGCACATGCCGGTGGCAAGCCCTGCTCAATACGTGGAAAACAAAGGATACATTTCTCTGATTTAGAGATTTTTGGATTGAAATAGATTTTTTTGTAAGGACATCCCGCGATACAATAGCGGTACCCTTGACAACGATCCAAATCGACCAAAACAACCCCGTCTTCTTCACGTTTGAAGATCGCATCACGAGGACACGCACTCAAACAACCCGGATTTGTACAGTGATTACAAATACGTGGCAAGTAGAAGAAATAGTTGTCTTGTGGGAATGCACCCGCACCTTGGTCTTCATCCCAGTTTGGTCCCCATGTCGGAGAAACGTGAGGGTGGAAGTGTTGGCTATCCGCCATACCACCCATCAACGACTCATAGTTATAATCCCAAGGCACCCCGTAGTCTGCTTCAAGATTAGGGATCACACCCGGTTGGAGATCTCCGGCAGCATCAAATCCACCGCCAAGCTCCATCCAGTTTTTTGGATAACCTGTACCCGGATAGGTCTCAACGTTATTCCAATACATATATTCACGACCGTTACGGTTCGTCCATTGCGTTTTACATGCTACGGTACATGTTTGGCACCCGATACATTTGTTCAGGTCCATTACCATTGCTAATTGTCGTTTAGACATCTATTCCCCTTAGTACTGTACGTCTTTTGCTTTTTCGTAGTTAACCGCGCCATCGTAAGCGTATTGGTTACCATCCCAAAGACCACCAAATTTCAAGTGACCCCATCCGTCTGCCATCTCAAGGAGATTCAATGATGTTGGAACAACCTCATTGTGTCCTTTGTTTTTCAAATACATGTACGGTTCCCATCCATGCTCCATTACCAAGCCATCAGCCGGTGCAGAAGAAGAGAGTTTTGCCATCGCATAGAATTCACCAAGAGCATTGTAAATACGGATCGTATCACCGTCTTTGATCCCTTTTGCCTCAGCAACCACACGGTTGACTTGTGCAGCAGGAACACCACGCTGGAGTCGAAGCAACGTACGAGACGTTTTGTAGTTCGAGTGAATTGACCAACGAGCATGCGGAGTCATAAATACATACGGATAATCTTTCGATTTCGGTCGAATTCCTTCCATACCTGTATTGGTTGCAGCACCCATTTTAATGTACATATCATGGTCAACATAGAACGTTTGACGGCCTGAAAGTGTTTCAAGACGCTCAAATTTATAGAGGTTGAACTCCATAGAACTGTACGGGCGATCCGGATACAACGGTGAACTTTTCGCCGCTTTTTCATTGATTAGCAAGAAGCCGCCCACTTTGTACATTTTTTCCATTGTCCACGGCTCATACTGCTCACATTTTTCCAATGCGGCTTGTACTGCCATTTTGTCGGTACCGAGATAGTTTTCACCTGCACCTTCAGATTCTGGGTCAGTGTTAGTGTACTCTTTATGGAAAATAGTCAAATCATGGAAACCTGGTTTTGCATATTTCGGATGATCTTTGACTTTTGCTTTATCGATGTTTTCAGGTCGGTTAGCCAACTCTTCCATTTTTTTAGCAAGAAGAGTAAACATTGACCACTCATCCATCGCTTCACCAACGTTTTTAATGTTTGCAACCGGCTGAGCCAAATTGGTAAAACGGTGATAACCCGGAGATGTACGAAGGTCATACACTTCGTAGTGCGATTTAGCCGGTAACAATACATCCGCATATTGTGCTGCTTCAGACATACGATAATCAACATACCCGAAGAATTTCGTTTTGCTCAAGAAAGCTTTGCGATATTCAGAGCCTTTATTACGACGGAACTTAGAGTCTGCAACGATCAATGCACAATCCGGCTGCCACCATGGTTTATTCACGTTTCCGTGTTTTGATTCCATGTTTTCAGCATTGTTTTTTCCATGACCAAGCATTTCTGAAACGACTGCCATATATTCTTTTTTAGACATTCCGTTTTGAGCACGTTTAACATCCTCATCTCCGAAATATTCATCGAATGTTTTCAACCCGTCACCAAATACAAATTCGCCAACGAATCCTGATCCGAAACGAGCATTGTATTTCCCGCTGAATCCACCAAGAACACCAAGACCTGAAAGAGTGAACTCATTTTCAGTGTTCAATCCGCCGTATGGTCCCATACGTCCTGTCAATCCACAGATAGAAGAAATATTCCAGATTGACATAACACCATTGAAATATTTGTTAAGCGAGAATCCTGTTGTGATCTCAACAACTTTCGGCAATGCAATGTCGTGAGCAAGTTGACGAACCGTGTCAGGATGCACACCTGTAATCTCTTTTGTTGCTTCAGGAGCAAATTTCGCTGCTGATTTTTTCAACATTTCAAAAACAGTAGTCACTTCACGTTTGTTACCATTAACATCAGTAATAGTCCAAGTTCCTTCAAGTTCCGGATCAATATCTTGCTCATCAAGACGCAATGATTTAATTGCACTTCCCTCAGAACCAGGCATCAATGCAACTTTACCGGTCGTTTTGTTCATTGAGTAGAATTGTTCTTCAAATTTGAAGTGATCTTCTTCATTTGCCGCTTTTTCCATATCCGAACGACGAAGCATTTTTTGAGTTTTTACATCAACCAAGAACGGAAGATCGGTAAACGTTTGCATAAACTCTGGTTTATAGAGTTTTTCGTTCAAGATTACGTTGATAACTCCCATTGCTAGGATATTATCTGTACCTGCTTTGATCGGGATCCAAAGGTCAGCTGATTTAGCTGTTGCATTGAATTCCGGAGTAATAACGATGACTTTCGCTCCGTTATATTTCCCTTCCCAAACGAAGTGAGCATCCGGGATACGAGAAACTGACGGATTTCCACCCCACATAACGGCAGTATCGACGTTATACATGAAATCCCATGTACAACCGACGTTACCTTCACCGTATGCAATCGCAGCACCTGAGAACATGTCCCCAAGGTAAGATGACGGATAAATACGGATCGCTCCAAGCTGAGTCGAGAAACGCAATGGTGCACCACGACGTCCTTCTGTAAGAAGACCAGTACCCGCGTGAACCATCAATTTATCCGGTCCGCGTTCAGGATCTGTCATACAAGTGAAGATTTCTTGACATACACGCTCAGCAGCTTCGTCCCAGCTAACACGTTTCCATTTACCTTCACCGCGCTCACCGACACGAACCATCGGATAAAGAATACGGTCTTTTTGGTACATTACTTGTGAGTGCTGAACCCCTTTATTACATCCGCGTGGATTAAAGTCAGGAATTTTCGCATTGATTACCGGATAACGAGCTGATTGGTTTTCGCGAGTAATAACACCGTTGCTTGACCAAACTTCCCATGCACAGTTACCTTGACAGTTTACACAGTGATATGCAAAACCGTGTTCCTCTTTTTTACCGTATGTAAATGCAAACTCATTACGGTACATATCTTCAGAATAGTTGGTATTAGGATAGTTGTCTTTACCGTTTTCTACTGAAATAACATTGGTTTTTGCGAAAAGTGAGCCTTGAGAAGCTACCAACGCTGCCGTCATACCTGAAACTTTCAGGAAGTCACGGCGATTATTGTTCATTACTTTTGTCATATTTTCTCCTCTTCCCTTATCGTTTAATCGGAAGGTTCATGTCGTTACCCCAAACGTCCCAGCTTCCTGTGAAGACTTTAACGTTTTTGTAACCGAGCAATTGAAGCGCCGTAATATTTTCAGAACCGCGACCTGCGCCTACTTGACAATACGCGTAGATGGTTTTATCCGGTGTAACACCATAAGAGTCGTATACTTTTTTAAGTGCATCTGCATCTTTAAAAGAGAGTTTGTTATCTGTATCTGAAATTCGGTTCCACTCAATGAATGTAGAGCCCGGAATATGTCCTCCGCGTGCCACATTATCCATTTTACGCTCACCGATAATTTCGGCAATTGCGCGTGAATCAATAATTACATATTTAGATTTTTTGCCGTTTTTAAGGATATCTTCCATCGCATGTTTAACTTCTTCTTTTCCGGCAATTGCAGAGAAATCAAGTTTTTTAGGATCAATTTTATAATGTGTCGGATGATCTTCTTCTTCACCTTTTACAACAAGAAGACGTTTTTCAACATCGTTCATTTTTGCTTTTAGGTCTTTCATATCGGCATCTGCTTTTGCAATAGATGCTGTCAGTGCAGCTGTGTCAGCACCCTCATTTTTCAATGACTCTTTATCCGCTTTTTGAGCTTTTTTGATCTCTTTAAACTGAGTGTTTAAAGTGTCATACTCTTTCTGCGCAGGGTCTACCGCCATAATTGCTGCACGACCGCCATTCAATACTTTTACGTTTTTATGACCGTAACTTTTGAAGAATGAATATACACCTGTCGCATTCGGACCTTTAAAGTCATCGTACGCGATAATTGTCATATCATTTGTGATACCTTTGCTACTGATGTAATGCTCTGCATCATCAACACAACGGTACAATGGAGCACACTCCATATTTCCCGTAATGTCTGATTCATGCAAATGGTGCGCGAACATCTCTACAGACCCTTTAATATGCCCGAGTTTATAGACATCCTCATTGTCACCTGAAACAAACATCACCTTCGGGTTGCCGATCAGCTTGACCGCTTCATCAGCTGAAATAAGGATATCCTTATTCACATACCCATCGGCTGCCATCACTGATGACGCCGATAATGATGCAACCACACAGAGTGATTTTAACCATCTGTTCATCCGTGCTCCTTTTTTTTATAAATGTGCACACACAATGTGCATTAATATATGGAATTACCGTACCTATTATAGAGACGACTCTCTTAATACATGGTAAATACTATTTTTAAATCGTCACATAGATTACAAATTGTTACATACTTATCACAATTTGCTTCTAGGCAATTACTCTTTGTTACTTTACGTTTTCTTATACATCCTACTCTGTTCCCAGCCTTATATACTATAATTAATAGTTACATTTTAATCACTTTTTGATAGTATGACGATTATTTTTATCACAAAACTTTAGTGCCATTACGGCGAGCGCAGTCAAAGGGTTTTTTATCTATTTGGCGTTAAAATAATATTAAAAAGGGAGCTTCATGAGTACCGAAACTACACTAAATGCTATAGAACAATCTAATACAGCGTTACTTATCGAATTATTAGAGGATAAATCCCTTCCGATTGAAGAAGTGCAAGCGATTTATAATGCTTATAAAACCGACAAGCAGCTTGTCGGACAAGTTGCTATGAATCTATCTCTTAGAACATCCGTATACGAAAGAGACCGTGAATATAGCCCTGTTATGGTGGAACTGCTGATCGATATTGCAAGTAATCCGGTCGATATGGGTGCACGTTGGGCAGTTGCTAAAAACCCGCATACACCTATTGAAGTCTTGCGTCATCTTTCAGCTGATCCAATTAATTTAGTCCGCGCACTCGTCGCAGCTAACCCTTCAACTCCAAGTGATGTGTTAGAGAAATTTTTCAGTGATGAAAAAATTGTTCGTGACGGACTTTCCGGCAATCCGAATACCCCTCCGAAACTACTCAAAATTTTATGCGATGACAATGATAAAATGGTTCGTATGCGTTTGGCTGAAAACCGTGCCGCCCCAAAAGATATCATCACTTCACTACTCAAAGACACCGATCCGGATGTAAGCAAAGCGGCTGAAGCCAATCTTGGAGAGCGCGCATGAAAAAAAAACATTTTGAAGAGCGAAGTAAATTTTTAACCCTTGAAAACCACTTTCTTAATACTTTTTTTTCAGGACTCTATCTCAGTGCAGGTGATTTTATTGCAATAGGTCGTGCAAACGGTCTTAATCTGCAAATGCATTCACGGGAAATGCTCATTAAAGACCTACTCAATGAATCGGATAAAATCGGGACATTGAATAGTGTAATTGCATCCCTTTCCAACCTTATTGAATCACGTATAAGCGAAATACATCGTCTCAGTCTTGAATATCCGGGCGCACGAGCACCTTTATCAAAACTTGCACAAAAAGCAGCAGGGACAAAAGCTCTATTAGCCAGAGAACTTCGAGGAAACCCATATGAACACTAAAGATCTCTCAGTCGCGCTTAATACCCTTGCGTATCCAGGACTCACACGCACCCTTGGAGAGCTCAAGCTTATTTCCGAAGTTAAAGTGACCGATAGCAATGCTTTTGTCGAACTTCTTACCGTTAGTGATGACTCTTATCTCACAGTCAAATCCGCAATCGAATCCGCTTTTCATGATCAATTTACAAGTCTAAACATCACAAAAAAACAAACGGTCCAAAAAGACATCAACTACGGTAACAGTGCCACACCAAATAATCGCGCACCCTATGCTGCCAATGTTATCGCGGTTACAAGTGGAAAAGGGGGAGTCGGCAAAAGTACCGTAAGTGTTAACTTGGCGATTGCACTTGCCCAAAAAGGGTATAAAGTTGGAATTCTCGATGCCGATGTTTATGGCCCGAATGTTCCTCGACTTACCAATACAGACCTTGAAAAAATTCGCTGGAATGACGATAACAAAATCATTCCGTGTGAAAACTACGGCATTAAAATCATGAGTGTAGCACTTACTACCCCAACATCAGACACTCCGCTTGTTTGGCGTTCATCTGTTGCTGTTTCGGCACTCATTCAATTTCTCGAAGATGTTGCATGGGGAGAGCTGGACTTTATGGTGATCGACATGCCTCCGGGTACCGGTGATATTCAACTCACCATGGCTCAAGAACTTCCTATCACGGCCGGTGTTATTGTAACAACACCACAACTCGTAGCCAGTGATGATGTCAGTCGTGCGATTCGTATGTTCCAAGACATCCATGTTCCTATGGCCGGCCTAGTGGAAAACATGAGCTTTTTCGTAGCTCCTGATACCGGAACACGTTATGATATTTTTGGAAGCGGCGGCGGAGCGCGTTTAGCAGAACGCTATAATATTCCTTTACTCGGACAGATTCCTATAAATATGGATATTCGTGAAGGTTCAGACAATGGTGAACCACCGGTTGTTTTAGGATCAGATACATTGAAAAGTTATTATAAAGATATCGTTGAAGAGATGTTAAAAGCAATGAAGTTTAAAATTTAGAGTATAAGAAGAAACCGAATGGAGTTAAACTCCATTCAGTAAGGAAGATTATTTAAAGATCTTTTTGAGATCAACTTCAACTGCACCTGGTACAGTTGCAATCGTCATGAATTCACCCATTGTGAGCAATGGATAGCTGATAGCAATATAATATTTAGCGCTAAGTGCTTTTGCCTGTCCACCTTCGATCAATACTGCCCATGGAAGGATTTCTCCGTTTTGGGTTCCGATTTTTTTGACGAATCCGTTTGTTCGACGATCTAAACTAACGAATGCTACATAACGATCATCACTCAATTTTACGACTGCTGTTGTCCCTTTAGCTTTTTCTGCTTTTGCAACCAGATCAGCCGTTGAACCTTCGCCAACTACACCCATATCTTCATAATACGGCATACCAACCATAAAATGGTACCCTGCCAAACCATCAAATTCCCATTTATCTGTAGAATCTTTTAGTGTTCCGAAAGCTTTTTCAAGTGAAGTCAACTCAGCAGAAGCAACCGTATGGTTATACTCTTTTTGCATGAACGCTTTGTCAAAATAGATCGGATTAGCAATGCTGATTTGTTTACGCTCATCATCAACCAACATACGCCCTACAGCAGCAAGTCCGCGCATAGGTTTATTAGCCGCAGCTTTCATCTGTGCATTCGTAAAAAGAACTGTAGTACCTGAATCCGTTTTATACGTACCGACTACTTCAAAACCTGCAGCTGCAAGTTTTGATTTAGCATTATCAACATCTACATAAGAGGCAATTTTATAGGTTGCTACTTCTTTTTCTACTTTGACACCGGCTTGTGCTTCAGGTGCCGTTCCGGCACATCCGCAAAATCCGAGTACAAGTGCACTCATAATTAGGGAATAAAATTTCTTCATAGTTCTTTTGCTCCCAATCCAATCATGATTCCTGTAATTTCTTTATCAAGCTTATGGATTGAATCAACCATTTTTGGATCTTTGATCCCCATAACGGCAATCCAGTTTTCTAATTTAGGCATACCGATCATTAGCTTGTTTGAACCTTTTTCAACATACATATACATTGAACACGGTGCAAAGATTCCTGCATCAGGACGACCGTTATTGAAGATCCCTTCAGAGAATCGGAAATGACAAAGCGAATAGACCCAGTATGCATCAAAGCGGCCAAACTCGATATTGTTATCGGTCATCGCACCTTTGAAATCTTTATATCCTGCAATGATGTAATGATTCTTTTCGAATGCTTCTTCAAACTTCCCTTGGAAATCACTGATAAATGCGTCCAAACTCGCTTCACGATCAAATGAAACTTCAAATGTCATCATAGGTTTTTCAGGGAGTGCTTTATATTCTACTGTTTGCACTTTACTGCCGATCTCTTCTCCTACCATTTTATCCAATGGAACAAATGAAGCGATAAATTTAGCACGGACATCCGCATCTTTAACACCGGTAATATTGAGCATAGTTTCAGGGTCAACATGCCCTACATAGGTTTTATCTTCACCCATTTTTTTGTAAATTCCAAGATTAAACGGTGAGAAACCTCCCAAAGCCGGTTCTTTCATCAACAACGGTCCAACAACCTTGTCGTTAGTGATTGAGAAAAATCCGAGATTATCCAATGTCTCTTTGAAAGTAGGATCAAAATCAGGGTGTTTAACCTGTACCCCTTTTTCAGTCTTAAATTCTGTTCCCCATTTTGTTTTATACGCATCATTAATACGTTCATGCGGATCGGACAATACGTAACCTATAGTATTGATCTTTTCATTGACCAAACTCATGAATACTTTTTCTTTATCGCCATCGCCGACATAATATTTAGCTCCGGTTGCGCCGAACGCCATTGAAGCAGCCAGTGAAAGTGCCGCAGCACCCATTAACAATCTATTAAACATATTTTTCTCCTCCGTGTAATCGCTTTTTATTCTTT
>NZ_JAQTQR010000001.1 GCF_028712165.1 Sulfuricurvum sp. | reverse complement strand
TTGGTCTTTAATACCTCCGATAATGACATACTCCTCGGACATCTAAAGCGTTTAGCCTTAACAACCACCAAGAGTTATTGCCATTTCTCAAACTTTTTTATTGCGCTTAGCGGTACAGTTGCCGTAGGTACGATTTGCGGATATGAGCCTCGCATCGCAACCCATGAGATCTTTTCAAAAGCACTCGAAGAGATCGGATTTGACGAAACCTATCACGAGCGTATTGCCGCATATCTGCTGTGTGAAGGTGAGGTCGACAATAAAACATTTGTACTCGATTTCATGTTGGTAAAGCCGGAGTTCAAAACCATCGATGTATTCAAAGAGCTCATCACCAAAAGTATGCTCACTGCCCGCTTAAAAGGGTACCGTAAAGTTCAAACTTCCGTCGAAATCGGCATGGTAGAAACAGAGATGATTTTCAAAAAGCTCGGTTTTGAAGTCATCGATGAAAAACGGAGTGAATACTACAAAGAACAGTTTGACCGTCCCGGTATTATGCGTCTTCAGATGATATTGTAAGGATACCCCATAGAATACGGAATCTTAGGGTTACTCCCGCCGCTTATTGCTATCCTCCTTGCCTTCTTTAGCCGTTCTGTTTTTATCGCTTTAGTAATGGCCGTTTTTGTAGGCGAGTTTATCATTGCCGGCTTTCATCCTATAGATGCACTGGTTTTAATGGCTGAGCGTTTTGGCGGATTGCTCAGTGAAGGATGGGTACTCAAAACCCTCGCGTTTGCAATCATGGTCGGCTCGGTCATGGCACTCATCGAGCGAAGCGGTGGAGTGGACGGACTGGTTCATGAACTGAGTGTCAAACGTTCCTGGGTGAAAAGCAAACGGGGGGCTCTCATGCCCAGCTTCATTGCCGGAATCATCGTTTTTATCGAATCCTCCATCACCTCACTTGTTGCCGGAGCGATCGGGCGCCCATTTTGCGACCGATACGGTATCAGCCGTGCCAAACTGGCATTCGTCTGTGACTCAACCTCTGCCCCGGTATGTTCACTGATTCCGCTGAATGGATGGGGGGCACTTTTACTGGGACTCATCGGAGGACAAATCACAGCCGGATTGATCGCCGGTGAAAGTGCCACATGGCTTGTTCAATCCATTGCATTTAATTTTTACGCCTTTGTCGCCCTCATCGTTACTTTTATCGCTATATGGTTTGAGATCGATATCGGGCCGATGCGCAACGCAACTATTACTCCACCGCCTACAATAGAATGTGAGGATGAGAGAGGTCACTTTGGACTCTTTTTATGGCCGATGATTTGGATGATTAGCGGAGTTATCGGCTTCATGCTTCTCACAGGAGAAGGCAATATTCTTAAAGGTTCCGGTTCAACCTCGATTTTTTATACTCTTATTATCACGCTGATCCTGATGTGGGGATATTATCAATTTAAAAATGCCCTTACCACACACGAATTTTTTTCATCTGCTCTAGTCGGTGCAAAGTCAATGGCTCCGATTGCTTCTATTTTACTCTTTGCATTCGCAATCGGAGGGGTAAGTTCGGATATGGAAGTAGGGAAATATCTTGCCTCCTTTATCGGTAGCTATTTGCCTTCGGCATATTTGGCAGGAGCTATTTTTGTTTTGGGAGCCATCATTGCCTTCGCAACGGGAACCAGCTGGGGAACTTTTAGTATTATGCTCCCTATCGCAGTCCCTTTGGCCGTTGGACTTGATGCCCCCGTCGCACTGTGCATGGGCGCTGTGATTTCAGGCGGGGTGTTTGGCGATCATTGCTCCCCCATCTCCGATACCACGATTATCTCATCCATGGCTTCGGGATGCGAAGTGGGTGAACATGTCCGAACTCAGCTCCCGTATGCATTGATCTCCGCAAGCATTGCCTTTGCCCTATTCATTTTCTTTGGGATTGCACTAACATGATGAAAGCCAAACTACTACTGCTCGAAGACGACCCGAATCTCTCTGAGAGTGTCAGCGAATATCTCGAAGATCAAGGCTTTAATGTAGTCTGTGTCTACGATGCTGCTTCTGCCGAAGATGCTTTATATGAGCAAAAGTATGATCTCCTCTTACTCGATGTAAATGTCCCGGGAGGTGATGGTTTTTCTCTTCTCAAAAACTCGCGCAAAGAGGGCAATGCCACACCGGCTATTTTTATCACATCACGCAATGCTATGAGTGATGTCGAAGAGGGCTTTGAAAGTGGCGGAGATGACTATATCCGTAAACCTTTTGCCCTAAAAGAGCTGCTTCTTCGGATTCAAACAATCCTAAAACGTAATTTTTACCATAACCCTACCGATGCCCTCACCCTCGGCGAAGGGATCACCTATGACATCGACAACCAAGTCCTTACGATTGGCGGGCAGGTACAAAATCTTCAGCTTAAAGAGCACAAATTGCTCAAACTCTTTATCCAGCATAGAAATGAGCTTCTTGCACATGAAGTCATCATGGAACACTTATGGGACTATGATGAAACCCCAAGTGACGGAAGCCTGCGCACCTATATCAAAACACTCCGCAAACTCCTAGGAAAGGATTCCATTGTCAGCCACAAGCGCCTCGGGTATCAATTTCGCTAAATACCGTACCCTCAAAAGCTTCCTGATCCTCTATGGGATAATGTCTGTTTTGATCCTTGCGCTGATCGGGGTTCTCTATTTTCAATACGCCAAAGCCGTAATGCTCTCATCACAGCGTCTTGCCATGCAGCTCGAATCGGAAAGTTACGTTCCCAAACTCAAAGCGTGGCTTGAACACGATCGTGACCTCAAAACCTTTCCGAAAGATTTAGCCTACACAACTGCACTCTACGGTTACGATCAAAAATCCATCGTATCACGTCTGCATAATAGTGTTCCAATCGATTTCAAAGAGAATATCTACCTTTCAAACAAACACATTTATTTGATCGTCCCTCTCTCACCCTATGGAATGGGAGAGTATTATCTGATTTTTGAAACCCAAGACGATGGGCTGTGGCGTCAGCAAACGCTTGAAATCACCCTTACCTTCG
The DNA here is from genome assembly GCF_028712165.1 of Sulfuricurvum sp. Taxonomy (GTDB): domain Bacteria; phylum Campylobacterota; class Campylobacteria; order Campylobacterales; family Sulfurimonadaceae; genus Sulfuricurvum. The sequence continues at coordinate 75,366 of NZ_JAQTQR010000001.1, read as the reverse complement.
GAGCACTCTTATTTTTAATGCTTGTCGGAATGGGCTTTTTTCTCTCGCGATTGATTCTCCGTCCGATGAATGAGGCAATCGCCCTGCTCGATGATTTTATCAAAGATACGACTCATGAACTCAATACCCCCGTCAGCGCTATCCTCACAAACATCGAATCGCTGGAGGTCAATGATCTCCCACCCTCAGCACAAAAAAAGATCAAACGGATCGAAATCGCCTCACGCACCATCTCAACCCTGTATGATGATCTCACCTATCTTATCCTCAATCACGATCTCTCCGTTCAAGATGTACAACTCGATTTGAGCCACCTTTTACACGAGCGACTAGAGTATTTCCGCCACCGCATCGAGCAAAAAAAGATCTCTTTAAATTTAGCTGTCGATGCCAGAGTAACCTTGACTATCGATGATACAAAAGCCACCCGTATTATCGATAATCTCCTCTCCAATGCAATCAAATACAATCATATGGGAGGGAGTATTTCTATCACTCTTCGTGATGGAGTTCTATGTGTACAAGACAACGGTATCGGCATCCCCGATGCGATGATAGAGCGGGTTTTTGAACGCTATACCCGCGCCGATAAAAGTGTCGGAGGGTTTGGAATCGGATTAAATATCGTTGCGATGATAGCAAAAGAATATAATCTGAATATCACAATAGAATCGGAAGAAAAAAAGGGGACAAAGATATGTGTCAATTGGCTCTAAGTTCTCTCTGCATATTAAATTGAATTTGGTATAATCTAACATAAGTACTTTTCTTCTGTTTTAAAAGGTAATCGGTATGCAGTTCAGACCTCTCTCCTTTATCCGCCATATCCGAGAATACCCCCTTTTCCGCTATACTTTTTTTGCTTATCTCATCATCGTTGTACTCGTAACCGCAGGAATCTATGAACGGGAACGGACTCTGAAGCTTGCCCAAATCGATACCCGTCTTCTCAATGCTATCTACACCGTTGACAGTGTATTCGGACGAGGTGAGATCGACAAATACACCTATCTTAATCCCCCGACGGCAGAAGAGTTTCAAGATATGCTTCATCGTGCCAACTCTCTGTCAAAAGAACTCGGCACAACCTATATTTATATTGTCGTACGAGAAAAAGAAAAATTTTACTTTATAATTTCCAATGAAAATATACATGATCGTGAAAAAGGCCTTGGAGTAACATTTTGGCAGCATTACGAAAATCCTCCATCCGAACTGATCAGAGCATATCTTACCAACCGTCTCTTTTTTAGCCCTGTTTACAGCGACAAATGGGGGACATTTCACTCTGTCTTTGTACCAATGGTTTCACCGAAAGGAAAAGTCTATGTTGTAGGAGCCGATATCGCTGTCGAAGAGATACATAGCCTTTTGCTCAACGTCCTGTTTAAAACACTTATTATCGCAGTCCTTTTTCTACTCCTTTTACTTCCTGCTGTCATTTTGCTTCAACGCTACAATAAAACCAAAGAGCGTGAAGCAATCAACCATATCAGTTTCCTTGCACAGCAAAAACTCCAAAAACAGCTTAACCATCAAATTGCTTTTGAACAGGCAATGATCGACACTATCCCCTACCCGATCTTCTATAAAGGAAAAGATTGCCGCTTTTTAGGTGTTAATAAAGCATATGAAGAGACATTCGGAATATCTCGAGATGATCTCATCGGCAAACAAGTTTTGGATTTAGAATATCTTCCTATGGAAGATCGGATTGAGTATCAAGCCGAAGATGAAAGAATCATTCGAACCATAGGAACCTCTCACAAAGAGATGCTCATCCCCTTTGGTGACGGTAAAAATCATCAAACCCTTTATTGGGTCCGAGGCTTTTCGGATCCCGAAGGTGCACCGGCCGGATTGATCGGTGCGATCGTCGACATATCAGAACTCATAGAAGCAAAAGAAGCCGCCCATGCCGCTATGAAGGTAAAAAGTGAATTTTTAGCCAATATGAGTCATGAGATCCGAACACCTATGAATGCAATCATCGGTATGACTGAGCTGGCATTAAAAGGGAACCTACCTGAAAAAGAGCGGCGGTTTATCACCAAAGCTTCCGAAGCTTCCCATCTTTTGCTCGATATTATCAACGATATCCTCGATTTCTCAAAAATTGAAGCCGGAAAACTGCACATTGAATCGATCCCATTCAATCTGGAAGAACTCGTCGTCTCCGTTACCGATATGATAGGAATACGGGCACAGCAAAAAGGGGTTGAGCTTTTAGTCGATTTAGACAATGATTTTGAAAAGAGCTACAGGGGCGACCCATTACGTATCAAACAAATTCTCCTCAATCTCGTCTCCAATGCGGTTAAATTCACTTCGCAGGGAGAAGTGGTCATCAAAATACGATCTCAGCTAGTCGAAACAGGTGCGCCTATACTTCGATTCGAGGTCAAAGATACGGGAATCGGCATTTCACAAGAGCAGCAAAACTTGCTCTTTAGGGCATTTACCCAAGCCGATATGTCCACTACCCGAAAATTTGGCGGTACCGGACTCGGACTGGCTATCGCCAAACAACTGGTTACAATGATGGGAGGAGTCATCGGTTTCGAAAGTTACCCAAATGTCGGGAGTACTTTCTGGTTTGAAATTCAACTCGAAAATGAACTCCTCGAAAACATCGATTCGACTCCGCCATCCATTCAGCAGTTAAAAGTTCTAGTTGTTGATGATAACGAAACCGCACGGGAAATTTTTCATGAAATGCTCTCACGTTTCGGAATCGAGAATGCCATCTGCCAAAACGCTGATGAGGCATTAAAATTATTGGATCAAGGATTTCGTGCCGACATCGCAATACTCGATTGGAAAATGGAGGGGATCGACGGAGTAGAACTCTATCATCGTATTAACGAACGTTATGCACGTCAGATTACTTCCATCATTATGGTAACTGCTTATGAGAGAGAAGAGCTTTTAGAGCAATTCGGAACCGACCATCCCGAAACAATACTCATAAAACCGATCACCCCTTCCCATCTGTTCGATACCCTCATCGAAATTTACGGACATGCCCATCTATCGACTCCTCAGCCTTATACTCCGCACTTAGAAGGATTTTCCGGCTCATTCAATGGAGTATCGGCATTGCTCGTAGAAGACAATGAAAGCAATCAAGAGGTCGCGTATGAAATTTTGACTCAGGAAAACATCATTGTTTCCATCGTCTCCAACGGCCAAGAAGCACTTGATTGGCTCAATAATCATCCTGCCCCTGATGTTATATTGATGGATTGCCAAATGCCTATAATGGACGGGTACGAAGCAACCCGACGTATCCGAAGCGATTCTTCACTCCCTCATATACCGATTATTGCAATGACCGCCAATGTTTTGGAAGGAGATGAAGAGAGCTGCCGTCAAGCCGGTATGGACGGGTATATCACCAAGCCTGTCGATTCAACTAAATTGTTTCAGGAAATTGCCCATTATTGCCATAGAACACCCATAGAAGATATAAAGATCGATCCGAAAAAGGTCTATCCTATCAGTGGTATTGAAAGTGAACCAGCCATTAAACGGCTCGGCAGATTCGCAAAAACGGCTTTGTCATACCCTTAAAAGCGTTGCTGCAATGCTCGGCATGACCTATTTGACACAACTTTCTCGTGAGGCGGAACTATCGGTTCACCCCATCAGTCGAGAAAATCCCCTAATCGAAAACATCGACAATGAGATAGAACGTCTCGGTTTGCTCATAAATGCAATGCCTGAGGAAGCATCCGTTGCAGATTCTGTTTTGATTTCCTCCGCCATATTGGATAAACTACTCTTAAAACTACGAAATGCTGACGCAACGGCATACGATGATGCCACCATTTTACAAAATGCATCGGACAAAGAATTGGTACACGTCTATGAGCTTATTCAACGTTTTGAATTTGACGAGGCGGCCCGTCTAATAGAACACCTACTCCACAAGGAAAACACATGATCCCTTATACTCCGGAAACTGTCCTAATTGTCGATGATTCTCCCGAAAATTTAATGGTCTTAAGCGAAATTCTTAAACCATTTTACAAAGTAAAAGTAGCCACAGGCGGAGCCAAAGCACTGAATCTTATCGCTTCAGGGGATATTCCGGATCTGATTTTGTTAGATATCATGATGCCGGACATCAGTGGTTACGATGTTTGCAAAAAACTCAAAAATGACCCAATGACTCGCAACATTCCAATCATCTTTGTCACGGCACTGAGTGATTATACCAATGAAGAGGAAGGGCTTCATCTCGGAGCGGTAGACTACATCACCAAACCGGTCAACTCTTCCATCGTACTAGCGCGTGTCAATACCCAGATTACCCTGCTGAGAAATCAGCATAATCTCGAACAAAAACTCCAAGAACGGACTGAAGAGATCGTCTTGACACGTATGGAAGTGATACGTCAGCTCGGACGTGCGGCAGAGTTTAAAGACAACGAAACCGGAACCCATATTTTACGAATGAGTGCGTATGCTAAACTAATCGCGCAAAAAATAGGGCTCGACAACGCCCGCACCGAACTCATCTATCTCTCCGCGCCTATGCATGACATCGGCAAAATAGGTACCCCGGATGCCGTTTTGCAAAAACCGGGACCGCTAACACCCGAAGAGTGGGAAGTAATACGCAAACACCCGAAGCAAGGGGCCGATATTATCGGAAATCACCATTCTCTGCTGCTTCAAACTGCACGGGTTGTTTCACTGACCCATCATGAACGATTTGACGGAACCGGATATCCGAATGGGATCAAAGGATATGATATTCCACTAGCGGGTCGGATTGTCGCCATAGCCGATGTGTTTGATGCCCTTACATCAAAACGGCCTTATAAAGATGCATGGAGTATCGAGCGAGCGGTAGAGTATCTACTGGCTCAGAAAGGGAAACACTTTGACGGTGAGCTTGTCGATACTTTCTTGCAACATATGGACGAAATTCAAGCCATTATGATGCAGTTTAAAGATTAGTGTTATAACGATGCCAAAACATTCTGCGCTGGGACAAATACCTGTTCGAATATCTCTTTTGCCGTTTTCCAGCGGTTCTCTTTGGAATTGAGCATAATAATCAAACAATCACTATCCTCTTTTTTGGCACGGGCAATTAAGCACGGCCCTGCTTTAGAGGTATATCCTGTTTTGACTCCGACGGCGTATTCATATTGGTTGAGAAGCTGATTGTGGGTATGGGCAACAAATTTTCGGCCGCTATTTTGTGAGTAATACGTATGCTGGTTTAATCGGGTAATATCATTAAAAACAGGATTTTTGATGGCATATTCCGCCAAAGTAAGAAGATCTTGCGGTGTAGAGTGGTGATTGCCGATGTCAAATCCGCACGGGTTGGTAAACACGGTATTCGTCATCCCTATACTTGCCGCTTTGGCATTCATCATCTCTTTAAAATATTCTACCGAGCCCCCGACCGCTATCGCGATGGCCATCGCCGCGTCGTTATCCGATTTGATCAAAGCCGCTTTGATAAGATCGTCCAATGCGAAGACTTCTCCCTCTTTGTATCCTGCTTTGGTAGGTTCTACTTGAAGCATCTCTTTCGTAATCACGACAGAACGGTTTAAATCTCCCTGCTCTATCGCCAGTATGGCCGTCATGATTTTGGTCAGACTCGCCGGTTGAACTTCACGCTGCGCCTCTTTTGAATAAAGTATCTCATTGCTCGAAAGATTTTTGACCAACAGTGCTTCAACATTTAATTTATCCAGTTTTTCAGCATCGATTTTGGCATGAAGAGAGGTTATAAAGAGAAGAAAAAAGAAAATTAATGATTTGAACATCCCGTCCCTTTGTTTTGGTGGGCTATTATGGCTAAAAACTGTAAATAGAAGCGAATGATTCATGAGCAATTCGTATCATTTGATAAGGGTGTGAACAACTGAAACCAATATTCGATAGTTCTAGCTTTGTTAAAATTAAATCACTTAGTCTAAAGATAAAATGTATATTACAAGAGAATCTATAAAAATCAATGGAAGCAATCTTTGTGTAGAATTGAAACATTATGTATATTTATTCAGTTTTATAAAAACAGTATATATTATTTTTTATTTTTACTATATAATACTATAAGTGCTTATTAAATATATTAAAATAAATAATGGTAAAAAAAATCCATGTTAAAACAAGAGTCTAATGTTTCAATATTTATTATTACCTATAATGAAGAACACGATATAAAAACTTGTTTGGAATCAATAGAATGGTCTAATGACATAGTTATATTGGATTCATTTAGTACTGATGACACATTAACAATTGCACAAGCTTTCAATAACATACGAATATATCAAAGAGAATTTGACAACTACGCTGAACAAAGAAACTATGGACTAAAAAATATCGATTTTTTAAATCCATGGATATTTATTATCGATGCAGATGAAACATGTCCAAAGGAATTACAAAAAGAAATATTAGAGATCAGTTCTTTACCATATGATAAAACAATTGCGTACAGTGTAAGAAGAAATATACATTTTTGCGGAAAAGCTCTTACTCACAATAGTTTGTACAACGTAAGGGTGGAAAGGCTTGTAAAACCTGCATATGTATCATTTTACGGAGATATTCATGAAAAGTTATTATTGAATGGAAAAAGTGGAGAACTTAAATATCCGCTCAACCATTTTCCATTTTCAAAAGGTCTAGATCATTGGATTCAAAGAAGAAATGCTTATTCCACCCTTAGTGCAAAATTTGAACAAATAAATACTTATCCGATTGTAGTAGAAAATGCTTTTTCAATCAATCCTATCAAGAGACGTTTATTTTTAAATGCACTGTATAGAAGGCTGCCATTTCGATGGCTCATTTTTTTTCTTTACAATTTCTTCATTAAGTTATGTTTTTTAGATGGAGTGAAAGGGATTCGTATGGTGCTTTTAGAAACCTATTATGAATTTTTGATTGTTTGTAAACTGAACTGTAAAAAAGGCTAAACATGACAAAATTAATTCATCATATTCCTCCACTTTTTTTTAAAAATAGATTAACGGAATTAACCTATTTTACGACGAATAAGTGCAATATGTTTTGCAAACATTGCTTTGTTGCTGAAGAACTCAATACCAAAACTAATAATTTTTTATCTGTTACTGAAATTCTTAAAATGGGGGAATATATCCCACATATGCAACGTGTTCACCTCGGAGGCGGGGAACCCTTTATGCGACAAGATATCGCTGAACTTGCCGTAGGTATTTCGAATAGTTGGAAGACAGGTGTTGTTTGCATCCCAACTAATGGTTGGTTCGGTGAAAACATCCTTGAGACGATTGACGCATTCGGAGATAACGGATACGGTAATTTAAGACTTCATTTTTCGATAAATTCTCCAAGTCCGGAAGATATGGACAGCTTTTCCCAACTCAGAGGTTCTTTTGAAAAATGGCGGAAAAATTTGGAAATGGCTAAAGAAGCTTCGAGTGAGTATCAGAATATCACACTTGTTGCGCTCTCTTCTTTTAATGAATATAATCAGGATATTTTTCTAGAACTAATCGATTTTCTTATGGATGATATCGGTGTCGATGATTTTAGTTTTCATTTGGTCCGATCCCATGGAGAATATCATCCGGTTCTTGACATTGAAAAATTTAATGAAGTTATCGAATATTTTTTTACAAAAAAAAGCAAAGACAATGCCTTATTAAAAGCATTTCGATCCAAAATTCGTCAAAAAACAGCTGATTATTATGTGGATCCAATTTATACGACGCCATGTGCGGCTGCAACATCCCGTGTTGTTATGTCCCCGTCCGGTGATATCTACCCGTGTGAAAAAATCGGTTATCCCAACCTCCATGAAAAAGATAAGTGGTTCATGGGTTCTATTAGAAATTTTGATTACAACCTTACCAAACTTTTACAAAGTGAATTAGCTATTGATGTAAAAAATAGAATTCTATCCGGAAAATGTCATTGCGATCATGGAATTGACTCATCTCTAAGTCAACTAACTAGCACAAAATTTAAGTTTGACGTTGTATCTAAAGCTATTCATAATTTAGTATTTCATTAATCTTAATTATGCAAACGATTAATTTCTTAACTGCTCATTTTTTACCAGAAAATAGTGTAGGAACAAATCGTGTTTTATCTTTTGCCAACGAACTTTCAAAATTCTATCAAATTAATATTATTTGTTTAAGTGAAAAAGGAGTTATCCATAAAAAAGAAAAAGTAGATTATACGAAAACCATAACTATCTATTATATTAATCAACAAAATTATAATGGCAAAAGTTTTCTAAAAAGAGCATATTATGAAATCATATATAGTCTAAAACTTATTGAAGTTGCTAATACCTTAATCTGCGACAAAACGATTGTAACAATCCCATTTATGTTTTTAATACCTCTCGTTGGGTATAAAATATTAGGCTATAAAATATTAGACATCAGAGATCTCCAATGGGAAGATTTGAGTGAAAAAAATATTTTGAATAAGCTCATTAAAATTGTATTGACTATGATAATGGTACATGGTATTAAAAAATTTAATTATATCACCGTAACAAATCCATATGAATCTCATATTCTTTCTGAACAATACGGAATAGATAATGTGCAGATTCTTTCCAATGGGATTGATAAAAACCGCTTTGAAGCTTTGTCTAGGAAAAATATTCAGCCTAATCCACATTTTACAGTGATGTATGCCGGTACATTAGGAATCGTACAGGAGCTAAGAGTTTTGTTGGATGCAGCTAGATATCTAAAGGATGTCAAATTCATTCTAATAGGAGATGGAAGTGAAGCAAAAAACCTTCAAAAATACGCAAAAATACACCAACTCTCTAATGTGACCTTTCCTGGAAAGGTCACATGGGAAGAATTAATCGAATATTATTCCAATACCTCTGTTTTATATGCTCAATTAAATGAGGATTGTGTTTCAGCAATGCCTTCAAAGCTTTATGAATATACATCTGTGGGATTACCTATTATATACGGTGGTATTGGTCAAGCCAAATCATTCGTAGAATCTTTAGAAAACGCCATTGTCATTAAACCTAATGATACTAATGTTCTGATTCAAGCTATAGAAAAATGTAGAAAAATGAGTAATACTATTTCGGATAAGAATAGAGCATTAATTAAAGAAAATTATATCCGTGAAGGTATAGCAATAAAAATATTAGATGTAATCTGTAGATAAAAAAATCCCCCACGTGTGCAGGGGAGCGACGAGAGACAAAAACATAAAAGTTGGCTGCGACAGCTCGCAGCAGCTAAGAAACCTTATTTCAATCCTGCAACATAATCCGCAAGCGATTTCATGTCGCCATCGGACAACGTGGCGGTTTGCCCTTTCATGATTGCGCCCATCCCTTTGGTATTACGGGTTCCGGCTTTGTACCCTTTGAGTGCATCAAGCACTTTATCCGATTTCCATCCGGCGATCACTTCGGATTTACCCAAAGCCGCTTTTTCACCTTTGGCACCGTGACACGCCGCACATTTTTGAAATAAAGCACCGCCGTCAGCAGCACTCAACATAGCTGTAAGTCCAAGAATCGCAATTAACGTTTTCATTTTTTATCCTTTTTTTACTGTTTTTCTATCAACCACAACTCGGCACGTTTCCGCTGTCCGAACCGTATTGTTTGGCAAAATCGCCTACATCTTGAATCTTGTCTTTCATGTCCGGATTGGTCAAAATCGGTGCTGCCGCAGGGAATTTATCCCCGTACTCTTTGATAAACCCTTTTGCATTATCCGCAAACAGATCTTCCCACTCCGAAACCGTATGCTCCGCAGCAAACTTGACCCCGTTCATTCCGAATTTTGCTTTGAACACTTTCAAATAGACTTTTTGGCCCGATGCGGCGTCCGCTTGTGCCATCGTGGCAGTGAGTGCCGCAGCTGCAAGCAACAGAAGAAACTTTTTCATAATCAACTCCTTGTTTGGGAGATTCTCTTTCGAGATTCCCTTTTGATATGAGCAGTATAAAAAGTTATTGTGAAGGGATTGTGGAGTGTATTAAAGATTTTGCAGACGATCAATCAATCCGGAAACTTCTTTCTCTTGTTCATAAAGAGCAAAGCTTTTGCGGACATAGGCTTGAAGGAGGAGTTTGATGTCATTGTTTCCGTAAAATTCAAAATCCTGTTTCATCTGCTCGCTCAAAAAACGGGCAAAATCTTCCTCTACATCAATGTCATAACGTTTGGCATTAAGGGTGAGGGTTATTTTGGTCTTCATCCAAGCAAGCTTTCAATTTTTGAAACGATTGCTTCGATTTCCGCATCTTTGGCGGCAAGTTCATCGCCGTACATTTTGATCTCTTCATCTTTGGAAGTAAGGGCACCGTGAAGGCGCTGAATCTCAGCCTCTTTACTTTGGTCATTACTGCGGATCAGAGTACTCTCGGTTCGGAGTGTTTCGAGTTCAGCTTGAAGCGCAGTTTGTTTTTCAATCAAATCAGTAATAAGTGTGGTCAATTTTTCCAGTGGGGTAGGATTAAATAACATGATTAACCTTAGGGTATAGAGTCTTGTTATAATTCTAACACAGTTTAGCTCATGATACAGATATAGCTTTTAGGCATCACCAATCTTTTCCGCAATTTTTTTAAATTCTTCCTTGAGTATAATAAAGGTGTCGACCAAAAGAGGGTCAAAATGGGTTCCACGCCCTTCAATAATTATCTCCTCTGCTATTTCAAACGTAAAGGCAGGTTTATAGCATCGTTTGCTAATAAGAGCATCATATACATCTGCCAAGGCCATAATCCTCGCTTCGAGAGGGATTTTTTCTCCTTTAAGACCCATTGGATATCCTAGTCCATTCCATTTTTCATGATGATAATAAGCAATATTATAAGCAATGTGTAGCATCTTGGTATCATGGTAGGCATGTACGGCATTACCGATAATTTCTTTTCCTAACAACGAATGCGTTTTCATTATTTCAAACTCTTCGTCCGTTAATTTAGCGTTCTTTTTCAGTATATTATCCGGAATACCCACTTTCCCGATATCATGCAATGGCGCGGCATGATATAAATTCACGATGTATTCCGATGTCAATACATTTGTATAAATATTTTGGGATTTGAGATACTCTGCCAACAATTTAATATACTCTTTTGTCCTTGTGATATGCGCTCCGGTATCGGTATCACGTGTTTCTGCAACCAATGCCATACTTTCGAGTATAGCTGCATTGGACTTGCTCATCTCTTCATAAAAAATTTTTCGCTCTCGATAATGGATAAAAAACAAGAGCATAGAAAGAACAAATACATACGAAATCAATGGAATCGCAAAATAACCGATGGAGATATAAATGTTTTTTTGAAGCATTATGAAGCTTAAAAGAAACCCTGTCAGGATTGCTGCAAAGAAAATAACAACCATCCCTATGTATTGCTTACGGGACATGAGTATCATGAAGATTAGTGCCAACAATCCGGAGAGAGAGATGTTAATGATTTTAAAAAAATCAGGCTGAGTCATCACACTGTTATTCATCATATTTTCGACAAGAGTTGCATGTGCGAAAACACCCGGACGCATTGAACCATCACTAAGAGTATATTGGTCATACAATCCCATTGCCGTTGCCCCGATAAAAACAAACTTTCCTTGAAAAAGAGAAGAGTCATAGTTTCCATTTAACACATCTAACGCCGAAATGGTGCGATACCACTTTTGAGGATAAAATTCCAACAGCACATTTGTCTTCTTGTCGGTAGTCAATCTGTGTCCGAGAATATCAAAAGTAATATCGTGAATATAGGTATCGTCTTGTTCCCATTTTATATCCGGGTCGATAGAGGCAAGAGCTGCGAGTCCCAGTGTCGGTATCAGCGTATTTTGGTATCGAATCAGTAAAGGCACCCGTCTGAAAGTTCCATCCTGATCAGGAGATGCTTGTATATGCCCTATAGCTTTCGCTTTGTCCTGAATTACAGGCAGACTGCACAACAAACTTGGACTTTCATACAATCCGATGAGCGTTTTGTTTTCTTGCAAAAAAGTTTGTGATGGCAGAAGGCACTCTTTGTTTCCCGCAGCAATCGTATTAAAGAAAACAGGCAATACGATATTGTGGTTTTTCATCGAATCTGCAAGAATGCGATCATTATCTTTCAGTGCATCCGGAATCCCGCCAAAGTCCGTTTTAAGATTGAAAAATTGGTTGTAAAAAGCACTCAGTGTAACAGGAGAAGTTCTGTCTTCTTCAGGAAAAATGAGGTCTAGCGAAACGGCAGCCGGATGCTGTGCCGTAATTTTTTTTATGAGCGATGCAGTAACAACTCTTGGCCATGGCCATTGACCCAATGCCCGAAGACTTTTCTCATCAATTTCGACAATAACGGTAGCCTTCCCTGATGGAGGATTTGATTGAGATGACGTAAGAAAATCATATATTTTGTAATCTGCATACGTGAGTATTGAACTGTTCCACCATCCTATATAGAAAAGGGTACTTAGAAGAAAAGAGACAATAAAAAGAATCTTCGATTGCATCTTCATTTATCTGACGATAACTTCGACTCGTCTATTCTTTGGTTCTGAAACATTATCACCGGTCGGTATGAGCGGATCACTTTCTCCATAGGATTGCACATTGACCTTTTTCATAGTCACATTATTATCTTCCAAAAACAATTTAAGAGTTTGCGCACGTTTTAATGCCAATTCAAAATTACTTTCTGCTGTACCTACTGTATCCGAATGACCTATGATATCAACAATACAGGGCTCTTCCGTTTTAATAAGCTGAACCAAGCTCCCAATCTGCTCTTTAGATTCCGGAACCAATAGGTCAGAGCCTTCTTCGAAGTAAAAGAGCATACTGGTCGGCATGTGCGGGAGCGGAGCAAGCGTATCTTTATACTTCTCATTGATAAGAGTTTCATCCCCTTGTGTCACCGGCTGCGGTTTTGCCGTTGATGTTGATAAGCTGGTAAGCATATACGGCTTGTCCAAAGCGACTTTTCCACCTTCGGTAGTCACATCAATAGCATTATGCTCTTTGTTGTTATCCAGCAAAACCACTGTTGTTTTCGGAGATGAAACTAAAAACGGAAGTGATAGCAAAATCACTGCAGATACTAAAAAAGTGACCATGATGATTATTCCTCCACATCAACAAGAAATTTTGTACCGCGTATTCCTATCGAACCTTGAGGAACCCTAAAAGCTACTTTTTGAGGAGCAAGTTTTCCTATTTTTCCGGATTCAAATGCCGCTGTTCCTTTCTTAAGAGTTACATCAAAGTCATACTCGTTCGACGAAGGTTTAAAGAGATATTTGTTTAATTCCATCATACTTTTCGCCCCTATTGAAAGGACGCTACCATCGTTGAAGGTTAATCCGACAGCGCTATTATCTGAAGTTTGAAGAATATCGCCGGCTTGCAAGTCTGAACCTTTGACAACATTTAAATACGTGCCGTCTCTTTTTACCTGAACTGTACCCTTTACATTCTTTGCAATAGCAATACTTTCACCACCCCATACTAATACTGCCGAACAGAGTATACAAAATCCAATTAAATTTTTCATGATGAATGCACCTCCTTTTTTTACACAATTATCCATTATATCAGTTAATTATCAAGTAATATTTAAAATTCTTATTCAATAGTATAGTATTAGATACAACTGTGTCGAATCATGAAAAACACTTATTCCGCTATAATTCCTTATATCATAACAAACCGATTGAGGGTTTTTATTGCCGATTTTTAAAAGGAATTTTATGCTGCTCTCAGATCTTATCGAAACGTTACAATTGGCAATCGGTCCGGTCATTCTTATTTCCGGAATCGGCTTAATCATTTTGAGTCTCACGAACCGTTTCGGACGCATCGTCGATAGGACTCGTCAACTCTCTATTGAATACCGCAGTTCTTCCGGCACAGATAGTGAGCGTATTTTATCGGAACTTAAAATACTTACTCTTAGAGCAAAAATCATTAGAAACAGCAATTTTATGGCTGTATTGAGCGTTTTGCTCGTTTCATTTATCATCATCGGTCTGTTTGGATCCGCCCTGTACCATTTTAATATGACGTATCTCCTCGTGACCCTGTTTATTTCGAGTATCATCAGCCTGATACTCTCGCTTTTTTTGTTCATATACGATCTTGATCTCTCTCTTAAAGCGCTTTGGATTGAGCTTCCGGAAACTATAGCCCCGAAACACTCTATCGATCAGTAATCCTTAATGACAACAGGTTTTCCGCTATAATTCGGCTATTATAAACTAAACTATTTCAGGGTCACTCATTGCCGGTTTTTAAAGTTCATACCCCATATCAGCCTGCCGGTGATCAGCCCGTTGCTATCGAAGCACTTTCCAGTGGCATTAAAAACGGAGAACGCTATGTTACCCTCGAAGGGGTCACAGGGAGCGGTAAAACCTATACGATGGCAAAAGTGATCGAAAGCGTTCAGCTGCCGACGATCATCATGACCCATAATAAAACCCTTGCGGCACAACTCTACAGCGAATTCCGCTCTTTCTTTCCCGAAAACCACGTCGAATATTTCATCAGCTACTACGATTATTATCAGCCCGAAGCCTACATTCCGAGACAAGATTTATTTATCGAAAAAGACAGCTCTATCAATGATGAATTGGAACGCCTGCGACTCTCGGCTACTGCAAATCTTCTCAGCTATGACGACGTCATTGTCGTCGCTTCCGTATCGGCGAATTACGGGTTGGGTGATCCAGAAGAGTACGAGAAAATGGTTCAGGTTATTGCCATCGGGGATGATATTAACCAGAAAAAGCTCCTCCTTCGTCTCGTCGAGATGGGATATGCCCGAAATGACACCTATTTTGACGGCGGTCATTTTCGCGTCAACGGCGAAGTGGTCGATATCTATCCTCCGTACTGGCAAGATCAAGCGGTACGTATCGAATTTTACGGGGATGAAGTGGAGCGTTTAACCTTTTTTGAACCGTTAAGCAACACTATGACCGAAAAACAAGAGAGTGTCACTATCTACGCAACAAGCCAGTTTGCCGTGGGGCAGGAGAAACTTTCCCGTGCCATCAAACGGATCGAGGATGAACTGGGAGAACGCCTTGCCGAACTCGACAAACAGGGAAAAATCGTCGAAGCACAGCGTCTCAAACAGCGATGTGAATTTGACCTCGAAATGCTGCAAGCAACAGGGATGTGCAAGGGGATCGAAAACTACTCCCGTCATCTCACCGATAAATTGCCGGGAGAAGCTCCGTATACCCTCTTGGATTATTTTCTCCTCCATCACGATAAATTTCTCATCATCGTCGATGAGTCACATGTCAGTCTCCCTCAGTTTCGAGGGATGTTTGCAGGGGATCGGAGCCGTAAAGAGGTACTCGTCGATTACGGGTTCCGTCTCCCGAGCGCATTGGACAACCGTCCGTTGATGATCGATGAGTTTATGAACAAATCATCTCATTATATGTTTGTCTCGGCTACCCCTTCGGCACAAGAGCTGGATATCAGTACTACCATTGCCCATCAGATCATCCGTCCGACCGGATTGCTCGATCCGATCATCACTATCAAGCCCTCTGAAAATCAGGTTGAAGATTTGCATGATGAGATCAAAAAAACGGTTGCCCTCGGCGATCGTGTCCTCGTCACGGTACTCACCAAAAAAATGGCGGAAGCCCTCACCAAATACCTCGCCGATTTGGGGATCAAAGTGCAGTATATGCACTCCGAGATCGATGCCATCGAACGAAACCAGATTATCCGCGGACTCCGTGTCGGAGACTTCGATGTCCTCATCGGGATCAATCTCCTGCGAGAAGGACTTGATCTGCCGGAGGTGAGTCTTGTTGCTATATTAGACGCCGATAAAGAGGGGTTCTTACGCTCTGAAACCGCCCTGATCCAAACTATCGGCCGTGCTGCACGGAATGAACACGGACGGGTCATTTTATACGCACAGAAGATTACCGGATCGATGGAACGTGCTATTGCTACGACAACCAAACGTCGTAAAATACAAGAAGATTACAATACGGTGCATGGAATAACCCCGACGACGACCAAACGCTCTCTCGATGAAAATCTCAAACTCGAAGATGTAGGCGATCTCTACAACCGCTCTAAAAAAGCAAAAACGCTTCCGGCGGCAGAACGGAAAAAGTTAATCGAAGAGTTGAATTTGAAAATGAGAGAAGCGGCTAAAAAGCTGGAATTTGAAGAGGCCGCACGGCTTCGTGATGAAATAGCAAAAATAAGGAAATTATAATTTATGGATGATATGTTAAAAAACCTCGCGACGTATGGATATGCCGTCGTATTTCTTTATTCTCTCGGTGGAGGGATGGTCGCACTAATCGGCGCTGGAGTTCTTAGTTTTATGGGGAAAATGGATTTATCCCTTTCGATAGCAATCGCTTTTGCTGCCAACTTTATCGGTGATTCTCTCATGTTTTACATGTCTCGTTATCATAAAAAAGAGATGATGGAACATTTCCGTAAACACCGTCGAAAACTGGCTTTTTCGCACTTGCTGCTCAAACGCCGCGGTTCATGGATTATCGTGATCAAAAAATTCATCTACGGTCTTAAAACACTTGTCCCTCTGGCTATCGGTTTAACCAAATACGATTTTTGGAAATTCAGCGCGTATAATGCACTCGGTGCAGTGATTTGGGCGGTTGTCGTAGGGGGAGGAAGCTTTCTTTTCGGAGGAGCGTTAATCGAGGGGTATAAAGTGATAGCGAACAAACCCTATCTTGCACCTCTGATGCTGATCATCATCGGGGCAGGCGTGTGGATCTATCTCTCGCAGGCAACTAAGAAAAAAAGTTAGAATACTAACTTTTCATCCGTTTTCGGAGCCTCTTCCTGAGTTGCATCCGGTGCGGCAGAAGTATCGGTGAAATTCTCACTGCCGTTTTGATCCGTTGGTGCTTGATACACTCCTGCAGGAACATCAAAATAGCGTTTTGTATTAGGATAGATTCGTAATAAATCTTCATAATAATAACGGAAAACAGGCGCTGCTGCCCGTCCACCGGTTTCGCTGCGGCGCATCGGTGTATTGTCATCATGTCCAAACCACACTACCGTTTCGACAGTAGGTGAATACCCTGCGAACCATGCATCAACGTTTTTGTTGGTTGTTCCGGTTTTGCCGGCAATCTCGATCCCTCCAACACGTGCGCCTGTCCCAGTACCGCGAGTAACAACGTCTTTAAGAATCGACGTCATCAAATATATTTGTTCCGGAGTCTCAACCTGACGGCTTTTATTTTCATACCGAAGGGTTTGCCCGGTAGGAGTAAGAACTTCACGTATCAGTATCGGGTTCGTTAAAGCCCCTCCGCTGGCAAACATCGTGTAATATTTTGCCAAATCGATCGGAGAGATGGAAATCGTCCCCAAAGCGATCGAAAGGTCAGGCGGCAGATTTTCTGTAATACCCAAACGTCTCAACCCCTCTGTAACTTTTGAAAATCCCATATCGCTGACCATATTGATCGTCGCCAAGTTGCGAGAATGGGTCAATGCATCACGAATCGTAACCATCCCTTTGTATTCATTCTTATAGTTTTTCGGCTGCCATGTTTTTTCTTCACCGTCATCACCCGCATACGAATAGGTACGAGCGATGTCGGGAACCATCGAAGCCGGAGACATACCGCTGTCCAATGCGACTTGGTAGAGGAAAGGTTTGAACGCCGAACCCGGTTGACGCTTCGCCTGAGTTACACGGTTGTATGGACTCAAAGCGTAATCATACCCTCCGACCATCGCCAAAATCTCTCCGCTGCGCGGGTCGAGACTGATAAGAGCCCCATTCAGCTGACGCTGCATATTTTCATCCAAATCGCCGGCATCCTGTGCTCGTTTGATAATCTCATTACGACCGGATTGAAGAGCCTTGTATCCCGCTTCCTGCAGTCTCATATCGATGGTGGTATAAATTTTATACCCGCCGCTGCGAATATCCGGGAAAGCATCACCCAGTTGGCGCATAACCTCATCGATAATATAAGGACCGGAATTTTTGCTTAATGTATCGTTATAGACTTTCGGGCGCTCTTGCGTCGCTTTTTCATACGTCGGCTGATCAATCCATCCTAACTCATACATTCGCCCGACAACGCGGTTTGCACGTCCCAGACAAAGTTCATAGTTTTTGGTAGGAGAGTAAAAATTAGGTGCCTTCGGTAATCCGACTAGCATCGCTATCTCTTTTAGCGACAACTCTTTGAGTTGTTTGTGAAAATATCCATCCGCCGCTGTTTTAATTCCGTAATAACCATGACCCAAATAGATCTCATTGAAATAACGCTCTAAAATCTGTTCTTTTGTCAATTCCTGCTCGATACGGATCGAATACAAAACCTCTTTGAACTTACGGGAGAATTTTTTCTCGCGGGTCAATAACGTATTTTTAACGAGCTGTTGCGTGATGGTACTAGCCCCCTCAACCAAATGCCCTGAGGTCACGTCTTTGATGATTGCCCGCATAATGGCATCCGGATTGACTCCGTTATGTTCAAAGAAAGTGGTGTCTTCAATAGCCAATAATGCTTCCGTCAACATAGGAGGAATATTAGGATATGAAACATAATAACGATGTTCATCGCTGAAGAGATTGGCGATTTTATTCCCGTTTCGGTCATACACTTCTGTCGTCAAGCGGGGTTGATAGTTGATAAGGCGTTTGGTTTCGTATTCAAAAGAGTAAATAATGTACCCTAAAAAAACGACGGGAATCAGTACAATAATTCCAAGCCCTATCAATATATATTTTTTCATTCTCTTCCTTAGCGGCAGTTCTTCTATCAATGTCTGAATCCTCTGGTTTTAAACTCGGCGTCGATTAACGCTTGGGTATAACTCTCTTTTGGAAAACGGGTTACCTCTTCGATCACCCCTTTCTCGATCATACGCCCTTCGCGAATCACACAAATATCTTCACACAATTCCGATGCCACACCCATATCGTGGGTGACAAACAGCATTTTGAATCCCATTTTATCTTGCAATGTTTTTAACAACGTAATCATAACCTCTTTTGAGGCAGGATCGAGTGCGGTTGTCGGCTCATCCAGTAATAACAGCTTCGGATAAGAACCCAAAGCAATAGCAACAACAACCCGCTGCAACTGTCCCCCCGAGAGCTCAGGGGGAAACCGTTCCAGCAATGATGCATCCAGACCCAAAAGAGAAAACAGTTCTAAACTGCGCTCTTTTGAGAGGAACATTTGATCTTTGATTCGTGTCAACGGCGACAATGCAGTGAACGGATTTTGAGGAACCAGGGCCACCGATTTGCCCAATTTCCACTCAAAATCACACTGCTTTTCAAGAAGAACATTCAAGGATGTATCGGACATCCCCAAAAGGGCCTTTAACGTAAGCGATTTGCCGCTTCCGCTTTGTCCGACCAATGCCAATGAACGCCGAATTTCAAACGATAGATCCACCAGAATTTTATCATTATGGGTGATTTTCAGCCGATCAATCGCAATGATATTCATCGCGTTATTTTACCCAAATCTGTGTTAATCGCTCACATGCCTGAGCCAAAAGAGCTGCATCGATATCAAGCCTCGCAATGAGCCGGAGGATCGCTTTTTTCACCGTCGGCTGACGGATCGCACCGACGTGTATTCCAAGCTCATTTTTTATCTGCTTCTGCAACCGCATTACTTCGTGATTATCCCCGATTTCAATCGGAACAATCAGACCGGCACAGCGGATTCCGAGCGTTTCTAAAATAATGTTTTGTCGAAGCGCAATTTGTTCCCGTAATACTTTAGAATGGCTTTGGATATAGTCCAGCGCATGATGTGCCAATGCCGTATCATAAAGCGAAGGAGCGGTTGCGTAAATGACGTTTTTGGCACGGTTGATCAGATACTCACTGATGTGTTTGGATGAGAGAACATAGGCACCGAAACTTCCGTACGCTTTGCCCAATGTCCCCATTTTGATCATCAGCGGAGTCGGAGCAATACCATAATGATCGAGTATCCCCATCAATGACTCACCGATTACTCCGCTGCTGTGCGCTTCATCCAAAATCAAAATCGCCTTATGCTCTATGGCGAGTTCGATAATCTCACGCGGTACAAGATCACCCCCCATGGAGTAAATCCCCTCAACCGCAACAATCATCCGCTTTGGGCTGTTTTGCAGCAGTAATGTTTTCAATGCCTCTGAATCGTTATGGGGGAAATAGATCACTTCTCCCTCACACATCCGAGCCCCTGCAACGCCGCTGGCATGATATTCCTCATCCATCAGCAGCACGTCGCCTTTGCGTACGAGAGCTTCAATGAGGCCGATATTGGCATTAAATCCGCTCCCCATGACGATCCCTGCTTCAAACCCGTTTGCTTTACATAAAGCCTCTTCAAAAAGAGAGTGAATCGGATGATAGCCGTTAACCAGCATGGAGGCTTTGGGAGCATGATCGCTGTACTGAGAGAGTGTTGCACACGCTTTGATATGAAGCTCTTTATTATGAGCTAATCCCAGATAGTCGTTGGATGCCGCATCAATCAACGTCTCATCCCGAACAGTCCGTTCACGGAAACGGCCGGAACGTTTGAGGGCTTTCAGTTCATTTTCATACGGGTTCATAAAAACGGCTTCAACACTTCGACACAAAGCCCCATCGCGGTACTCTCGAACCCACGTACTTCACGAATATAGGGCTTACAAAATCCCTCTACCATACAGGCACCCGCTTTGCCCTGCCAATCCCCGCTTTGTATATACTGCTCGATCGCATCCGGATTAAACGGATTAAAAAAATAATGGGTAGAAGAGATATCGATCAGTTCAAGGCGGGGAGTTTTATAGATCATACAGGTAATAATAGCGACGTCCGAACCGCTTTGCATCTGCAGGATTTGACGGGCATCGTCTTCATCTTTTGCCTTACGCAAAATCTTTCCGTGAGCCGTAACCACCGTATCGGCGACAAGGAGGGGATAATCACTGCACCCGAACTTTTCCAGATTGACTTTGTATTTTCCGAGTGTTGCCTGATACACAAAATTCTTTGGAGTCGGGGCTATAATAGAGTCCTCATCGAAATCGACCGACTCTTGCAGATAGGAGATACCCGCAGCGTTTAGAAGCTCAGCGCGGGTGATGGAAGCAGAAGCGAGACGCAACATGTATTTAGTGGACGTTTCTTAGGACGACACCGATGAAAATAGCGATTACACCCAGAGCGATATTGACCGGAACCATGTATTTGGCAATCAGTCCAAGCATATTTTTAGCCTCTTCCAGATCGCCTTCACGTAACGCTTTTTCAGCTTTGCGTCGGCGAAACATCATGGCACCAAGATTGATGGACATTATGACCCAAATCGCCTCTTTGATATGAACCGTATTGTATACGCTCATCATGTATTCATTGATTACATTTCCGGAAGCATCCATCGCCGCTGCACGAAATTGAAATCCAACCGCCATCAAAACAGCCGTAACGATCAAAACAATCACAAACGGCCATACAATCGTAAAAAGACGCTTCAAAACATGCGCTGAGCGCTCCAACCGGAGTTTCGGATCAGGGATAAGCGCCAACGACTGATGTACCGCAAAACGGACTGCGATCATTCCGCCGACCCAGATTACGGCACTGATGATATGGAGAAAAATAATTAGATCGCGGTGGTGCGCAAACGTTTCGATTAAAAATTCTTTCATTTGGAAAGTTCCTTCGTAACATACTCGAGTGCCGCTTCTTTGGCATCGCCGATTTTTGTGATATCTTTTCCGCCCGCCTGAGCGAAATCAGGACGTCCGCCGCCCCCGCCTCCGAGGATAGGGGCGATAGCTTTGATCCAATCTCCCGCTTTGAGCGCCGTATTTTTCGCACCGGCTGCCAAAAGAACTTTATCGTCTTTGACTTGGAAAAGGATTACCGCAACCGAATCGTGCTGATTTTTGAGCTCATCGATACGTTCTTTGATATCTCCCGCTGTGAGTTCGGCAACAACAACTGCGGTATTGCCCATCATCGTCACTGTGAGTTCTTCTTTGGTAGAAGAAGCCAATGTTGACATCTCATGTTTGAGGGTTTTCACCTGCTCTTTAAGACGCTCGATCCCTGCCAATACATCGCGGTTTTTAACCGATGCTTCGACCTCTTCGAGAAGATGGCGCTGCGATTTAAAGAGGTTGTACGCCGCATTACCGCATACCGCTTCGATACGGCGTACTCCGGCACTCACACCGCTCTCTTTTACGATTACAAATGTTCCGATAGTTGCCGTGTTATCAACATGGATACCGCCGCAGAACTCAACCGAAGCCGTTCCGAAATTAACAACACGTACGGTATCGCCGTATTTTTCACCGAACTGCGCTTTCGCACCGCTTTTTTTCGCTTCATCGATGCTCATCTCACGAGTCATCCCTTCCAGCGCATGGAAGATATGATAATTGACCCGCTCTTCGACCAAAGCGATCTCTTCGTGAGACATCGCTTTAGGATGGGAGAAGTCAAAGCGGAGACGATTGTGTTCGACCAATGAACCCGCTTGTGAAATATGCTCACCCAAAATCTCATACAATGCAGCATGCAATAAGTGCGTAGCCGAGTGATGTTTTGCAATTTCGTTACGTGAAGGATCGACGATCGCTTCGACCGTATCACCGACACTGATGGTTTCTTTGGTCTCGACGTGTGAAAGATTTAAGCCGTGGAATTTTTTCGTATCGGTAACGACCGCTTTATCGCCGAGGGTTCCGCTGTCACCGCATTGTCCGCCGCTTTCAGCATAAAACGGAGTCTCTTCGAGAAGCACCCAACCGCTTTGGTGTGCATGCAGCTGATCAACACGCTCGAAATTCTCACCCAAAAGGGCTTGAATTTTAACCGGTGCTTTTGTATAGGCGTATCCGATAAACGAGTTCACACCGAATGTTTCGAGAAGGGTTTTAAAATCCCCCTCTACGTGAGCATCCCCTGAACCTTTCCACGCCGCTTTTGCACGCTTGCGCTGTTCAGACATAAGCGTTTCAAACGTCTCCACATCGAGGGAAAGATTTTTCTCTTTTAACATATCTTCGGTCAAATCGAGAGGGAATCCAAACGTATCGTAGAGTTTAAATGCCACTTCTCCGCTGAAAATCTCTTTGGTATTTTTGAGCTCTTCGTTAAAGAGTTCGATTCCCGATGCGATCGTTTTAAAGAAACGTTCTTCTTCGAGCATGATTTGCTCTTTTAGGACGGCAAGTTTTTCAACAATGTAAGGGTATTGTTTCCCCATCAACTCGGCAACGGTGTCGGCAACTTCAAACATAAACGGTTTGGTAAATCCGAGCAAATACCCGTGACGAACCGCACGGCGCAAAATACGGCGAAGCACGTATCCGCGCCCTTCGTTCGAGAAGTTTGTCCCCTGTGCAAGGAGGAATGTAACGGTACGGATATGATCGGCGATAACGCGATATGAAGCACCGCTTGCATATTCATACGGTTTTTTGATGAGAGATTCTACTTTACGGATAATCGGCATAAACAGCGAACTGTCGTAGTTGCTGGTTACCCCTTCGAGTACCGCAGTAGCCCGTTCCAATCCCATACCGGTATCGATCGATGGTTTCGGCAACGGGTTCAACTCGCCTTTGGTATTGCGCTCATACTGCATAAATACGAGGTTCCAGATTTCGAGGAAACGGTCACCGTCTCCCCCCATGTAATCTTCCGGTCCGTTGAAGTGTTCCGCACCCTGATCGATGAAGATTTCCGAACACGGTCCGCACGGCCCAGTATCTCCCATCTGCCAGAAGTTGTCTTTATCCCCAAGACGCATGATGCGATCCGCCGCAATGTGTTTTTTCCAAATTTCTTCGGCCTCGTCATCGCTCTCATGGACAGTAACCCAGAGTTTCTCTTTCGGCAATTTCATCACTTCGGTGACAAACTCCCATGCATAGGCAATCGCTTCCTCTTTGAAGTAATCGCCGAAACTGAAGTTTCCGAGCATTTCGAAAAAGGTATGGTGGCGCGCCGTATGACCGACGTTCTCTAAGTCATTATGCTTGCCGCCGGCACGGATACACGTTTGCGCACTGGTCGCACGAGGATTAGAGGGAATCGGTATATCCCCTGTAAAGATCGACTTGAACGGTACCATTCCCGCATTGGTGAAAAGCAAGGTTGCATCATCGGGAACGAGTGGGGAACTCGCGGCACGTTCGTGTTGTTTTGATTCAAAAAAGGCCAAAAAGGCTTCGCGGACATCCATCATGGTTTACTCACAATACTGGTAAAAATTGCGCGATTATAACGAAGATGGCGTTAAAGAGGAATTAGAAGCGTTCCCGGCTAAGCGGGAATAAAGAAAATGGTTACAAAAACGCCCGATTTAACGTATTGTAGATTGTATTGATCGAAGCGAAAATAATGTTATTTTGAAAACTGAACTTTTTCGGTACGGTTTTTTTGTCTAATCACCACCGTACCCGCTAATTTATCATGCCAACCTTGTTTTTTGCTATCCCAACCTACCCAAAAAAGACCCATCATCAGTGGAATCATGGCAGGAATGTAAGCAAAATATCTCCCGATTGCTTGTCCAAAACTTAGATGCTCACCGGATTGAGCATCGACTACTCGTAATCCAAGGACTAATTTTCCAGGCGTTCCGGCTTTGTTTACCCATAAGATGACAGCAGCAACAAGAGGGAAAATATAATTTATAACTGCATCCGCAGGACCTATTGCTAAGCTATTAGAACTCATTTCCAAATAATCGCTACCGTAGATCATGAATAATAAAGGCCATGCAATCATCAAAAACAAAATAGTATCTATCAAAGTAGCACCCGACCTAATCCAAAATCCTGCATATTCGACTTCTTCGTTTTCCATAATTTTTCCTTTTAATTTGTAGCTGATATTATTAGAAGAGTGAGCGTTAGACGGCTTTTTCGTAGAGTCGTTCAGGTGCGATATCTACTTCACCGTCCCAAACTAATGTCCCGTAATCGATAGTAAAAATTTTAAAATAATCAATGTGCCCGAAATTGGCAAACACTCCACCGCGCTTGGTATATTCTAAAAGATCAACAACACCATGTTTACCGTCTTCGAAAGTCATATCGATTTTGTAATCATGTAAATAATGTGCATCGACAACGGTGTATTTCATTTTACTACTCCTTATTTCAAGGGTTCAATTTTTTCCGGTCTTTGATCGTTTTGAGCTAATTTCAGGCATCGTCAACTTCCTTTTTATCGGTTATTGTAACGATGTGCTATCTGTAGGTGATATTATATTGCATTTTGATATACTTATAGCATCAAGTAAAAGGAGTATATGTGCCCAAAATTTTTGAATATTTAGGGATTTCTATACTTTTTTACAGCAACGAGCACGAACCAGTGCACGTTCACGGCAAATACCAAGGGTGCGAGTCCAAAGCCGAGTTCATTATTATCGATGGTAAAATTTCTAAAATTATTATCAAAGAGGTCAAAGGAAAAAGACCTTTACCATCAAATGAACTTAGAGAGTTCCAAAAATTGGTTGAAACGTTTCAGAGTGAAATTGTCCAAAAATGGATTGATTATTTTGTCTTGCACAAACAAGTTAACTGCATCAAAATAGAAGGAAAAGTAAAATGATTACCGAAGGTCAAATCATAATCATCGAAAACGCTGAGTATATAGACGGATACAAAATTCGTTTGCATTTTAACGATCAAACGACACAAACGATCAATTTTGAAAACTTTATCCGTACCTCCCATAACCCGCACATTGCCAAATATTCTGATTTGGCATTATTTAAAAACTTTTCGATCACCGATGGTGATTTGGAATGGAACGATTACGATTTATGTTTTCCTATTGCCGATCTCTATGAAAACAAAAATATTGGGGATTTTCGAGATAATTCAAACGAAGCGGCGTGAATTTCAATCAAATGAATAAAATTCAAAAAATATTATTTGCAAAAATTCCAACAAGTAGAATTATTAAAATACTGAGAAGTTTTGCCTTAGTTTTGATAATAGTAATTTCCTATTTAATATATCAAACTTGGCAAGAAAATCTATCTTTAATCGGTGCATTAGGCATACTTATATCCGCACTTCTTGCTTCTTATTCTGTTGTTTTGAATATTGAGACTACCGTTAATATAAAAAATCGAGAAATTTCAAATCAAATTAGAAATACATTTTTTCAACTATGTTTAATAAAATCAAGATTAATGTCACTAGAGAATGAAAAATCTAAAGAAAAAATTACCTACCTTGACTTCGATAGAATTCTTGATAGTGTTGAAGATATTTATAAATTATTGACTGAATTGAAAAGTCAAGATATTGTATCAATTACTCACAATGACATCCTTACTAATGTTCATTTTGTATATTTACATATCAACACATTGCATACACATCTTAGGGCAGCTCGAAAAAATTTCTTTAAACCTGAACCTTCGAAAGGTAATGCTCCAATTTATCCAAATCCCATGATCAAAGTTGATTTTAAACTAGATAAAACAATTAAACGTCTTACAAATATTTTGACCTATTTAAAAGATGGCTACAATAAGGATTTTAATAAAGAGGGAAAAGGGATTGAAGCTTGTGCTCATTATGAGTATGGCATGACAAAATTGCATAATTAAGACAAATAAGAATAAATAATGGATTCCCGACCTGATCGGGGATGACGAAGATAAAAATAAATAGATTCCGTGTCAAGCACGGAATGACAAGAAGAATTACGAAAACGCCCGATTCAATGCGCTAAACATCGCTTTGATCGAAGCGACCGTAATATCGTTATCGCACCCGACACCGAAAAATTTCTCCAGACTGTCTGTTTGAATCTCGATATAGGCGACTGCTTCGGCGCTGGAAAGCTCTCCGCGTGAATGCTCAGAGTACGAGAGGACTTTGAAATTATGCGAATATTCCTGCATCAATGCATTTTTGCACGCATCGATAGGACCGTTCCCCTGCCCCTCGCTTCGGATCGTTTTCCCGTTATGGGTGTATTCGAGGACACATTTGACGAGTTTGTCTTTTGCACTCTCCGAAATTACAGAGTAGTCAACAAACTCGATGTCATGCGGTTCGCCGAAATAGGTCTTTTCAAAAATGGCCAAAATCTCTTCGCTGGAGAGTTCGCGCCCCGCTTCGTCAGTCACCTGTTGAACGATGCGCCCGATTTCCGGATGCATTTTTTTCGGAAGCGAGTACTCGAATTTATCTTCGAGGACATAGGCTACGCCCCCCTTGCCCGATTGGGAATTGATTCGGATAATCCCCTCGTAGTTACGCCCCACATCCGACGGATCGATCGGCAAATACGGTACTTCCCAGAATGCGTCCTCTTTGGCTCGTTGATACGCCAACCCTTTGTTGATCGCGTCTTGGTGTGACCCTGAAAACGCCGTGTACACCAACTCGCCGACGTACGGATGACGCTCATGGGTTTTCATATCGGTACACTCTTCGACAACCCGAACAACCGTCTCCAAATCGCTGAAATCCAATTCCGGATCAACCCCTTGGGTGTACATATTAAGCGCCAACGTGATGATATCGACGTTTCCGGTGCGTTCGCCGTTAGAGAGCAACGTCCCCTCGACACGATCGGCACCCGCCAACAAGGCAAGTTCCGTCGCGGCAACCGAGGTTCCGCGGTCATTATGGGTATGGGTCGAGATCAATACGTGCTCGCGATTCGTCAAATGACGGCTCATCCACTCGATCTGATCGGCATAGACGTTCGGTGTCGCCATCTCGACCGTTGCGGGGAGATTGATCACGACTTTGCGCTCAGCGCTGATTCCCCATCGATCGGTCACGGCGTTACAGATACGGGCGGCAAATTCAAGCTCCGTACCTGTAAAACTCTCGGGAGAATATTCGAGCATGATCTCGCCGTCGTGCTTGGCCACACGGGCTTTGACCATATCGACACCCTCTAATGCCAATGCGATAATCTCATCCTGTTCTTTTCCAAAGACGATCTTACGCTGCGCCACCGACGTCGAGTTGTACAAATGGACGATCGCTTTTTTGACCCCCGCAAGGGCCTCGAACGTTTTGTCGATCAAGTGTTCGCGCGCTTGAACGAGGACCTGAACCGTAACGTCATCGGGAATCAATTTTTGCTCGACCAAGGTGCGCAAGAAATCAAATTCGACCTTCGAGGCGGAAGGAAATCCCACTTCAATATTTTTAAATCCGAGTTTCAGCAAGAGTTTGAAAAGAGAAAGTTTTTGATCCAAATTCATCGGGGTGATCAACGCCTGGTTTCCGTCGCGAAGATCGACACTGCACCAGATAGGGGCGTGCGTGATGGTACGAGATGGCCAAATACGATTTGGCAAATCAACTTGTGGATAAGGGCGATATTTGCCCGCGGATGCGTGTTTCATACGAAACTCCTATAATAATCTCTTCTCATTGCCCTTGCTGAGTGCAAATGAGTGGCGTGATTATAGCGAAAAGGGCTTTTATCCGTATAATTGAGTCAATTTGTATTATAATAATATCAGGTTGGAGAAAGGGGAGCAAATGTATCTAAAAATTATTATTTTTACACTTTTGTTTGCTTTTAATCTCCTCCATGCCGCAACTCTCAGTTTAGAGAGCGGTGCGGTCTCCATCGATAATTCCGAAAATGCGGCGACCTGCCAAAACTTCCGCCAAACCTATTCCCAGCCTCCTGTCGTATATATGATGATGGATAACAGCGGGAATAATAATGCCATTATCAAACTGACCAATGTAACGACGACCGGATTCTGCGCGAAAGTTATGGAAAGTATTTATGAAGACGGCCCCCATGTCAATGTCCCGGCCTATTACGTTGCAATCCCCGTAGGGGTATATCGGCTGCCCGATGGAACCAAAGTTGAGGCCGGTATTAAAACAATTTCCAATGTGGTAAATGACGATCGAATTTCCAACAGCTGGACAACCCTCACGTTCAGTCATGCCTACAGCCAACCCCCTTCGGTCATCACCCAATTACAGACAATGAATAATGAATTGCCCTCAGGAAATACCCCCACAGGCAGAGGAACAACCAATAATGCCATCTCTATTCCATGGGTTACCGAAACCATTAACAACATTACCTCTTCTTCAGCACAAATTGCTTTAGATAAAAGCCACTTTATTGAAACCGGAATATCAATCACCCAAAGCGAAAAAGTGGGCTACTTCGTCATTGAGAGTAACAAATTTGGCAGTTTTACCGCAACCGATACTGGTACAAATCCCGTCTATTACCAAACCTTTCTGACCGGAAATGTCTTTGGAGGATACGATCAAACCTGCCGAACTATCTCTATCAACAACGCCTTTCCGACAAGCAATTATCTCTTTATTGCTTCCAAAGCGATCAATAACGCTTCATATGGCGGCTGGTTTCGAAAATGTGCCGAAACCAGCCGTAATATTGGTCTTGTGATAGACAGTAAACGGGCAAAAGGATCCGGTAAAATTTCAGGGAACAAATGGGCCTGGTCCGGAAGTCCTGATTATGGGCTATCGACACGCGACCATCCGTTAGCACCTGCCTCGATCGCTGTATTCAGCCGATCTTTTGACCTTAGCCGAGTGGTGAACGATGCCAATCTCAGCGTCAGTGCCTCCATACAGCCCTCAATCGTCATGGAATCAGAATCGCTTACAATGGATGTAAACGTCTCCAATAAGGGACCAGATTCTGCTCCAAATACGGTTCTTTCACTTTCGCTTCCGAGCGGAATGACGTTTCAACAACTTACCAACGGAGCAGTAAATTGGAGCTGTACACAAAACACCACTGCACTTGACTGTAATCTGACAACCGGAGCGTTAGCCACTAATACCACCAGTATGCTATCGCTCAAGTTTTCGGCTCCTGCGGTAGCGTCACTCTATACTGTGAACGTTTCTGCTGCATCCGATGGTCTTGATGATGACGGAGCCGGAACAACCGCACAGTTTCAAGTCTATAATTTACTTGTCGATGATGATAAAGTCGAATGTCCCACTGCATCGTTTACAACCATCTCAGCCGCACTTGCGAAAGCTACGGCAGGAGACACTGTCCAAATTTGTAAAGGAACGTATACAGAAAACAATCTAGCCATTACCCAAAACAATCTTACCCTGCAAGGCTACAGCGGTAACCGTGACGATGTTATGATCAATACTGCTTCATCCGCGGGACTCACGATAAAAGCATCCGATGCAACTATAAAAAATCTTTCTATTGCATCAACAGGAACTTCGAATTACGGAATTACGGATAATTGGCAAGGAAGCGGTTCGCACACCTTTCAAAACCTTTCTGTTTCTGCACAAACAGATAGTATTTATCTCGGTCAAAATTCTTTAAACAACACTTTTTCCAATCTTGCTATCTCTTCCTCTTCAGGTAAAGGAATTACGTTAGCTTACAACGCATCAGGCAATCATATTTTTTCAAATATATCCATACAATCCTACGATAACGGTATCGATATCGCACATTCAGGAACTTTGAATATGAGCGATATCAATATAACCTCCACAAACGGAATAGGTATTAATGCATCCTCTGGGATAACCCTGCTGCAAAACTTTAATATCACTGCCAAAACCTACGGTGTAAACGCCGTTTTTGGTCAGGATTCTACAATCAGACAGGGGTTCATTGCGACGACAAATAATAACGGCATCAATCTAAGCTGGGGAAGTGCGCACATTCTTTCGATCAAAGACACTGTTATCTCTGCGGGAGGGACAGGTATCTATATTCCTGTTGCATCGTCAGCTACTATCGATCATGTCTGTATCACGGCTGCAACGTACGGCATCAAAACAGATTGGAATGCTCTCAATGTTACCATCAAAAATTCGAAATTCACCAACAATACCAATAACGCCGTCAATATCGATTCTGACCCGTCACACAATGCCATAGTAACCAATAACTGCTTCCGAACTTCTCCGTTCGCGTACCGCAACAATACGGCACATACCTTCAACGGTAACTCTTGGAACGGAATAGCGCCTAGCGGCTATGACAACTCTCCTCTCTCTTCCTGTCCGATCAACGCATGCTATTCTCCGATTCAAACAGCTGCCGAATACCGAATGGATGAATGTGCTTGGAACGGAACCAATGGAGAAGTAATCGATAGTAGCAATAGTTACTATAATGCAACTCCCAAAAGTGACAATGGAACCATTATTCCGCAGGTTTCTGCACAAATTATCAATAATGGAGCTCTTTTTACCCGAACCAATAAACAATACATCCAACTTCCGACCCTCTCTCAAAATCAACCCAATTTCAATGACGGTTTTACGGTAACGACGTGGGCTAAATTTTCTAGTGCAGGATCATGGGAACGAATCTTCGATTTTGGAAATGGAACCAATCTCAACAATATCTTTTTAGGGAGACAAGGGACGACGAATAATCTAGTGTTAGGTATTCATGACCCCGGTGCTGACAATTATTTGGTAGCTTCCAATGCGATTTCAGATACCAATTGGCATTTTTGGGGAGCTACCTGCAACGGTAGCGGAGGATGTAAACTCTACAAAGACGGAGTTATGATAGCTCAATCTACGACAATGAAGATACCTGCAAACGTCGCACGGACCAAAAATTACATCGGAAAAAGTAACTGGAGTGCTGATGCCTATCTCGAAGGCGGTGTTGATGAATTCAAAGTTTTTGATGCCACCTTGTCTGATTCAGAGATTTTAAATATCTATACCAACGAAAATAGTAAAAATAATTATGACGGAACCGCACGAACACTTCCATGTTGCTGTCTTCCGACCGGAGGCAACCTCATCGCCAATCCGAGTTTTGAAATTCAGTGTAATTCGAATATTGTACAAACCTGGGACGGCGTTGCCGGTGGAACCGTTCATTTGCGGGACGGCCTTTGCGGATGGAATGTCGCTTACTATTTAGAAACATGGGAAAACACTACTGCCCCGGCAGCCAGCGATGGCACCATCTTTACTGAAATCGATGGTAATGGCGGTCAAGTCGATAAAATATGGCAAACACTCGATACAGTTGCAGGGACAAACTACATCATTTCGTTTGATTATCGAAAACGGGACACTTCCCACAGCGATGTCATAATCGCCAAATGGAACGACGTTGCTGTGACGCAAGTCGAAGGAAATACTGCCGGATGGCAAACCGCGCAAATACAGGTCACCGGAACTGCCGGAATAGATAAAATTTCTTTTGAAGAGCCTTCATCATCCGATGACGGATACGGTAGCTGGATTGATAATATCCGTGTTGAGCAAGGGACACTGGTTACAGAGTGTACTTCATTCAAATATGAACCCTACCACAGCTATGATACGACTCTAACTCCTTCTTATCGGCTTCAAACCCGTATTGCAAATCAACCATTTGACGTGAATGTAACCGTTGCCTGTGCCGATAGCGGTACTATTCCCTCACGAAAAATCAAGAATATTTATGCAATCGACGCCTTGGCTGCCTCATGCAACGCTACTACCCCAAAATTATTCACCCTCCTATCCAACGGTGCATATGATATCAACGAAACCAACAGAGTCATTACTATTCCTAATCTAAACATCGCCAAAGCTTACTCCAATATCAAACTCATGATTGAGACCAATTCCAGTGAATTATATTGTTCAAGCGATAGTTTTGCTATTCGTCCTCCTTCATTTGGTATTACCTCGCCGACAGGATCGACTAAAGCTGCTGATTTTACGTTACAAATCTCTGCACTCAATAGCGGAACCGGATACAACGGCACAGCAAATGTGACGACGGAACTTCAAGTACCAAATCCAAATTGTCCTGTATCAAGCGGATTTTTAAAATCAAGTATAAGTCCGACTGAGCCGTTTTCGCTTCTCTTTCAAAATGACAATAATTCATCAACGGCAAAAGCAACCGATGTGGGGATAATTTACCTCAATACAAAAGACACAACATGGACTACTATAGACCGGAGCAATGATTGTATCGTTGATAGCAATACGACTACAATGAACGCTCAAGGGCTGCTCGGGTGCAACATTGAAAACAATCTCTCGTTGAACATTACACCGGATCATTTTGACGTCAATGCAACCCTCTCAAATTTCGGAGGCGGATTTACCTACCTCTCAAATGATCTCAATATGTCGGCACAGCTCGGCCTCATCATCACCGCCAAAAATGATGAAAATATCACCACCCAAAACTATACGGAAGGGTGTTATTCCAAAGATACGACAGTGACACTTCTACACTCTGTTATTCCTGACCCTCTCAGCAAAATTCTCTATTCTGAAGCGTTAAGCGGCGTAAATTCCAATGTACTCAAAGGTGATCCGTGGATACTAACCTTCAATAACGGATTATTTAATAATGGTACCGTAACCCCCAATATAGAGCTAAATTTTGATCGAAACGAGACAAAACCTCTAAACCCGTTTTATTTTACTGTTACTTCGGCAACCGCTACCGATCCCGATACCGCTGGAACTGGCACACCGTTGGGAAGCGCTCACTTTGTCTACGGCCGTGTCCGTGCATACGATATTGCTACCAATATTTCACCTGTTGATGTGCCAATAGAATTTGAAGTCTACAGTACCACCTCCGGCGGTTTTGTCAGCGGTATGCCTCAAAATATTCTCCATTGGTACCGAAACCTAAATCATGACGCCGCCAATCAGGGGAATGTGATCCAAGGAGGCTTTAGTGCAGGAACCTCTAATAGCAATATCGATGTCACCACAGCACCCCAAGAGGGGATACAAATCATAAAAGTCACCTCAACCGCCGATCAAACCGTCCATTTGGACATTAGCAAATGGCTGTGGTATTCTTCGACATACGGTTATCTCTATTCGGGAACATGTACCCAACACCCATGTTTCAAATACGACTATACAAATGCCAATGCAGGAGTTACCGGAGTAAACAGCGGTACCTTTAACGGAAGTGACTTTGAAATGACCCCTGCTAAAAATATCACCAATAAAGGGGTAAAACTCTTTCGATGAGAAAAGGTCTCACACTGATTGAACTGATATTGTCGATGGTGATCATCGGGATCGTATTTACCGTTATTCCCAGATTAATCATGTCGATGAACCAAAGCACCCAAACAACGATCAAAGAAGAGGCGATGTACGATGCAATGGCGCAGATGGGGCTTATCATCAATCTGCCGTGGGACAACAACAACACCCAAAATCCTCAAATCCTAAACGTCAATGCGGGAAATCCGGCCTACGATTGCAATCTCACTTCCGGTTACCGAATCGGAGGATTCGTAGGAGGACGCAACTGTATCGAAACCACGGCTTACAATGCCGGTCCTATAGGAAAAGAAGATGCGGAAAGTAACGATATCGACGACTATCACGACACCAATCTCACTGCCGATAAAAATTGTTCCTCGACGCTTAAAAAAGGGCTCTTTGCAATCGGAACAACCGTACTCTATGTTGATGATCCCGCAGCAACCGGAACCGCTGTCCTAAGCACCAATCCCAAAGCGGCAAATCAAACCTCAAATACCAAATACATCCTCGTTAGGGTCGGATACGGCAGCGATAGCCAGCACAAAGGGTGTATCGCCTCACTGCAATACCATTCATTTAATATCGGAAATATTCAGATCAATTCGAGGAACTGGTAATGCGGCGCGCTTTTACCCTGATTGAGATCATCATCACGATTGCCATTACGGGAATCCTCTCTGTCGGTATGTTTAAAGCGTTTGAGGCGATTACCCTTCGCAGCGAAAAAGCCAAAATACTCACGACGCTCTCCATCGACTCCCAAAGTGCACTTGATCAAATCAGTATCCTCCTTTATAACCGTGCTCCGATGTCGGTTGTCGGCTTTAATGAATCAGATTCGCGTCCTTATTTGCCCCTTTCCGAAACCGTTAATAAAAAAATTATTGAATGGTACGGATTAGCTTCCGAAAGTTATCTGGCACATGATTACAGTGGTTTTATTGACATGGACGCATCTTTAAAACCGACCCTTTCATCTCCCAATACCGATTTAACGGCTGTACTCGCAACCGAACAAGATAAATGGGGAAGCTCATTTGCCTTATCAGACATGGTTCTGATTTTTTCAGGTTCGTTTGATGAAGGTATTCGACATGACTATAATATTACCGCCAGTGCGGTTAATACCATCACCTTGAGCGGAACCCCTCCGGATATCATTTATGAAAAATACAACCTTGTTGATTCTGCCTATGCCGTAACTCGAAAAGAGGATGCTTCATCATGCGCCAAAACATCCGCGTTCAATAATGATACCCTCCTGCTCTTTTATAACTACCGCCCATGGAAAAATCAAAATTTTTGCGATGGAAATGTCAGTGTTTTGGCTACTAACGTCAATGCCTTCCGTGCCCAAATGATAAACGGTACGATCCGCCTCGCCATCGATACCAACCGCACCGTTCGCGGAGGCAATCCGGTACGATTATCCAAACAAAAGGTGGTTTTCTAATGCGCCGCGCATTCGGCCTGTCTCAAGTGCTTCTCATCATCCTCTTCATAGGAGGGATTGTCACCATCACTATGCGCTATGCTTCATTGGGAGCCAAACATTACGCCGACAGCTATACGAGAGAACAGGCCGAGCTGTTTTTACAAAGTGCGACCGAAGCGGCACTGCTGCATATCAGTGGATATAATCGTCAAATCAACAACACCTGTATCCCTGTCATCTCCGTCGATTCACCGGATGGACGCTTTCATGCCGATATCGATGTTACTAAATATTATCTGTTTCAAGGCAAAGACAACAATGGGTCAACATGGAACTGCAATCGTATCGTATCGATAGATACCCCTGAATCACACGGCATGATCGACATGACGGTCGTAGTCACGTCTCAAGATCCGAAATTAAATCCATCCCTAAAACTCGGAAACAAAGTCCGTCTGGAACGAAGGAGTTTGCAACGCCCATGAAAAATGGTTTCACCCTCATTGAGTTGATTTTTGTCATTGTCCTGATCGGTGTCCTCAGCGGTATCGGGTTTTATATGAGCCGTCCCGATTACACCCGACAGGATGCTCAGTATACCCTTCTCAAACTCAAAGAGGCGCGCTACCGTGCGATGGGAAATAACGCCCTCGATCCCTCAGGATGTGTCACCCTCACCCCATCTGCTCTCTCAAGTGATGAGGCTCCGAAACATGAAATTAAATCTGTCATAACCATGGTACCTAATGTAACAACCGTCTGTTTTGACGGTACAGGCCGTCCACACGATGGCAATTCGGTAACATTAAGTACATTGATCCGATCCGATTTAAACATATTTTTTAACAATGGTGATAAAAACAGCACTATTCGTCTCTTTAGTGGAACGGGATATGCTATAATCCCCTGCAATAACTGAAATTTTAATTTTAATTTTACCGTTTTACAGTAGCAACAAAAACGCGGCAAGCAGGGCAATGGAAAACCAAAAAATCCTTTTCATAGAACACGATCGGATCCGTACCTACCATGATGGTGTTCTGAGTGAAGGCTCTTCTCGTGAACTCAAAGAGTTGCCGTCGGGTTCTATCATCCCTCTTACACTGCTCAATACCCATACTCTTAAACTTTCCGATCGTCTCAGTGATAATGAACTGCGAATTCAGGTTGAAATTCGGATGTTCGAAGAGGGAAATTTAAACAGCGACGAAGAGTACACGATCGATTTTATCCGCCATACGATCGCTGCGGATGACAGTATCCTCGTCGAAGTCTTTGCCCTCTCCCATACCAAAGCGCATGAGTATTTCGCGGACTCCCTCTCCAAATGCGGCGCAATCGATCAGATTATCCCGGGATTTATAGTCTATCACTCGCTCTATCCTCAACTAAATGCCAAAAATGATCTGTTTATCTATTGGGGCGACGAAGAGGCGTATGCAGCAATTTATCAAGAGGGACGTTACATTGCCCATCGCAGTATTGAAACACTCGCTTCTATTGCAGTTGAGACAGGACTCGATTTACCGAAACTCAAAAGCTTCCTCCATACCAAAGGGCTCATCGAAGAAAATTATGCCCCCGATGAACTGAACAAATATATCCTTCTCCAAGATCGGATTGCTAAAAACATCGAAAGAATCGTCCACACGATCAATCATAAAAGAGGACTTTTCGGACTCAGCGGGATCGATAACGGTTATCTCGATTTCGAGGGGGCAAGTATTCCCGGATTGGAGAGTATTTTTAACGCCTATGGTGTCAGTGACATCCGTGTTTCCGCACTTACACGCGAAGGTAGTGCTCCGATAGATATTCATGATGCACTGTGCGGCGATTATTTCCTCTCTACCAAAGAGAATGCGCTCAACCTCTCCCCATACCCTCGTAAAGCTCCGTGGTATTATCGAGAAAGCGGCAAATTTTTAGGACTCGTCGGCGGCGCTCTGCTCATTGTTCTGATCTCATCACTCTGTGTCGGATGGATGAGCAGCAACGAAGAAGATCGCCAAAACGAGCTTAGCGCTCAGTTGGAAACGCTCAAGCATGAGACAACAGAGCTCTCCTCTACTCTCAAACAAAACAATGCCCGACTCCAAGAACAGCAGAATAAAAGCAAAACACTCCAAGAAGAAATTGCTCTCTACCACGGAGCCGAAGAGACAGCTGCTTTGATTCACGATATGCATGCCGCACGTCAGCAGTTTCTTTTCGATACGACTGCCGAATTGGGACGTTACCGACTCGGTACACTGCTGATGGAACAAAACGGTTCCAAAGAGATGAGTCTCCTCGTCGTTTCCGACTACCGCAAGCGTGATGACATTGCCAAACTTATGAGCGGGCTCTACGCGAGAGGGTACCAAAATGTCGAGACCCATGAGATCAAGCTGGACACTAACACAACTACGTACAGCAGCCTTGTAAAGGTAACGCGATGAACGATTTAGACGTACAGCTCGATAACCTGGATGAGCAGCTCTTAGGGTATAACGCTCAGCAAAGATGGCTCATCTATATCGGCAGCGCCATCGGTATTTTAGTGATGGGATGGATGTTTTACCTCTCAGACGCACTGGATGAATTAACATCTTTACAAGAACAAAACACACTTCTGGTAAAACAGATTAGTGAAAACTCTCCGGATGCCTATCGGGCAAAAATCGCTCAAAGTGCCAATGCACTGATTAAAGAAGAAGCACATACCGCTTCGCTCGAAGATGAGAAACAGGCTTTGTTAGTCCAAATGGCTGCATCTCAAGGCCTTGTTTTCGATAATCGACGTTACGCCGCGATGCTTGACCTTCTGCTGGAACGTTCCGTCAGACTTGGCCTTAAAGTTGAGCTCATGGAGTCGGTAGATACCGATAAAGTGTTCTTCGGCAAAGTAAAACAGTACAAAAAACTCACAATCACCGGAACAGGAAGTTTCCCTGCCATTGCCGACTTTTTGACCTTTATTGAGGGGCAAAACACCCTTGTGGAAGTGCAAAGCGTACAAATCCGTTCCGATGAAGAAAAACCCCGTTTTGAAGCGGTCATCCTCTATATGGGAGTCGGTTTATGAGACGAATTCCGATCTGCCTCTTGTTATGCCTAAGCGGATCGCATCTGCTGCACGCACAAATGTATGATCCGTTTATTAAAACCTCAAAACCGAAATCTGCAGCACTTAACACTCTGCTTCCTCCACCTCCTATGATGAAGGTGCCTGAAATTCCCCCTACCGTTGTCACTGCAGTCATGAATAACAAAGCCTTCATCAACGGCGCATGGTATCGTGTCGGCGATCATGTCAACAATCAAGAAGTCGCGTATATTCAAAACAATTTCGTCGGTTTAAAAGAGGGAAATCGCCTGAATATGATCAGCGTCAGTTCTACCCGACATGTACTCGGTATAAAGGATACTCCATGAAAAAAATATTTTTACTGCTTTTACTGCTTTTTTCTCTGCTCCAAGCCAAAGAGTGTGAAGACAAACGCTTTAGCCTCAGTGCCTATCAAAATCGGGGATCGGCGCTTACCCTCATGGATCTTATACGCGATGTTGCACAGACATGCCATATCAGCGTTGTTTTCGAAGATCAAAAAGCAAAAGAGCGTCTATCTCGGCCTCTTGATATGGTCAATATCCAAGACTATACCGTTGCGGAACTTTTTGGTTTTATTTTTGATGATCATAACCTTTTTTATACCTATGATGAAGACAAAGGGATAGTCCGCGTCTCTTATACCAAAACCGTCAACCTCAATGTCGATTACATCAATATTTCACAGCTCACTACCGAATCGACTAAATCGATCACCGTTGGTCCGGGAGCTAATACAGCTGTCAACTCAAATAATGGAACAAATGGTTTTAATAGTAATTCATCTTCCTATAGCGGATCTTCTTTAGGAACAAACAATTCCAATAGCGGTTCCAATACCGATTATACCAATGTTCATGCTCTATCAAAATTCACGCTATGGGATCAGATGCGTGAGCATATCCAACAAATTCTGCAAGTTGATGAAGAGTACAACGAAGCGATCAACAAAGCTCTGGTAAACCGTGATGCCGCCGTCGTCACCATCACCGGAAACAAACGCCAAATCGATGCTGTCCAGCGCTACCTGACAAAACTTGAATCACGCATGCATGCGGAAGTGATGATCGAAGCGCATCTCATCGAACTCACCTACAATGACTACAACACAACCGGAGTCAACTGGAGTGATTTCAGTCTGTCCCTAAAAGGCAATTATGCCAACAGTTATAACAACATGGGTGTCGCCCATCCGGTTTACTCTTTCGGGGTTAATTTTGATCCGTTAGGTCTCATCGATTTCCTTAGCCGATACGGAGATGTTGAAGTTCTTTCCAACCCTAAAATTTTGACACTGAGCAATCAGCCTGCCGTTATAAACGTCGGAAAACAGCTCAGCTATCTCTATCAAAACGGTTCAATCTCTGCGGCAAATACGCAAACTCTAGCCACAACAACAAATACCCTAGGGTCGGTCTTCGTCGGCCTCACACTCAATATTATCCCCGAAGTCACAGAAGACGGCTACATCGTTATGCGGATCAATCCGGTCACCAGCGAATTGCTCGGTGAGGATCTAAATGCCTCAACCGCTATGGGATCAAGCGATATTGGCAATAGCAATCGAACAATGCCGCCGGATACACGCGTCAAACAAATGACCTCGATCGTTAAAGTCAAAGATGCCCAAAAAGTTCTTATCGGCGGCCTGATCGAGAAAAAAACCTATAATTATGATAATAAAGTCCCTGTATTGGGAGACATCCCGTTACTTGGCCGACTTTTCCACGGTTCGACCGCATCTACACGTAAAAGTGAACTCTTTATTCTAATCACTCCGACGCTGGTGAAACCGGATGCTTTCCCTTCCATCGACGACGCAATTCTAAAACGGTTTAACTGATTATGTCCAAATGGCTTGAAGCAGCAGACCGATTCGAAGAACGGCGCAATAGCGAGGAGTATTTCGAGGTACAAAGTGCCCTCGGAGCGATTGAAAAAATCCAGAATCTTCTCAACAGCTCTTTTCGACAGCTCATTTTTCTCATTGGAGAGCCGGGAAGCGGAAAAAGCTTTTTGCTCAATCATCTTAACACCATATGGGCCGATAAACGGGATATCATCCTTATTGAGACACCCTTTCTCACTCCGATCGACCTGCTCAAAAAACTTCTGAATCACAAAGGTGTTAGTGTTGAGGGAAATGACATGGAGCAGCTTCGGATGGAAGCCACTCAACTCTATGGAAATTCAGATCATCTCATCATGATCGATGAAGCGCAATTGCTCAGTACCGAAATGCGTGAGTTTATCCGTATTTTGAGCGATTCCAAAGCATTTTGGTTTATCATTGCCATGCACAGAAGTGAAGGTGAGGCCATTTTGCGTGCACCCCATTTTAAAAGCCGTCCTCATCGAGTGATAGAACTTTCTCCTCTCAGTATCATCGAGGGAAAAAACTATATCCATTCAGAACTCATGAAAATGGGATTTTCCGAAATTATTGATGAAATCAATCCAAAACTTATAGCAAAAGCCCACCGGCTGAGTGAAGGGAATTTTCGTAATTTCAAAAAGATTTTTTACCATCTTTTCCACTTGCTCCACTACACCAATACCCATAACAAATCCAAATATCTACGCCCCTCTTCGTGTACCATAACGATGGCGGCTATGAATGCGGAGCTACTCCATGATTGATAATTTTGATCAACTCGTAGCCCGTTGTGAGAGAGCACGACAACGCCGTATCATTCGTCTTTCCTTAAAAATTGTAGGGACAATACTGTTTGTCATTGCAGGTATTTCCGGATATCAAATGTGGCTCACGTCTCAAACCAAGCAGGTTCCTGCAGAACAAACAGCCGCCGTAGCGGAACAAACTTCACCTACTGCGCCTGTTGTTCCGGTTAAAAGCACACAACCTAAAAAAGCCGATGTTCCCACTGTACACAAATCAGCGGCAAAAAATACCCCTGTAAGCACCAAACCTGAGCAAAAACCTGCTCCATCCTCATCCCCAACAACCATGAAACCCGATTTAACGGTTCCTTCAGTTCCTGAGACTGCAGTGGCTGTACCGGCAGTTAAAAACAATCGCTTATTTGAAGTCAATACCCAAAAAGCAGATACCCCTCTTGAGGCCTATCAAAATAATCCAAAATACGAAACGGCTCTTGACGTAGCCCGTGATTATTATGCAAAGAAAAACTTTGCCGATGCGGCCACATGGGCGAAAAAAGCCAATCAGATGAACCGTGAAGCAGAAGATGCATGGCTTTTGTATGCCAAATCGTATTATGCGCAAGGGAAAAAGACGGAAGCGATAGGGGTATTAGAACTCTATCTCAACTATAAAGATTCCAAAGCCGCTTCCGAATTGCTGCGGACGTGGAAATTAAACAGTACAAACTAAGGAGAAGAGGATGATCCGTCAACAAGTACGATTAGGAGATTTACTCATTTCCGAATCCCTGATCACCCAAGAGCAGCTGGAATACGCACTTGCCCAACAAAAAAATTCAGCCTTCACCAAAAAACTGGGAGAAGTCCTCGTCGAAGAGGGGTTGATATCGCATAAAGAGATGGCACTGCTCCTCTCTAAACAACTCAAAATCGATTTTGTCGACCTTTTCGGTGAAAAAATCGATTTCCTCTCTCTTGCCAAATTTTCGATCTCGCTCCTCACTGCGGCCAAAGCGATCCCGTTTAAAGAAGATGAAGATTATGTCTATATCGCTACTTCCGATCCGCTCAACTTTGATGCGCTCGAAGCGCTGGAGCGCAATATCGCGACCAAACCGATCAAAGTCTATCTCTCACTCAGCGAAGATATCGCCCATATCTTTCAGCGTCTCGAAATTATCAAAAAGACCCAAAGTATCGCTGCCGAAGTTAAAAAAGAGATCAATAACGAAGGATCCAAAGGGGCAGAGGGAGATGCAAGTTCCGTTATGCAGCTCATCAGTCTGATGATCAAAGATGCCATATTACGACGTGCCAGTGACCTCCATATCGAGCCGGAACTCCGATCCATGTCGGTTCGTGCACGTGTTGACGGAATTTTGCAAGAGACCTTCGTATTTGATCTGGATATCTACACTGCCCTCTCTTCGCGAATCAAACTGCTGGGAAATTTGGATATCTCCGAACGCCGTAAAGCCCAGGATGGGAGGTTCAGCCTCGATGTTGCAGGTGGGAAATACGACTTCCGTCTTTCCACTACTCCGACACTTTTTGGCGAATCGATTGTTATGCGTATTCTCGACCAGCAAAAAATCCTCCTCAAACTCCATGAGCTCGGATTTGATGGTAAAAATCTGGATAAATTCAATGAAATCATCCATGCTCCGTTTGGAATTGTCCTCATCACCGGACCTACCGGAAGCGGTAAGACAACTACCCTTTACGCCGCACTCAATGAAGTCAAAAGCATCGAGAACAAAGTCCTTACGATTGAAGATCCGATCGAGTATCAGCTCCCGTTGGTACAACAGGTACAAGTTAATGAGCGGGTAGGATTCAGCTTTCTCGAAGCACTGAAGTCCTTTTTGCGTCAAGACCCGGATATTATTCTCGTAGGGGAGATCCGTGACTTTGAAACACTCAACTCTGCCGCTCAAGCATCACTAACGGGGCATTTGGTTTTCTCGACGCTTCATACCAACGATGCTCCGAGCGCTATCGGACGAATGGTTCAAATGGGACTGCAACCTTATCTCATTGCCGATTCATTGGTCGGAATCGTAGCGCAACGTTTGGTGCGAAAAATCTGTACGGAGTGCAAACATGAAGTCCGTCCTCATAAAAATCTTCTTCGCCGAGTTGAGAGATGGATTACCGAGGATTCCAAATTTTATGCCGGTCAGGGGTGCTCAAAATGCAATAATACCGGTTATTCCGGTCGTATTTTGATTTCCGAAATCCTCATGGTCAACGAAACCATTGCCAAAATGATTTCAGATGAATCCTCCAAATATGAAATTGCACGGTATGCACAGGAAAAAGAGGGGTTTGAGCCGATGATTATCGATGGTCTCAGCAAAGTCTTAGGGGGAATTACCACCCTAGATGAAGTTCTCCGTGTTACCAAGGAAATGTAAGTGAAATTTTTTCGGGTACGCTACAAACAAGGTAAGCATAAACGCTCCAGTGTATTTGAAGCAGCCCACAAAGCCGAAGCACTCAAAAAGTTTCGAGACAAATCGCTCGGCGTACCCGTAGAAGTCAAAGAGGTATCCGAACCTTTTTCGATGAAATTTGAACGGATTAAAAGTCGTTTTACCGATCCGATCCAAAACAGACGCGTCAAAGACGAACCCTACATCGCATTTTTGGATCAACTCTCCACAATGCTCGATGCGGGAATGCCGATCAATACCTGTCTTTCTGAGAGTATCACCGATACCCATGATCCGATGATACGTTCGATCTTTACCGAAGTATTACGGGATATTGAAAGCGGTCTCAGCCTCAGCCGTGCCGTCGTCAATTATCAGCGCCAACTCGGGACTCTCTCCCTTTCGATGTTTGAACTCGGCGAGCAAACCGGAACCCTCAGTACTGCCATCGCCAAACTTTCATCCATAATGCAGCAGATTTTTGACAACCGCCAAAAGCTCAAAAAAGCAACACGCTATCCTCTCTTTATCCTTATTGCGATGAGTATCGCTTTTACGGTTGTCATTACATTCGTCGTCCCTCAGTTTCAAGCCTTTTTTGAACAATCCGGGATGGAACTCCCTTTCCCGACAAAATTGCTTCTGTGGACCGAACACGCCATCCGTATCTATGGCCCCTATATTATCGGAGGAGCGATTATCCTCTCCGTCTCATTTAGTTTAGCATACCGCCGAAATCCTGTCCTCAGACTCAAAACGGATCAATATTTTCTCAAAATTTTCATTGTCGGAAAAGTCACTTACTATGCGATGATCGGCCGTTTCATCTATCTGTTTAATGTCCTCACTGAAGCCGGGATTCCGATGATCGATGCACTGAACATTGCGATGGGAGTCGTTGAGAATAATTACATTAAACAAGAACTCCAAAAAATCCCTACTGCGATTGAAGACGGGCGGTCATTGGCACAAGGCTTTGCGGAGAGCGCTCAATTCGAGGGGATGGTGATGCAGATGATCAAAGCCGGAGAGAGCAGTGGCTCGTTAGGTACAATGCTGGGCAAAGTGAATCGCGTGTATAATAGCCGATATGATTATATCGTCGATAACGTCGCTACCATGATCGAGCCGATTTTGATTGCCGCCATTGCCGGATTCGTTCTGGTGCTGGCTTTGGGGATCTTTTTGCCGATGTGGTCGATGGTCGACCTTGCAGGATAAACTATGGAACTCGAAACAGGAACTATTACTGTTGCTATTGTAAGTACCCTTATCCTCGCA
Organism: Sulfuricurvum sp.; assembly: GCF_028712165.1. Lineage (GTDB taxonomy): Bacteria > Campylobacterota > Campylobacteria > Campylobacterales > Sulfurimonadaceae > Sulfuricurvum. The sequence goes on along the minus strand of NZ_JAQTQR010000001.1, from coordinate 30,482 downwards.
TTCGGTTTATGGGTTATCCACAAAATAACGAATATTTAAACCGCTTCTTCAATCTTTTGGATAATGTGTTCTGCCCCATTCGGAGCGATAAGACGTGAAAGTGCTTCACTCTTTGGTCCAATATCGCTTGCAATCGCCTCTTTAAGTTTATCGGCGATTCCTTCACTCTGACGCTCACACCATCCGCAATTATGGTGAATAATATACTGGGCGTTGTGGAACTGATGATCGGCTGCCGCATGGGGAAATGGGATATAAAACGCCGGAACACCTGCCGCACAAAGTTCCCATAAGGTACTCGCTCCAGAACGGCTCACCGCAAAATCGCTTCGTTCTATCAGTTCTGTAATCTGAGTAGTAAACCCGTATACTTCAGCTTCAATGCCCAATTCATGGTACGCTGATTTTACTCTCTCTTCTTCTTTAACACCGCACTGATGGATAATATGTATCCCTTTCTCACTCAGCCACGGTGCAATCTCAAGAGCTAAATCGTTGATGAATTTCGCCCCTTGCGATCCGCCTAAAAAAATCACGGTTTTCACATCTTGTCGTATTCGGGCATTTTGGAAATAGCGTTCGTTGACCGGATAATCGCAATGAAATTCACCCTCTTCGTAGGAGCTGAAAAACCCCTTCGCATAAGAGCGAAGCAACCGATTGAGCTTGCCCGTAATCGCATTTTGTTCATGAATATACAAAGGGATACCCGATACAACCGCAGCCAGTGCTGCAGGTGCCGCCGAAAATCCTCCGACACTCACTACCGCATCGGCACCAAATTCTCGGATAAGGGAACGCGAGCGGATCAGAGCTTTCAAAACTTTCCACAATGCACCGAGTTTTCCCAACCCTTTTTTATTGACAACCCCGGTCGTATCTAAAAAATGGGCATTTTCAAAAAGGGGACTGTCTCCGAACCATTGATGATCCTGACCTGATTGTGAACCGATAAAGACAACCCGATGTCCTCGTGCTTTTGCCGTCTCTGCCAATGAGAGGGCAATAACAAGATGTCCCCCTGTTCCACCGCCCGTAAAGATGATATTCATTTGTTTTTCCTAACGCCATCGGAATACATCCCGATGCCTACGCTAACGCTAAGTTCTCTTCGGCAGAGTGCCCACGCACACTTGTGTGCTTTTATCATTTCTTATCACCTGATTTATACGTAATTTTTTTAGACAGCATCAATACCATCCCGATACCAATCGCCGAAGCCATCATCGTCGATCCGCCGTAACTCAAAAATGGTACCGAAATCCCTTTGATCGGAGTTAATCCACTGATACCGTACGCATTAACCATAAATGCAAACGTGATCAACAGCCCTACTCCTAAACTAAACAAATATGCCGTGTCATTATGGGAGCGATTAGCGATTTTAAAAAGACGATGCAGTATCATTGCAAATATAATTACTACACCCAAAACCCCTATAAATCCAAACTCCTCGGCGATCCCGGCCAAAACAAAGTCGGTATGTACCTCACTCAAAAATCCGAGCTTAAACGTTCCGCCGCCCAAACCGGTGCCGAAAATGCCTCCGTTATGGATTGCATTGAGCGAATGTCCGATCTGATAGGCTTCTTCACCGTTTTCAATCCGCAAATGTTTGGCAATCGATTCGGGGAAAAAAGCCAAAACCGTACTCTGCGCCGTCGCCCACCATGATAGAATCCGATTGATCCTATGCTCGGAAGTGAGAATAAAAAAGAGGAAAAACGAGACAGAGCCTCCGATTAGAGTCATAAAAAAGCGAAAACTGCTCCCGGCAAAAAAGAGCATGAAGGCTAAAGTCAATGCCAAAACGATAACCTGACCCAAGTCATTTTGTAAAAATGCGATCAAAAACATTACCAAAATAAAAATCGCCGCATACGGGAAAAAGCGTTTAAACTCTTCCACAACTCCCATATTATCGTGGTGCCCCAGTTTACGCGAAAAACTCCACGCCAAAAAGTAGACAAATCCGATTTTAAAATATTCAACCGGAGCCAGTGAAAAGCCGAATAATTTGATCCAACGCTTCGCCCCGCCCACTTCGCTTACCAACGATGCAGGGAGAAAAGGCATGATCAGCATCAATGCTATCCCGCCAAAAAACAGCCCCAATCCCAGACGATGCAGCCAGATATCAGGGTCTAACTGTGCTAGAAACCACATAAGTACAATAGAAAAAATTCCGACAATCAATTCACGTATTACGAAGTGAAAATCATCGTATTCAAATAAAATAACCGTATAGGCTGAGAGCGTATAGGAACAGATTATTCCTATCGTAATCAGAGCTGTTGTTAATAGAAATAATTTTTTATCAGGCATTTTTATTACTACTTAATATTAAACGCTATCCTGGAGCACATCCCAAAATAGCAATGCTAGCCGCTTCGGCACTAAAGCTAATCTCTTACGAGGCAGAAAAATTTAATAGTTGATGTATAATTTGTCAATAGTATATCGTTCTTTAGAATAGAGTTCGATAAAAAGCGATTGGAATGTTTTTTGCTTGAGCCAAATAAACAGTTCTTTAGAGAAAGGGGATAAAATGGGAATCAATATTTCACTAGCACATGATTTGATGGAAAGCGCGATGGATTACCGTGCGGCACGTCAAGATATGATCGCCGGAAATATTGCGAATGCCGATACCCCTTATTATCGCCCGAGAGATCTCCGTTTCGAAGAGGTTCTGGCACAAAAAAGTGCTACGATCTTTGCAGACAAATCTCAAACTCTTACGATGGCCCGAACCAACGGTGCACATTTGGATGGAACTGAGAATGCAAGCAACAGTAAACCGACTACCTTTTTCCGTGACGGTCATATGGCGCGTAATGACGGGAACAGCGTTGATTTAGATGTGGAAACGACAGAAATGGCAAAAAACTCGACCATGTTTAATGCCCTGACTGCCGCACTTAAAAAAGATTCCGCTATTTTCAAAAGTGTCATCGACGCTTCTGCAAAAACATCGTAAGGATAATCCATGGCATTTTTAGACAGCTTTGATATCAGCGGCTACGGGCTCTCCGCTCAACGTGTTCGCGTCAACACTATCAGTTCCAATATCGCAAATGCCCAAACAACACGAACCGATGAAGGTGGACCTTATCGCCGTCAAGAGGTTGTCTTTAAAGCGGTGGATTTCAACAGCGTTTACAATAAAGCATTGGAAGAACAAACTTCCGCGCTTAGCTATAGCGATCCGCTAAAAGAAGGGTTATCCGGGCTCAAAGCCAACCCTGCTATCATGAGTGTCGTCGTGGATAAAATTACACGTGACGATTCGGCACCTAAAATGAAATACGATCCCTCTCATCCGGATGCGGATGCAAAAGGGTACGTTGCATATCCAAATATTAATCCTGTCATCGAAATGGCCGATTTAGTAGAAGCAACACGCTCCTATCAAGCGAACGTAGCCGCATTTGAAAGTGCAAAAAATATGGCGGGAAGCGCCATAAGTATATTGCAGAACTAAGTAAGGACAAACTATTATGGCCACTATTCAATCGATAAAATCTCTCTCCACCGCCGATCTGCTGGCCAACAAAAGCGGCAATGCCGTCGAAGGCGGAGGGACCGATTTTGCTCAAGAACTTAAAAATGCTCTCGGCAATGTCAACCAAATGCAAGTTGACAGCGAAAAAGCGATGAGCGATATCGCGACAGGTTCGGTCAAAGATCTTCATCAAGCCGCAATCGCCATCGACAAAGCCGAAATCAGTATGAAACTGATGCTTGAAGTACGGAACAAGGCGCTCAATGCTTATAAAGAAATCACACGAACGCAAATGTGATTTAGCCTTACTCTATGCGCCATTCCAATAAATCAAAAAAGATATTAGCACTTTTTCTCGTTTTAATGTTCGGCTTCGTCATCTTTTTGGCGGTTATGCTTTACACTGCCGTACACACTCGTGCCATCCCCTCTATTTACTCTGAAGAATCAGGCAAAGCGCAGCGCGGATCCATTATCAGTGCGGATGGATTTCACATCGCGACAACCCAAAAACTGTATAAAGCGGTAGTCAATACACGCAACATCGATCCGGGTAAAGAAGAACTCTTTATACAGCTTTTCAGTATCTACAGCGGTATTTCTCCCGAAGAGATCCGTCAACGTCTCCATACCCGTAAAGGTTCCGTAACACTGAGCTACCATATCAGTCCGAAAGAAGCGATGTACCTTAAAACACTCGCATTTGAATTGCGCCGCCTCCACGTATTTATCGAATACGAAACACCCGATGGCGATCGAATTCTCCAAGGACTCAGTATCATCGAGAGCGGTGAAGCACGCGAATATCCTTACGGCAAACTTCTCACCCCCCTCTTGGGATACCCGAGAAAAATTGAAGAAGACGGTTATACCCGCGTTTACGGGATCAAAGGATTAGAGAAATTTTTTGATGAAGAGCTCAATCCGCAGCAAAACCGAACCCAAAAAGCACTGCGTGATGTCAACGGTTATTTGATTTTAAATAAAAAAAGTGACTTCAAACGTCAGATCAACGGACTAAATATCAAGCTCAACATACCGATCGCCTTACAAGCACGTGTCGAAGCGATCACCGATAGGATTAAAGATAAGCTTCAAGCCGATGAGATCATCGCCACTGTTATGGATTCTAAGAGCGGTAAAATTCTTGCTTTGGCAAGTTCAAACCGTTTTGACCCCAGCCATATTACCAAAGAAGATTATCCTTCACTCAACACCAATGCAATCGAATACAGCTATGAACCGGGGTCTGTAATCAAACCGGTCATCTTTTCCCTGCTTCTTGAGCAGCATCTCATCAACCCGTATGACATGGTCAACGGCCATAACGGAAGTTATACTATGGGGCGGAAAACAATTAAAGATGAACATAAATTCAGTATGCTCAGCGCCGAAGACGTTATCGTCTATTCTTCCAATATCGGTATTGCCCAACTGGCTCAAAAATTAAACGGTGTCGAATTTACCGAAGGACTCAAACGCTTCGGATTTACCCACTTCAGCGGTATCGATCTCCCTTATGAAAAACGGGGGTCTGTCCCTAGTTCAGCACAGTTAAACAACTACCTCTACAAAGCGATCACGGCCTACGGATACGGTATGCGTGCCAATGCGATGCAGCTGGTCAAAGCATTTAATGTCTTTAATAACGGAGGAAAATTGATCAATCCGATGGTTGTTGATTCCTTGATCGATGACAACGGACGCGTCATTCCGATGCAGGTTCAAGCTCCTATTCAAGTCATTTCCCCTGCAACTGCGGAACAAATGAAACGCATTTTAATCAAAACCGTCAATGAAGGAACCGGAACAGTCGCAAAAACACCGGGAATCGAGGTTGGAGGAAAAACAGGGACGGCACATATTGCCAAAAACGGAGGATACAGCAACAACTATCATACTTCGTTTATCGGATTTGCCAACGACGGAAAGCACAACTACACCATCGGTATCATGGTCAACAATCCGCGTACCGTCTATTTTGCTTCTATCACTTCCGTACCTGTATTCAAAGCGATTGTAGATATGATGATCGAAGAAAAATTTCTAACAGTCGATCCCGCTGCAGCGGCAGCAGCAGCGGCAGAACCCACTCCTACACACCCGCTTTAAGCGCTTTAACGATCAGCTTCGTCACCTCTTTTTCAAACGGGTAATGGTGCTGAATCCCCCATACTTCGATAACGGCATCTCCCCGGAGAATCAGTTTGCGCTTGGATTGAAATATCCCGATCATTCGATTGGAATTTAAAGACTTGGAATCGATTGCAAACACCAGAGGGATTATCTTATCTTTGCCGGATTCTACTACAATAGATTTATTTTTCTCTATGATAGCTTCCCCTTTTACAATCTCCTCATTCTCATCTTCAAGAGTATACGTGAGGGAAATCAGTTTTAAATCACTGTGCCACTTGTTAGTCACTTTCAGATCACTTCCCAGCCTGAGAGGTTCCTTTTCATTTCCAACCCCCAAGAGGGTCAAAATTCCCATCATGATTTGAGAACCCGAATTCTCAAACCGTATATTTCCCTGAGGCTCGATGAGAATATCCTGTCCGATTTTAGGAGCACACCCTCCTATCAGCAACCCTGCGAGGAGGATAAGGCACTGCTTTTTCACTGTTACATCCATACGTTATCGATCAGACGGGTTGTCCCGACGCGTGCTGCGACCAATACGATCGTATTGCCGATCACTACCTCTTTGATCGATTCGAACTGACGGTTCACGATTGCGACATACTCCACGTCTAACGGCTGAAGGAGATTCATCATGGCCGCTTTAATCTTTTCTGCATCCAAATTGCCCTGCATGACCATCTTCGTTGCCTCTTTCAGTGACGCGGAAAGTTTCAATGCTTCTACCCGTTGTTTCTCATCCAGATAAACATTTCGACTGCTCAGTGCCAATCCGTCTTTTTCCCGAACTGTCTCCATCGGGATAATCTTGACATCCATAAAAAGATTGTCAACCATCTGTGTAATCAACGCCAACTGCTGCGCATCTTTTTTTCCAAAATAGACACGACTCGGACGCACCATATTCAGCAATTTCATCACCACCGTCAGCACTCCGTCGAAATGCCCTGGACGAGATGCACCTTCAAGAATAAATCCTCGCACATCGGGAGCACAAACGCGTACCTCATCGGTTTCGTACATTCCTGCTACATCGGGATAAAACAATACATCCACTCCGCTGAGCTCGCAAATTTTAAAATCGGCTTCCTCACGACGGGGATATTTGCTCAAATCTTCTCCCGGCAGGAACTGTGTCGGATTAACGAAAATAGAGACAACTACCGTCTCATTCTCACGTCGTGCGGCTTCAATCAACGTTCGATGACCGATATGAAGCGCACCCATCGTCGGGACAAATCCGATCGAGCCTCTCTTAGTATCAAGCGCAGCTTGAAGTTCTTGCCGTGAACGTGCGATAATCATCGTTTTAGCCTCTTTAGAATATAATCGCAATTATAATACAACCACAGGAATAAATACGTGGATCATTACGAATATACCGAATTACTTAAAACCTTGACGATTAAGATGCAAAACGTCACTGATGTCGTACGTCCACAGGAGATCACCAAGCGCCTCGGCGAGATCGAAGCCCTCGAAAATTCCGATGGCTTTTGGAACGATGCAACAGCTGCCGGAGTCATCCAAAAAGAGAAAACGCAGCTTGAACGTCGTCTGGCCAAATACTCTAAAACCTTTAATACCCTCGGCGATGCCGTCGATCTGTATGATATGGCAAAAGACGAAGGGGACGAAGAGACGATTGAATCGCTCTTTGCCGATGCAGGTGCATTAGAAAATAATGTAAAATCAATGGAAGTTGAAGTTCTCCTCTCAGGGGAACACGACAGCCACAATGCCATTGTTACCATCCATCCGGGAGCGGGTGGAACCGAGTCTCAAGACTGGGCGTCGATGCTGCTTCGTATGTACACCCGTTGGGCAGAGCGACGTGACTTCACGGTCGAAATGCTCGACTACCAATCCGGTGATGAAGCAGGAATCAAAGATGCCGCGCTCCTTATCAAAGGGGTCAATGTTTACGGATATCTCAAAAACGAAAACGGAATCCACCGTCTCGTTCGTATCAGCCCGTACGATTCTGCGGCGAAACGTCATACCAGTTTTACCTCGGTCATGGTTTCTCCGGAACTTGACGATGATATCGATATCGAAATCGAAGACCGCGACATCCGTATCGATACCTACCGTGCATCCGGCGCAGGGGGTCAGCACGTCAATAAAACCGAATCGGCGATCCGTATCACCCATATCCCATCCGGGATCGTTGTACAGTGTCAAAATGACCGTTCACAGCATAAAAACAAAGCGACTGCTTTCAAAATGCTCAAATCCCGCCTTTATGAACTTGAAATGGAGAAAAAGCAAGCGGCAGTTGACGGAATCGAAAAAAGCGAAAACGGCTGGGGCCATCAAATCCGCTCCTACGTCCTTGCTCCGTATCAACAAGTCAAAGACACCCGTTCCGGAATCCCGTATTCCAATATCAGCGCCATTCTCGATGGAGATATCGATGAAATGATCGAAGGTGTCCTAATCTCTCTTAGCCGCAAAGATGACGACGAATAATCAAAATACCATCCTCAAAGAGTGTGCGCTCCACGAGCCGTGCTCTTATATTTCGGGCAACTCCCAAACCATCCATTATAAAGTCATCCAAGAGTGCACCAAAGAGCAATGCGAAAATCTCATTTTACGGGGTTGGCGACGCTTCGGTGCGATGTACTTTCGTCCGATCTGTTCTGAATGCCGTGCCTGTGAAAGCCTCAAAATTGATGTTGAAAATTACACTTTCAGTAAGTCCGAACGACGAATCCTCCGCAAAAATGCCCATCTAACTACCGTTATCCGTCAACCGACCCTTACGCGGGATCATCTGTCGCTTTTTGATCGATACCACCGCTACAAACATCATACACGTGCCTGGGATGCCCCTAAAAGCGATCCGAAAAACTATTATGCATCTTTCGTCCACGGACATGGTGATTTCGGCTATGAGGTACTCTATTTTGACAAAGACAAACTAATAGCTGTGGATCTGATCGATATATTAGATGAGGGGATAAGTGCCCTCTATTGCTACTACGATCCCGAATACAACGCCCAGTCACTCGGTCGCTATACACTGCTGCAACAGATCGAATTTGCCCGCCGTCTAAACCGCAAATGGATCTATCTGGGATACTACGTCGAAGGGTGCCAAAGCTTAACGTATAAAATCGATTACACCCCTTCTCTCTATCTGAAAGGGCGTCCGGAAGAAGATGAACAAGCACTATGGGATCGATTTATTCCGCTCCGTTAATCATTCGTGAAACAAGACCGCTTTGATCACTTTTTTCAGCAAGAACAACTCCGATAAGATGAACGGCTATAAAAGCAAATAAACTCCATCCAAGATACATATGAACAGTCTCTACCGTATCCTTGGCTGAGCCTGCAAGCTTCCAATAGAGAGTTAGGCCGCTGAGAGACATAATCGCCAAAAGTAGATATACTGCCTTATAAAGCTTATAAACCTTTTGCATATGCGGATTTTCATCAAAGCCAAACCCGTTTTTAATCACCAATGCAATTCGCCACACCAGCAATATGGCTACCGCGATCCCTAAATATATATGCCAATCCCACATCGGACTTCTCACTGCTTTTCCAATAACCACTGCCTGTTCATCCGTAATAACTGTCCCGATTTCAGCAAGTTTCGTTTTGACGATCGAACCTATCTGAGATTTGTGCATAACACTCTCACGCAATACGACGGTGATGAAAAGTCCAAACATGGCAATTGCCTGTAACCAATGCCAAATTCTAAATGAAGATGAAAATTTTCGTTGCATATGAACCCCTTATATACGTTATCATATCACGAACCTTACTGAAAAGTATTAATACGAGATTAACATGAATACCGTCCACTATAATGCTTCCCTTTTTATTCCGTCCAAAGTCGATTACAGCCTCACTCTTGAGTTTCTTGAAAGACCTGAAGAGGATAAAGTCCCGCAATGTAGAGCTTTATAAATAAAACATATCAACATATAATTTAACTATTTTATGCTAGACTAAACAAAAAAGAGTTCGAATGCGTTTCATCCCTTTTGTACTTATTTCCATTTTATCTTTAGCTCATGGGGAATTGCAAACATGTACAGATCCGCTGTATACACTCCTTCAACAAAAACAATCCTCACAATCTAACAAACTACTCAATCTTTTAGATAACTATGAACTTAAACAATTTCGTGAAAACAATCAAAACTGGTCTTCATCTACAAAACAATTGTGCAAAGGAAATGACTGTGAATGTTTAATCGATGTGTACCAACAACGAAATCTTGAACTCTCTCAAAAAATCAAAAAAATCACAGCCGAAAGTAAAACAAAAATCATTCAATTTACAGGGCAAGATACCGAATGCGGTTTTGATAGAATATTTCCAAAAAACATGACGGTTTTCGCAGCAGGAGCTTACAGAGGGATGGGATCTGATTATCGTATCGGAGAAAAAGGGGAAAACGCTTCCATCTTTCGCGTGATTGTCAATTCTCCAAAAAAACCGGTTGCTTTAATTTTTGGTTCATATGATGCAGCCATTTGGGATGTTTCATGGACAGAAGGAACAAAAATCGAAGCGGCTTATATCATGGGCTACCATACACAGGCTATTTCAGGACTTCCAAAAACAGTGCCGATTAAAACTATTTCGATTGAGAAAAACTACGGCTGCGGTAGCTTTACAATTGAAGAAAAATCTCTCAGCCGTGTAAATCCTCTCTCAAATAAACTGTTCCACAAAAATGTCGATAGCGTCTATTATGCCAAAGACGGTTATATTTTTATAGGTGATCCTATTAGTGATCAAGAGATGTTGTATACCTCAGCTGACACCCCTATAGCATCACTAAACCATCAAGACGCTCCTCTACAAAAAGATGAAGCTCTCTATGATGCCGTAAGCAAAGGTATCCTTCGGGCTGTAACACCTGAAGACCTTAATAGATGGTTAGAAAATCTTCCTAAAAATAAAAATCTTCCTAAAGTTGCCACACCAAATCCGAATAAGAGTAAACCTCACGTATTTAAAGGTTTCGTTATTTTGAAACCTTTTAGCTTACCAGAAGGGTTATATGGAGGGAATTCAGCAACTTTTTTCCTCGAAAAAGGAGTTTCCATGCCAACCGGTAATTTAGGTCACTCCGCACTTTATGATTTTAATACAATGATGTGTAAAGGTGTCCGATGCAACATAGATTTAACTGGATTTTAATATCTATTTTAGTGAGTTTATCACTGTATGCCAATGAACTAGAGGATCAATTATCTTGCGAAAAGCATGGCTTTCTTTATGGAAAATATGGCAATCAAAACGTTGCACAATGTTTTGAAATCATTGAAACATATACAGACAATTTGACTAATCCATTTCCAATACCCAAGTGTATCACAAGAGGATATCAGCATATAAAAATTAAAAATCAGTGGCATTGCATCAACCCAGTAAGCATTCCTAAAGATAGGCCAAATGATGACGACAAACAACAAAAACAATGTCAAAAATATAATGGCACGCTCGAATGGATAAATAATCGATGGACATGTATCACCAAATCGACTAAAGAAGAGCTTGAAAAAGCACAAACACCATCATTCAAATCTCCAAAATCTATCATTCAAGAGAAATCGAAATTTGAGATCAAGTCTCATATCCCTGAAAATATTTACGACATGGCTTTTACACCTGATCAAAAATATCTAATGACGCGTACGAGTAAAGACATCCGTGTTTATGATATACAATCGCAAAAAGAAATTTATACACTCAAGACAGATGGTCGCCGATCATTTTTTCATAAGAACTGGATCATGCTTTTTGATAATAATAGACCTTTGGAGATAATAGACATTCAAACAAAGAAAATAATCTATTCGTTACCTTACGAACGTGTTAGCAGTTTAGTAATCACAGATGATGACAAAAAGTTATTTATATTCAATTACCATACACCTCTCATATGCTGGGATTTAATTCAAAACAAACTTCTCTATACTGTCAATGTGCGAAAAATTCATTGGTCAAGTGGATTAAACATTATCCCTGAAAACACCCCATTTCATTATGAAAATACGGATGGTCAAACTGCCGCTTTTAACATTAAAACCGGTCAAGACATCACTCCAACTCCTACACCACCAGAACGAGTATATGCATGGAAGCGGGTGGTCAAACATCCAGCAAATCTCCCTGCAGAACTCAACACTTCACGTAATGAGATCTACTATTCACCGGATCAAACTTTTGCCGTAGAGTTAGCACAAAAAGAATTTCATGTGTGGAATCTGAAATCGGGGACTAAAGTTTATTCTCATTCGATTTCACTCAATCGAATTTTTGAATCTCTCGTTCTTACCAATACCTATGCCGCATTTCATCATAAAACTTCCCTAGATACCTCTGCACTGTATCTTTTTGAACTTGCACATCCGGAGAAATTGATACGATTAAATTATAATCCTACATCCATCATCTCTTTTTCTGAATCCAAAAAACAAGACAAGCAATTCCAAGTCACTCCTTCGCTTGCTTTCGATTTACAAAATGCAACTGTTATGCAATCTGCCCAAAATCAAAATACCTACAAAGAAACCATTTATCAAACTCGATATTTCTCAGATGGTAAACGGGTTGCCTTGGGTACACGAGGAAATGAGGTCCTTCTTTATGACCTTTTAGAGCAAAAAGAACTAGCCCGTTTCGGAGGAGGACAGACATCCCATCCAACTAGCTCCATCCAAGTCGAACTCTCACCTGACGAATCTAAAATCGTTGCTTCAGCAAATTTAGAACGCAATATTATGGTATGGGATGTTAATCAGTCCAAACTCGATTATACGATTCCAAATCCAAGTGGTAACTCAAATCCATTTCAACTTTCTACAGACGGAAAATACATAATATCTCTTAATCGTCTTCCCGATGGAAGCAATACTGACGGCTATGGATGGCGTCCAGAACAAGGAAGCATAAACATCTGGAATTTAAAAACCGGTATTTTGGAACGCTCCCTTCCACGGCTTGCAACTACTTTTGTAGTTGTCCCAGATTCTAATTATATTATTCTTGGTGAAAATGACGGTAGCGTTAGTTTGTGGGATGTTCGTAATGGTCTTGAGCGCTTTAGACTGCTTGGACATGAACAAAGCATCCAAAGCCTGGAAATTTTACCAAATAAACATCAGCTCCTATCCCGTGATCGTCAAAATAGTGCCATCCTATGGAACAATATTCAAAATGAACCTAGAGGCACGAAAATGTTGCATGGAATTCCCTATCGACATGAACTTTCCCACGACGGCAATTACATGCTCATTACCCAGGAAGAGTACAAAAAAGAGGGTAAAATTCGCCTTCTCAATCTCAAAACATCTCAATATGAATACGAGTTTACCTATCCGACAAGCTATGGAATGCTTCGTCAGTTTAGCAACGATGATCGGTATTTTTTCCTTTCTACAGCTGAAAATGCCATCAAAGTTTTTGAAACCGTCACTGGAAAAGAATTAGCAATTCTACAGGCTTATGACAACGGCGAATGGATTATTCTAACACCACAGGGATATTTCAATGCATCGACTAATGGCAGAATGTTTTTAACCGACCTATCAGGAAATCCAATCGATGATGCTACTTATCAAAAATATTTCAAACCTGATGAAGTCAAAAAAATAATCAACGGAATTCAAAAATGAAAACACTTCTCTTTAACGATACCCTGATTGCCCCATCTAAAATCGTTTGCATCGGGCGCAACTACGTCGAGCATATCCATGAACTGAACAATGAAATCCCCTCTTCCATGGTCGTTTTCAACAAACCCAACTCTGCCATCACCGATACCCTCCGTTTTATCTCTACCGACACCCGTTTTGAGGGGGAAATATGCTTTTTGATTATAGAGGACAAAATAGCCGGAATCGGATTCGGCCTTGACCTTACCAAGGCCGATATCCAAAACCATCTCAAAGCCAAAGGGCTTCCATGGGAGAGAGCCAAAGGGTTTGACGGCTCGTGCGTATTAGGTGATTTTGTCCCTTTTGATGCACCGCTGGAATCATTGCGTATGACGTTGCATATCAATGGCGTATTGACGCAGGAAGCAACCTATGAACTGATGATTTATAAACCGCTGGAAATGATCGAAGAGATAAAAAGTTTTATGAGTTTTGAAGACGGTGATATCATTATGAGCGGAACCCCTAAAGGGGTAAATACGTACAAAACAGGCGATGAATTTATCGGACGAATTTACAGTGATGAGAGATTGCTAGTTGAAAGCCAATGGAGTGTTTTAGGTTAGATTTCTGCTGTCTCTTCACGCATTAATACCTGTAAATTTTCAACACTTGACGTAATTTTTTTCGTTTTAGCATGAACACCGCTGGCAGTTAATGGGGAATCCCTTAACAAAGACTCCATATCCCCTTTAAAATCCGCAATAGCAAATCGATCACCCCATATTCTGAAAATAATATCTTCCGGCAGTTTTTCAGACAAATAAGCAGCGAATTCTCCTATCAGTTCATTACCTTTCTCCCATCCATATTGTTTATTATAGTGATGAAAATCGGACAGTGAAATAATATCGAGTGTTTCAGGCTGAGTATGTTTGGTACGTCCATTAATCATCATCATAAAATAGTCTTCATTATAGAGTTTTGTCAATCTGTCTTTAAAAAAGTAGCTGACTCGCTCTTCTTCGAGAGCGCTGGAACCTATTTGACTGATGCTCGTATCGATGGTTAGCCCTGCAAGTACTTTGCATGCAGCATTGACCACTGCCGGATGGTACAAAATACCACTCAGTTCATTCAGCTCTATTAACGACTCGTGAACCTCTTTTCTCGGTTTATAGATACGGTTGGTTGTCATGGCATCAAACGAATCGGCAACCGCAAGAATATGCCCCAATAATGGGATTTCACCCCCTTTTTTACCATTAGGGTAACCGCTTCCGTCGTAGCGTTCATGGTGATCAAGCATGATCTCTGCGAGCTCTTGATAAAAATGGACCGTTGAAAGAACCTCATAACCAGCGGTGACATGTTCTTTAATGAGTTCATATTCCAAAGGGCTCAAACGTCCTGGCTTGAGCAAAACAGAATCGGGAGTAACCACTTTTCCGATATCATGCAGCTTAGCTGCCTCAACCAACTGTTGAATTTCTTTTTCAGGAAGTTCCATTTCTCGGGCTATCAACTCACAATAACGAGCTACTCTTTGAGTATGTCCGGCCGTATAGGTATCACGCTGTTCGATCATATTGACCAGTGCTTCGATAAAATTTTGATAATTTCGGATCTGTTCCTCATGCAGCATATCAATATGCTCATTTTGAGAAAAGGAGTGAAATGCAAATCCGATATCCCCTGCGAGTTCTTCGATCATATTTTGTTCTTCGAGACTAAACCCCTTCTCGTGACCGGTGCATATTGTCAAAACACCGATTACCTCTTCCGTATACGTACTCCGCTTTAGAGGCAAGGCATAAATCCCTTTTATTCCATAAAGTTGCGCATTTTCCCGGCACTCATCGGGAACGTTCTCATCAAAACGGGTAATCATTACCGATTTACCCTCATCATACGCTTTTTGATCAACTGCAGTCACACTTTTAATATCACCGACTCCGTATGCAGCCATAACCCTCAGTTCACCCTTAATCACTACTGCAATTTTGGCACTTTTAAACACTTCATTAGAGCTCAAACACAAAGTTGCTTTGTCAATAAGTTCTTCTTTGCTACGGGAAGTTATAAGCATCTGATTAACATCCGCAACCGTTCTTAGGATACTTCTGAGATTTTTTTCGTTGAGATATGCTTTTTCCAGCATAAGAGTTTTTTCGTACAGATGCTGTGTTTTCTCTGTCACTCTCTCTTCTAACGATATATTGATCTCTTTGAGTGCATCTTTTGTCTCTCGCAGCTGTGCATTCATTTTGGCAATATACGCCAACACAATCAGAGATAGGATCAATACTAAGATACCGATCAGAATGTATGCCCCGTATTTTTCTATAAAATACGAAAGGGCAGCTTTTTTAAGATATCCGTAAGGTCCGAGTTCCAGTTCTTTGAGACATTCATGAATGCTTTGGTAATCAAGCGGAATCGTCCATCCGAGGCTGTTGGACGCGATTGCCGCATCCGAATTTTCCGGCATCGATATAAGAGCAACGGCGACTTTCTCTGCCAAAGAGTCCGGGGTATGTTTCGTAGTCGCAAATGGCCATTCCGGATAGAGCCTTGTACTGGTTTGGTAAAAAAAATCAGGATAGTTTTTAGGGCTGATAACCGTAAAATTATTGATATCAATTTTGCCCTCTTTTGCCATTCGCTCCAACGTATCGGTGCGAACCGTCCCGACATCGGCTTCGCCTCGCTCAACAGCATGAACAACCGCTTCATGTGTTCCGTAAAATACTACTTTATGCGGATCTAACCGTATATGATTCTCATGCAACTCCCGCAACGCCATGATCCAGCCGCCAAAGGAATCTTTATTCACGGCTGCAAAACGCTTATCACTCAAATCATCGAGCTGCTTGATTTGTTTATTGGATGCCGTAGTAAATATTACTCCTCCAAACTTCGTTTGCACTTTTCCGTTGAGCCCCTTATTTTTCAATGTTGCGATTCTGGAAATACCGAACCGATACTCCAATTCAACATAATAGGCAGAATTCGTCACTACAAAATCAATTTTTTGGTCGCGCAGATATTTGGGAAAATCTTCGAATTTCAGAGGGATGATTTCAAATGTGTATTCAGGGATTTTTTGATTCAAATATTCTGCAGTAGGAGCCCATGTACTCTGAGTCGTTTCAAAGTTTTTGTGCGCCAAAACACCGATATACACTACCTCTTTTGCAAAAAGGGACGATATCGATAGCATCACTAAAAAGATAATACTCACTATATTTGTTTTTCTCATACAACGATTATATCAAAATAAAAAAAAAGGGGAGGAAAGAATGTGTGTGCCAAAAAGGCACACGGAGAATAAAGAATTAGCTGTTACGCTTTTTGATAATCTCTTCGGCAACGTTACGTGGAACTTCTTCGTAGTGATCGAATTCCATAGAATAACTTGCACGCCCTTGTGTTGCTGAACGAAGGTCAGTTGAGTAACCGAACATTTCAGACAATGGTACGAATGCATCAACAATTTTGTTACCAGAACGGTCACCCATGTTGTTAACTTGTCCGCGACGGCGGTTAAGGTCACCGATAACGTCACCCATGAAGTTCTCAGGAACTTCAACTTCTACTTTCATCATAGGTTCAAGGATAGCTGGGTTTGCTTTACGTGCACCCTCTTTGAAGCCCATAGAAGCAGCAAGTTTAAATGCCATCTCATTCGAGTCAACCTCATGGTATGAACCGTCATACAATGCAACTTCGATATCTTCGATCGGGTAACCCGCGAGAACACCTTTTTGCATTGCTTCTTTACACCCTTTTTCAACTGCAGGGATATATTCTTTAGGAATAACCCCACCTTTGATTTCATTGTGGAAGATATAACCGGTTCCAGGTACACCTGGCTTGATACGTAGATATACGTGACCGAATTGTCCGCGTCCACCTGATTGTTTCGCGTATTTGTACTCTTGGTTAACTTCGTTACGGATTGACTCACGGTATGCAACTTGAGGTGCACCGACTTCCGCTTCAACTTTAAACTCACGGAACATACGGTCAACAAGAATCTCAAGGTGAAGCTCACCCATACCGGAGATAATTGTTTGACCAGTTTCTTCGTCTGTATGAACACGGAAAGATGGATCTTCCGCTGCCAATTTTGCAAGAGCAATACCCATTTTTTCTTGGTCCGCTTTTGTTTTAGGCTCAACCGCAACCGAGATAACCGGTTCAGGGAAGTGCATACGCTCTAGTACGATACGATCCGCTTCTGAACACAAAGTATCTCCGGTAGTTGTATCTTTAAGACCAACAACCGCGCCGATTTCACCAGCATAAAGTTCTTTGATCTCTTCACGTTTATTAGCATGCATTTTCAAAAGACGACCGATACGCTCTTTTTTACCTTTGATGGTATTGTAAGCATAGGTACCTGATTCAAGAACACCACGGTAAACACGTACGAAAGTAAGCTGTCCAACAAATGGGTCAGTCATAATTTTGAACGCAAGACCGGCGAATGGAGCATCATCACGTGATTCAACTTCAACTTCAACCTCTTCGTCGTCCTCTTTAGTCCCTTTGATCGCCGCAACTTCCAAAGGAGATGGAAGATAATCAACAACCGCGTCAAGAAGAGTTTGAACCCCTTTGTTTTTAAACGCAGTACCGCATGTCATAGGAATAATTTCCATTTTGAGACATCCGGCTTTAATCCCGCGCATGATCTCTTCATTGCTAAGTTCACCTTCTTCGAAGAATTTCTCCATCAAAGAATCGTCACCCTCAGCAGCTGCTTCCATCATTTGTGCACGATATTGATTTGCTTTTTCTACCATATCAGCAGGAATTTCTGCTTCATGATAGTTTGAACCCATCGCAGCATCTTCATCCCAAAGGATCGCTTTCATCTTAACGAGGTCAACGATACCTTTGAAACCGTCTTCTGCACCGATTGGTAATTGAATAGCGATCGGATTTGCTTTTAGACGAGCACGGATTTGTTCTTCTACATTGTAAAAGTCAGCTCCGGTACGGTCCATTTTGTTTACGAAAACCATACGAGGAACCCCGTAACGGTTTGCTTGACGCCATACTGTTTCAGATTGTGGTTGAACCCCACCAACTGCACAGAATACTGCTACTGCACCGTCAAGTACACGCATAGAACGCTCAACTTCAATGGTGAAGTCAACGTGGCCCGGAGTGTCGATGATATTGATTTGTTTGCCGCTCCATTCACAGGTTGTCGCAGCAGAAGTGATGGTAATACCACGTTCTTGCTCTTGCTCCATCCAGTCCATAGTTGCAGCACCTTCGTGAACCTCACCGATTTTGTGTGATACACCGGTGTAGAACAAGATACGCTCAGTTGTTGTCGTTTTACCCGCGTCGATGTGAGCGGCGATACCGATGTTTCTTACGTCTTCAAGTTTATGGGATCTTGCCATGTAATAGCCCTTAATAGAGTTTATAGTGGATAGGAGAATGATAACCCGAGAGGGTTATCAAAGGGTTACGAATATCTTACCAGCGATAGTGAGCGAACGCTTTATTCGCTTCAGCCATTTTGTAAGTATCTTCTTTACGTTTGAATGCTGTACCTTTGTCGTTTGCAGCATCTGATAATTCATTTGCCAAACGCTCTGCCATAGTGCGCTCGTTACGTTTGCGTGCCGCATCGGTTAACCAGCGGATAGCAAGAGAAAGTTGGCGTACAGGACGAACTTCTACTGGAACTTGGTAGGTCGCTCCACCCACACGGCGGCTTTTTACTTCGATTACTGGTTTGATATTATCAATTGCAGCGTTAAATACTTCAATACCTGTTTTTTCACCACGTGAACTCATGATATCCAATGCACCGTACATGATTTTTTCAGCGGTACTTTTTTTACCGTCCCACATGATTTTATTAATGAACTTAGTCAATACTTTTGAACCATGAACCGGGTCAGGCATAATTTCGCGAACGGGCGCTTTTCTTCTTCTCATAATGTTTCCTTCAATGTTTTTTCATTTACTCAAAAAACGGTCATCAAAAACCGAATCTTGTCAGACTAATTGATTATTTTTTAGCCTTAGCTTTTTTCGTTCCGTATTTAGAACGAGATACTTTACGATCTTTAACACCTGCAGTATCAAGAGCACCACGTACGATATGGTATTTTACCCCTGGTAAGTCTTTTACACGACCACCACGAACAAGAACAATAGAGTGCTCTTGCAAGTTGTGACCCTCACCACCGATATAACTAATAACTTCAAACCCTGAAGTCAAACGAACTTTAGCAACTTTACGAAGCGCCGAGTTCGGTTTTTTAGGGGTTGTAGTATATACACGAGTACATACACCACGACGTTGTGGGCATGACACCAAAGCGGGTGATTTTGATTTTTTCACTACCGCTTGTCGCTCTTTACGAATAAGTTGGTTGATTGTTGGCACACAATCTCCTTTGTTGAAATGTTCCAGTAGAATTTTAATCCGCTACTTAAAGGGGGACTAATAAACGCGCAATGGTATCTAATTTATGATTAATTTGAGCTTATTTTAAGGAAGTTGTAAGTGTGAAGAAGAAAATCGGTTCCTGCATTCGCAGGTAACCGAAAAGGAAATAATTAGTCTCCGAAAACCATTTTTTGGTCTTTGTAGATACCGGTACCGACCGGAATCGTACGACCGATGATGACATTCTCTTTCAAGTCCGTCAAATCATCGATTTTCGCAGATACTGCCGCTTCTGTCAATACTTTAGTCGTATCTTGGAACGATGCTGCCGAGATAATCGAATCAGCACTAACCGCAGCACGGGTGATACCTACAAGATACGGTTCAGCGATCGCCGGCTCACCGCCAAGACGAAGAATTTTTTCATTCTCCACTTTGAACTGAGCTTTAGAAACAACATCACCCTCGATGAATTTAGTGTCACCCGAACGAAGGATTTTAATCTGACGCAACATCTGAGTAAAGATAACTTCGATATGTTTGTCCGCGATATTAACCCCTTGACGGCGATAAACTTGTTGTACTTCGCTGACAAGATAGTTATACAATGCTTTAACGCCCAGGATTCTCAAAATTTCATGTGAACTGACGATACCGTCGGTCAAACGCTCACCGGCGTGAACGAACTCACCCGGATGAACCAATGCCACAAGATTTTTATCAACAAAGTATTCTTTAACCATTCCGTTTTCCGAAGTGATCAAGATACGTTCTTTACCACGAAGCGGTTTACCGAAGCTGACAACCCCGTCAAGCTCAGCGATAAGAGCGATCTCTTTAGGTTTACGTGCTTCGAAAAGCTCAGAAACCCGTGGAAGACCCCCGGTGATATCGCGCGATTTTTGAAGTGCTTTCGGTGTTCTTGCCAAGATGTCCGCGACTTTAACATCCGCACGGTCTTGGGCAAAAATAGCTGTTTTCGGTTCTACCGCATAGCGGATAACTGAACCGTCATTGGCAGCAAGTACGATTGCCGGTTTGAATTCCGGAGCAACGTATTCGTTGATCATCAAACGGGTTTTACCGGTCAATTCATCAAACTGCTCTGACGCGGTTACACCCGGAATAATGTCTTCAAATGTAATGACACCATCGGTTTCAGAAATAATCGGATTCGAGTATGGATCCCATTCTGCAACGACAATTGACTCTTCTTTAACCGGTTTAGCAATCAACATATCGGCTTTAACCGCTTCGTTATCACTCACTTCAATCACAGAACCGCGTGCGATATAGTGACGGATCGCTTCACGCTCTTCGCTATCGGCGACAACGGCAAAGAGACCTTTTTCCTCGACACTGTGACCTTTTTTGATCTCATAATGACGCTCAAGATAATCGCCTTTAAGAAGGTAGTATTTAACCGTCCCTTTCTCTTTTGCATAGATTTTTTGAGTGATCGGTGCACCGTCTTTCACTTGAATCTCAGACGCATACGGAATACGGTTCGGTACGTTCCATCCGTCTTTAATTGTTTCAACGATTGACTCATCCATTTTAACTACAGTACCGGATTCATAAGGAAGGAAGAATTTACCTTCAATTTTACCGCTTACACCTGCAAGTTCATTCGGTTTAGCCACTTCGTTTTTACGAAGTGTATAACGTACCATTTGGCTTTCACCTTTAACGCTTACGATAATTTCATCATGAATCGTTTGAATCTCCAGCGTTCCGTTAAACGGAGCTTTGATTTTCGGTTCAACCAAAAGAATCGCAGCATTACGACGGTTTGCAACAATTTGTTTACCCTCTTTTGAAAGGTAAGTTTTCATGTTGTGATAACGGATGAATCCCTCTTTCGTTGCAATGACTTGACGCTCTTCACGAGTACTCGATGCAGTTCCCCCAACGTGGAAGGTACGAAGTGTCAACTGAGTACCCGGTTCCCCGATTGATTGTGCTGCAATAATACCAACCGCTTCACCACGTTTAACGATTCCGCCGCTTCCGAGGTTCAATCCGTAACAAAGGGCACATACACCACCCTCAGATTTACAGGTTGTCGGAGTACGGATTTGAACGGATTTGATGCCGGCTTCGATTACTTTAGAGGCTTTGATCTCATCGATCAATGTCCCCTCAGAATAAAGAATCTCATTCGTAATCGGATCGATTGCATCTTCAGCCAAGACACGACCGTAAATACGGTCTTCAAGCGGTTCGATCAATTCGTTACCGACAGAGATATCGGTAAGTTCAATTCCTTCATGAGTTCCGCAGTCGTGTTCAACAATTTTCACGTTTTGGGCGACGTCAACGAGCTTACGAGTCAAATACCCCGCATTCGCTGTTTTAAGTGCGGTATCCGCAAGACCTTTACGAGCACCATGGGTTGAAATAAAGTACTCAAGGACGTTTAGACCCTCTTTAAAGTTCGAGATAATCGGTGTTTCAATAATTGAACCATCCGGTTTCGCCATCAAACCACGCATACCCGCAAGCTGACGGATTTGAGCCGCAGATCCCCGCGCTCCTGAGTCCGCCATCATAAAGATCGAGTTGAATCCGGCTTTATCGTTTTGAATCAATTCCATCATCCCGCCGGCAACCGTATTATTCGTATCGGTCCAGACGTCAATGATTTTATTATAACGTTCTTGCTCAGTCAATAGACCCGCTTCGAACTGTTTTTGAATCTCTTTAACACGGTTTTTAGACGCAATGATCAATGCCGCTTTCATTTCAGGAATAATAATATCGGTGATTGAAATAGAAACCCCTGATTTCGTTGCATAACGGAAACCGAGATTTTTCAAATCATCCAAGAAACCTGCTGTTACAGCAATACCACCGTGCTTATTGACATAGTCAACAAGGGTAGAGATATTTTTCTTTTTCATCACGACGTTCCACAATTCTGCAGGGACAAATTCCGGAAGGATTGACTGAAGAATCATGCGTCCAGCCGTTGTGTGGATAACACGACCATCAACACGGGTACGAACTTTCGCATGTAAATCTAACGCGTTGTGCTCTAGAGCAATCATAATCTCATCAACACAACTGAAAAGTTTATTTGAACCCTTCACATCGTTTTTGCCGAGTGTCAAATAATAAAGACCCAAGACCATATCTTGTGATGGTGTCGCAATCGCTTTACCTGATGCAGGAAGCAAGATGTTCATAGAAGAGAGCATCAATACTTTACATTCTGCAATCGCTTCAGCAGACAACGGAACGTGTACTGCCATTTGGTCACCGTCGAAGTCCGCATTGAAGGCAGCACAAACGAGTGGATGCAATTGGATCGCTTTACCGTCGATCAATTTCGGATGAAACGCTTGAATCGAAAGTTTGTGAAGCGTAGGAGCACGATTCAGCATAATAGGATAACCCTCTACGATTTCCGCTAAACATTCCCAAACTTCGTTCGTTTTCTCTTCGATCATTTTTTTAGCCGCTTTAACGGTGGTCGCATACCCTTTATCTTCGAGTTTTGCGATCAAATGAGGTTTGAAAAGTTCCAACGCCATTTGTTTCGGCAATCCGCATTGATCCATTTGAAGGTTAGGCCCGACGACGATAACGGAACGACCTGAGAAGTCAACACGCTTACCGAGAAGATTTTGACGGAAACGTCCTTGTTTACCTTTAATAATCTCAGAAAGTGATTTAAGAGGACGTTTGTTTGCCCCTTTTACCGCATTCGCACGACGACCGTTGTCGAACAACGCATCAACCGCTTCTTGAAGCATACGTTTTTCATTACGAACAATAATTTCCGGTGCTTCAAGTTCGATAAGACGTTTCAAACGTTGATTACGGTTGATAACACGACGATAGAGGTCATTGACATCCGATACCGCGAACTTTCCGCCGTCAAGGCTTACCAACGGGCGAAGCTCAGGAGGAAGAACCGGCAATGCCGTCAACATCATCCAAGCAGGATTATTTCCTGAATTAAGGAAAGATTCAATAACTTTAAGACGTTTAACGATCGTTTTACGTTTTGCTTCTGAGTTTGTTCCCGCTACTTCTTCTTTCAACGCAGAAAAAAGATCAACAAGATCAAGCTCATCGAGCAATTCACGAACTGCTGATCCACCCATCTCGGCAGAGAAACCGCTATCTCCGTAACGTTGTACGAGAGTACGATATTGCTCTTCGTTCAATACATCGTATTTGAGAACAGCAGAAGTTTGTTCGCCGTCGTAATATGCCTCTCCGCCGCTTTTAACGATATAGGCTTCATAGTACAATACGCGCTCAAGGTCTTTCATCTTCACACCGAGCAATGTACCGATACGGCTTGGAAGTGAACTGACATACCAGATATGCGCTACCGGAGTAACAAGATCAATGTGTCCCATACGGGTACGACGAACTTTCGCCGAGGTTACTTCAACCCCACATTTTTCGCAAATAACACCTTTGTAACGCATTTTTTTGTATTTTCCGCACAAACATTCGTAATCACGAACCGGTCCGAAAATTTTCGCACAAAACAATCCGTCACGTTCCGGTTTAAGGGTACGATAGTTGATGGTTTCAGGTTTTTTTACTTCACCGTGACTCCATGAGAGAATTCTCTCAGGAGACGCGAGTCGGAATTGGATCTGTTTAATATCTACCGGGCGATTATCTTCAGTTACAGCAACTGGTACTAATTTACTCATCGTCATCCACCTCGTCAAAAATCTCAATATCAAGCGCCAATGATTGGAGCTCTTTTGTTAATACGAAGAGTGTTTCAGGGATACCGGATGCCGGTACACTTTCACCTTTCGTAATTGCTTTATACGCACGTACACGTCCGTCTACATCATCCGATTTAATTGTTAGCATCTCTTTAAGAACCGCGGAAGCACCATAAGCTTCAAGAGCCCATACCTCCATCTCACCGAATCGTTGTCCACCGAAGAGTGCTTTACCACCGACCGGTTGTTGAGTAACGAGAGAGTATGGTCCGGTTGAACGTGCATGCACTTTCTCATCAACCAAGTGATGAAGTTTGAGCATATACATATAACCGACGTTGACGCGCTCTTTCATTTTATCGCCGGTTTTACCGTCGTACAATTCCATTTTACCATCATCATCAAGTTTAGCCAATTCGAAGAGTTTTGCAAATTCAGATTCGGTAACCCCTTCGAAAATTGGAGTTGCAAATTTAACCCCTTTTGACCAGTCCTGTGCATACCCGAGAAGGGTTTGATCGTCCATATCACCAAGCACTTTAGCTGCATTCATAAGGCCTGCAACATCTGCGAATGAGATCATTTTAGCGCGCAAGTCGCCGATAAACTCTTTTTGTTTCGCTTCGAAAATTTCTTGGATTTGGAACCCAAGTTCTTTTCCGACCATACCAAGGTGCATCTCAAGGATTTGCCCGATATTCATACGAGACGGAACCCCGAGCGGATTCAAACAGACGTCGACAGAACGTCCGTTTGCCATGTACGGCATGTCAACTTGAGGAACGATCGTAGATACGATACCTTTATTCCCGTGACGTCCCGCCATTTTATCCCCGACTTTGAGTTTACGTTTCGTCGCGATATACACTTTTACAAACTTAACAACACCGTTTGGAAGGATGTCGTCTTTTTCCAAGATAGAGAGTTTTTCTTCGTGTTCGTCACGGAATTTTTTCTTCTCTTTTTGGAAGTGGTTTTTGGTTTGGTTGTATTTCTCTTGAATATCATCGCTGAATGCTTTAACGACATTATTCATTGCAAAACGGTTAACCTCTTTAAGATCGTCCGCTTTAACGTTTTCGCCCGCTTTGTACTCGTTACCATTGATGCTTACATCACTGAGCAACGGATGTTTGGTGAGCAAAGAGACGATACGGAGCATCTCTTCTTTATCGATCATCAAAAGACGATCGTAGTGTTCGCGTTCGAGCTCGTCACGCTCTTGTTTTTCGAGTTCAAGCGTACGAGGATCTTTATCGTATCCTTTTTTCGTGAATACTTTAACGTCTACAACAACCCCTTCCATACTCGGCGTACAGTAGAGAGATTTGTTGACAACGTGACCCGCTTTTTCACCAAAGATAGCGCGCAATAGACGTTCTTCAGGAGTCGGTTTAACTTCCCCTTTCGGAGAAACTTTACCAACAAGAATCATACCGCCTTGAACATACGTACCGATTTTAACGATACCGCTGTCATCAAGGTGAGAAAGTTCATCATCACGAACGTTTGGAATATCACGAGTAATCTCTTCAACACCGTGTTTCAACTCGCGTGCTTCTGCTTCTTTTTCATAGATATGAACGGACGTAAATGCGTCTTCGCGGATCATACGCTCTGACATAACGATCGCATCCTCGAAGTTGTATCCGTTCCACGGCATAAACGCAACAAGTGCGTTGATACCGAGTGCCAATTCACCTTGATCCATATTCGGACCATCTGCGATGATTTGACCCTTCGTAACCAATTGCCCTTGTTTGACGATCGGTTTTTGCAAGAACGTCGTATTTTGGTTGGTACGAAGATTTTTTTGCAACGGATAGTAATCAATAAACGTTCCGTCTTCATCTTCACCCATCACATAAATGTGTTTAGAATCCACTTTCTCAACGATACCGCTTCGATCCGCTTTTACACACTCCCATGAATCACGGGCAACAAGTTTTTCAACTCCTGTTCCGACCATAGGTGCTTCAGGACGCAACAAAGGTACGGCTTGACGTTGCATGTTCGATCCCATCAATGCGCGGTTCGCGTCATCGTGTTCCAAGAACGGAATCAAACTCGCAGCAACACCGACAACCATATGCGGAGTCAAGTCACGGAGTTCACACTCTTTTGGTGAAACAAGAGGATATTCACCGTCTTGGCGTGTTTCAACTAGATCATCCAAGAAGTTTCCGTTTTCATCGATACGGCTAGATGCCGCGGCAATGACTTTCCCCTCTTCTTGTGTCGCTGTCAAATAAACAACTTCGCTCGTTACTACACCGTCTTTAACAACATTATACGGAGCTTCGATAAATCCGTGTTCATTAACTTTTGAATAAGTCGCCAACGTATTGATCAAACCAATGTTTTGTCCCTCAGGAGTCTCAATCGGACAGATACGGCCATAGTGAGTCGGGTGAACGTCACGCACTTCAAATCCGGCACGTTCTTTGACAAGACCGCCTTCTCCGAGTGCTGAAAGACGACGTTTATGGGTAACTTCCGACAACGGGTTCGTTTGGTCCATAAACTGTGACAATTGTCCGCCGCTGAAGAATTCCATGATGGTAGAGGTGATCATTTTTGAATTGATCAAATCATGCGGCATCAACTCAGTGGTTGGTCCGCTCATCGTAGAAAGTTTATCTTTGATCGCTTTTTGCATTTTGATCAAACCGTTGTGTAACTCATTTCCGAGCAATTCACCGATTGAACGGATACGTCGGTTACCGAGGTGGTCACGGTCATCGATATGACCTTGTCCATTTTTAACTTTGATAACGTATTTAACGGTGTTGATGATATCTTCATTCGTCAAAACGGTCACATATTCAGGAATATTGAGTCCGAGTTTGTGATTCATCTTCATACGACCGACGCGTGTCAAATCATAACGTTCCGGATCAAAGAAAAGTTGGTTGACAAACACTTTTGCCGCTTCTTTCGTTACCGGCTCACCAGGACGCATTACTTTGTAAATACGAATCGCAGCAAGGTCGTTCTCATCTTCAATAATCTCTGTTTGACGAAGAAGTTTCAACGAATCCGTATCTGCAGCAAATGCATTGATGATAGAGCTGTCATGTCCTTCAGCAAGGTCATTTGCGATCATAAATTCTTTGACACCCGCTTCGATCATCTTTTTGAGTTTCGTCTCATCAAGCTGTGCCATCGTATCAAACATCACTTCACCGGTTACCGCATCGATAATCGGCTCTGCCAAATGACGTTCAATCAATGTTTCAATCGGGTACTGAATAGCAGTAACACCATCAGCAATCAATTTTTCCGCTTTTTTCGCAGAAAGTCGTTTACCGGCAGCAACTAATAATTTTCCATCGCTGTCAACGAGATCATATCCAAGACGTCCAGCAAAATGTTCAGGATCGAAATCCATCAAATATTTGTTCTCTTCTACACGGATTTTTTGCAACGGATAGAACATTTTTAAAATGTCTTGTTTGCTGTATCCAAGTGCACGGAACATAATCGTGACAGGAACTTTACGGCGTTTATTAATACGCATATAAAGAATATCTTTCGGATCATACTCAAAATAGAGCCATGAACCGCGGTCAGGAATAATCTGTCCGGTAAAGATCATTTTACTTCCGGCAGTGGTTGATTCTTCTTCTTTAAAAATAACCCCTGGACTACGGTGCAACTGGTTTACAACGACACGTTCAACACCATTGATGACAAACGATGTACGTTCCGTCATTAGAGGGATATCACGGATAAAAATGGTTTGTTCTTTGATATCTTTAACACCGGTTTTTTCTTTGGTATTTTCATCGCGGTCCCAAATCATAAGACGTGTTTTCATTCGCAATGATACTGAGTAGGTCAATCCGCGTTCCATACATTCACGTACAGTGTACTTTGGACGTCCTACTTCAGAACCTAAATATTCAAGTGAAAGACGGTTTTGAGAATCATGAATCGGAAATACCGATTGAAATACACGTTCGATACCACTTTTGGATCGGTCTTTTTGATCCAACATCAAAAAGGATTCATAAGAACTTTGTTGAAGTTGTAACAAGTTCGGTACTTCAATTTGCTGGGGAGTTTTCGCGAAATCAACGCGTAAGCGGTTTCCGGAGTGAAGAGTGTTTAACATAGGCTACCTCAATCGAAGTTTTTGATCCCATAGGGATAAGTGCAAAGTCTATGACTCAAGCGTCCTTGAGTCCATAACGACGTATGGGCACTTTACGAAGAAGTTAAAATCCGCTTCGTAAAGTGCCCTGTGGGAGGTGGAGGCACAAGTGCCTCCGATCAAAATGATTATTTGATTTCGACAGAAGCACCAGCTTCTTCAAGTTCTTTTTTCGCTGCTTCAGCATCTTGTTTAGAGATACCTTCTTTGATTGTTGTAGGTGCACCTTCAACAGCATCTTTAGCCTCTTTAAGACCAAGACCAGTCATCGCACGTACTACTTTAATAACGTTGATTTTTTTCTCACCACCGTCTTTCAAGATAACGTCGAATTCAGTTTTTTCTTCTGCTGCTTCAGCAACAACAGCACCGCCAGCAACCGCTACAGGTTGAGCAGATACTCCGAATTTTTCTTCGAATTCTTTTACAAGCTCAGAAAGCTCGAGGACAGACAAGTTTGAGATAAACTCAAGAACATCTTCTTTAGTTACAGCCATAGTATTCTCCTATTGGTATTTTTTTTATTTATGCCGAAATCAAATTCAGCGATTTTTCAAAGCAGTATTTACGCTGCTTCTTCTTCTTTTTTGCGTTTAAGCGCATCGAGTCCGATTGTGAAGTTGCGTACTGGTCCCATCCATACAGATGCGAGCATTCCAAGCAATTCTTCGCGTCCAGGTAGGGTAGCAAATGCACGGACTTTTTTCTCATCAGCGACTTCGCCGTCAATATACGCCGTACGAATCACAAATTTATCGTTTGATTTTGCGAAATCAACTGCTGTTTTAGAAGCAGCAATTGCATCAGATCCCCAAACGAAAATGTTAGTATCTTTAATTTCGATACCGCTCATCTCAGCATTGTTCAAAGCGATTGTTGCAAGTGTATTTTTTACAACTTGAACTTTTGAATCTTTTTCACGAGCAATTTTACGGAGTGCTTCGAGTTCAGACACAGCCAAACCGCGATAATCACACATAATAACTGCTGCAGAAGATTTAAACTCTGTAGTCAAAGCATTAACGATCTCAGATTTCTGTGATTTATTCATAGTTTCTCCTTTCCAGACATAACAACTTCAAGCGGGGCAGAAGATTTCTGATTAAGGCCTTAGCCCCCTACTGTCTTCAGTCCATAAGATAAAGACAAAGCAACGCTTTGCCGGTTAGACACCTTATTAACGAATGTCTAAAAGTTCTTGTGTTTCGAATTTGATCGCCGGGCTCATTGTTAATGAAAGAGCGGCATTTTTGATATAGCGACCTTTTGCAGTCGAAGGTTTAGCACGGTTGATTGCACCGACAAATGCTTTGATGTTTTCAGCAATTTTGTCTGTATCGAAACTCACTTTACCGATACCGGCATGGATGTTCCCTTTTTTATCAACACGGAAATTAACTTGTCCGCCTTTAACATTGCTAACCGCTTTAGCGATATCCGCAGTAACAGTACCGGTCTTAGGATTCGGCATCATCCCTTTTGGCCCGAGGATACGTCCTACTTGACCTACAAGACCCATACAATCAGGTGCAGCAACAACGATATCGAAGTTGATGTTACCCGCTTTGATTTGCTCAACCAAATCTTCAGCACCCACGATATCGGCACCTGCTGCTTTAGCTTCGTCTACTTTAGCCCCTTTTGCGAAAACCGCAACACGAACCACTTTTCCTGTACCGTGAGGAAGCACAACGGCACCACGGATCATTTGGTCAGCGTGACGTGGATCAACACCAAGGTTTAATGCAATTTCAACGGTTTCGTCAAATTTTGCAGATTTAAGCTCTTTTACGAAAGCTGCAGCATCGGCTACAGAGTAGCTTTTTGCCATATCAATTTTTTCACTAAGTTGTTTGTAGCGTTTTCCAGCCATTTGAATTCTCCAATATTAGAATCTGCCGCAAGATTTATTCTCTTTGC